>NZ_JACJSH010000009.1:0-205786 GCF_014698055.1 Nostoc sp. FACHB-133
CACTGGCTGTCCGGTGTTCCACAAGCGACCACGCGAACTTCGCAATTTGCAAAGCTTATGGCTCAGTCGGTAGGTTAAGCAATATTTCGCCAGCAGTATCATTTTTGAGGAAGAACCACTTGGTAAACTTATATTGGAAGACTACAAAATTCCTCTGATCGTTTTCAATCCAAAGCGAGAGGTTATAGTCCGATGGATACTCTGGAACAATACAGACAGCTAATTTGCACCATTCTTACTGAACACACGAAAATTCCTTACTCTTACAGTGATATTCAGCATGAAACTATTTTTGATAAAGAACAGGATCGATATTTGGTAATGATTCTTGGTCGAGAGCCAGTGCCAGAACTCTCTCCAACTGCAACGCGTCGCGTTCACGGCTGTCTAATTCACATTGATATTATAGATGGCAAAATTTGGATTCAACGTGATGGCACTGAAGAGGGAGTGGCAACGGAATTGGTGAAGGCAGGGATACCAAAGGATCGGATTGTGTTGGGATTCCGGTCTGAAGAACTGCGGAAAGATTCAGAATTTGCGATTGCATAACCAATAGTGGTTGAACTTCTGGATCACTGCTTGTAATATAGCGATCGCCATATTTTGTTTGTGTAATTGTCTACAAAACTTTTGACTGCTCAACCATAAGTATCTTAGTATTTTGCAGAATGGCTATTTAGTTTAGTCAAAAGCAAGATGGCAAATCTTTTGGAAACCGAACGCTTAATTATTCGCAGTTGGATACCTGAACGCGATGCCGAGGAAGCCTTTGTAATTTATAATGATCCTGAAGTTACGCACTTTCTCGGCTCTCGCATCACAAGTGTTGAGTCACAGCGTCTGCGTTTAATTGACGACAATGGTAATGGATCTTGGGCAATTGTCGAAAAGGAAACTACAACAATTGTGGGAACTATCCTTCTCGAACAATTACCTGACAAAGATGGTTTACTCACTCAAGATTATGAGGTAGGCTGGCACTTACGGCGAGCTTCTTGGGGTAAAGGGTATGCAACAGAAGCAGGACGAGTTATGCTCAACTACGGATTTAGTGTTTTGAACTTGCCAGTGATTTATGCTGTAGTAAAGCCAGAAAATCATGCTTCAATCCGTGTAACAGAACGATTGGGTATGAAACCAATAGGGCGGACAAATAAGTATTACGGTATTGAACTACTCCTGTTCCAACTAGATGCACCTGAAGAGTAGAGGGGGAGTAGGAGTAGGGGGGAGTAAGGGTAGCAGGGGAAGCAGGGGAAGAAAAACTAACTATTTATTGATTATTTATCAATGCCCAATGCCTAATGCCCAGTGACAAATGACAAATGACAAATGACAAATGACTAAAAAATGGTTCCGAATTGGGCTGTTGGGTATATTTATCCTCTCACTCGCCTTGAGGTTTTGGGGATTGGAGCGATTCAATACTCTGGTATTTGATGAAGTTTACTTTGCCAAATTTGGTAATAATTATCTCACGCATACACCATTTTTTAATGCTCATCCGCCGTTAAGCCAATATATGATTGGCATCGGCATTTGGCTTGGTAGTCACATTCCTT
This sequence comes from Nostoc sp. FACHB-133, assembly GCF_014698055.1. NCBI lineage: Bacteria > Bacillati > Cyanobacteriota > Cyanophyceae > Nostocales > Nostocaceae > Nostoc > Nostoc sp. FACHB-133. Next base: position 1,566 of record NZ_JACJSH010000009.1, read on the forward strand.
TTTGGCACGATACAGTAAATGGGCTAACGGGTTCAATGCGATCGCCTTGGACTTATCGGTGGTTCAATGCCCTTACTGGCTCATTTATCCCTTTAGTTGTAGCTGCGATCGCTTATCAATTGAGTTATCGCCGTAGCTTTGCTTTGCTTGCTGGTTTGTTTACTGCATGTGATGGCCTTTTTCTAGTTGAATCTCGTTATGCTTTAAGTAATATTTATATTGTCATCTTTGGTTTATTAGGACACTGGTTTTTCTTATTAGCATTAGATAAGCAAAATCGGCGACGTTCATTTTGGTTAGTTTTTGCTGGCATTGCTTTTGGTGCGTCAGTCGGTACTAAGTGGAACGGTTTATGGTTCCTATCAGGTGCTTATCTTATTTGGATAGTAGCTTGGGTAATTCAGGGAACGCATTCTTTTGCTAACGCCAAACTCTCTTTTAAATCCCCCTCATTGGAGGAGGAGGCAGGAGGCAGGAGCCAGGATAGCGAAGCGGTAGCGAGTCCGCGAGCGTCGGCAGAATTCAGGAGCCAGGAGGTAGGAATTAGTACTTATTCTCCACCATTTATACCATCTCCCTCATCTGAGTCACCACTACAAAACTTGACTCAGCTAAATATTTTCCAGATGTTATTTTATCTAGGAATAATTCCAGCTTTTATCTATAGCATCATCTGGATTCCTCACCTTCAGCTAGATAAAACTTATGGATTTATTGCAGTACATCAGCAAATTTTGAAATTTCACTTGCATTTAGGTGGTAATAGTTCGGATGTACATCCTTATTGTGCTGCCTGGTATAAATGGCCTTTGATGATTCGACCAATGGCATATTATTATCAAACGGCTGAAAGTATCACTGAACCATTACCTGTCATGGGGCCACCTTTACCTGCTGGTGCTGGACAAGTTATTTATGATGTCCATGCAATGGGCAATCCCTTTTTGTGGTGGTTTGGTGTTGCTGCTATGTTGTTTTTAGTAGGGATGCTGGTGTCACAAGCCGTAATGCCTTGGGTGAAAGAAAAGCGTTTTTTAGTACCTGCAACTCTTAGTATTGATACTTGGATTGGTTTGTATTTAGTTATAAATTATGCTGCTAATTTAGCACCTTGGGTAAAAGTGACGAGGTGCGTTTTCATATACCATTATATGTGTGCAGTAGTATTTGTATTTTTAGCGATCGCTTGGTTTGTCGATCAGTGTCTTCGCAGCTATTATCAACAACTCCGGGCGTTAGGTGTCACCATTACTTTTATTATTCTGGCTGCTTTTATTTTCTGGATGCCTATTTATTTGGGTTTACCCCTCTCCCCTGACGGTTATAAACTGCGGATGTGGTTCAACTCTTGGATTTGATTAAAAGGGGTTTTGGTAAGAATAATGACTCCTAAACTCATTTATAAACTTAACATAGCTACACATATACATGATTGTTTAATCACATAGTTTTCACATTTATTATCCCTATGTAAGTTTACTGGCTGTTAGACTTTTCAAAGCGTAAGCAGATGAGAGTAAGCCTGCAAAACGCAACATCAGGGCATGGGAAATTAGATACTAAGTAAAAATGCTGAATGTAAACTTATTTTTTTACATTCATCATTATCCGTTATTCTAGATATTCTAGTTTTGATGCTCCCGGACAACAGAGGAGGATCTTCATGGAAATGAACTTACAATTCCCAGGTATTAATTTAATTAGCTTGAAAGAGGCACCAATTCATATTTCTAGCCAAATTCAGCCTCATGGTGTCCTGTTAGTTTTGGAGGAGCCGGGGCTAAAAATATTACAAGTTAGCACTAATACATTAAAAATTTTCGGAATTACTCCCGAAAATATGTTGCACAAAAAACTAGAAGATTTACTTGATCCCTTTCAAATAGAGAGAATTAAAACAGGGCTATCTGGGGAAAATCTTGATTTCATCAATCCCACTAAAGTTTGGGTACGAAAAAAAGGTGATGACTACATAGTATTTGATGCAATATTTCACCGCAATACAGAAGGGTTTTTAATTCTGGAATTAGAACCTGCTATTACTCAAGAAAATATTCCATTTTTAAGCTTTTATCATCTAGCTAGAGCCTCTATTAATCAACTAGAAAAAACAGCAAATCTCCGTGACTTTTGTCAAGTTATCGTTCAAGAAGTTCGGAAAATAACGGAATTTGACAGGGTAATGCTATATAAATTCGATGATGATGGACATGGTTCCGTTGTCGCTGAAGACAAACTAGAAAGCCTAGAACCATACTTAGGGCTGCATTACCCAGAATCAGATATTCCCAAACCAGCGAGAAAATTATTTGCTGCCAATTCGATCAGAATTATACCTGATGCTTATTCTCAGCCAGTCAAACTTTTTCCTGTCAATAATCCAATTAGCGATCGCCCGATTAATTTAACCAACTCTATTCTCAGAAGTGCTGCTTCTTGTCATACAGAGTATTTGCATAATATGGGTGTTGGTGCCTCGCTGACTATCTCTTTAATTAAAGACCAAAAACTCTGGGGACTAATTGCTTGCCATCATCAATCCCCAAAATATGTTTCCTACGAATTGCGTAAAGCTTGCGAATTTTTAGGGCGAGTAATATTTGCAGAAATCTCAGCTAGAGAAGAGACAGAAGATTATTATCACCGGATAAATCTGACACACCTTCAATCAGTCTTGATTGAATATATGTCTCAAGAAGAAAACTTTATTGATGGTTTAGTTAAAAACCCGCAGCATCTTTTAGATTTGGCTAGCGCTCAAGGTGCGGCTGTCTGTTTTGCGGGAAATTGCACGGTAGTTGGTGAAACACCTAGAGAAGAAGACCTGAATTTTTTAGTCCAATGGCTAAAGAATAATGTTGAAGAAGAAGTCTTCTATACAGATTCTTTGCCACAGATTTATCCAGATGCAGAAAGCTTTAAAAATGTCGCTAGCGGTTTGTTAGCGATTCCTATCGCCAAGCGGACTTATGTTTTGTGGTTCCGACCAGAAGTAATTCAAACTGTAAATTGGGGTGGCGATCCTAATAAGGCGTTTGAAGTTAACCAATCAGAAGGAAATGTCCGTTTATGTCCACGCAAATCATTTGAACTGTGGAAAGAAACGGTTCGCTTAACATCTTTACCTTGGAAAGAGGTAGAAGTTAAAGCAGCATTGGAACTGCGGAAAGCAATTGTAAATATTGTGCTGCGTCAAGCCGATGAACTAGCCCAGTTAGCCCAAGATTTAGAACGTTCTAACGCCGAACTGAAAAAGTTTGCCTACGTCGCCTCCCATGACTTGCAAGAACCACTCAATCAAGTTGTGAATTACGTGCAGCTGTTAGAGATGCGCTATAGCGAAGAACTTGACGAAGATGCCCAAGAGTTTATTAGCTACGCTGTGCAGGGAGTTAGCCTGATGCAGACGTTGATTGATGACGTGCTGGCATACTCGAAAGTGGATATGCAGGCGATCGCATTTCAAATGACCGAGGTAGAGACAGCCTTAAATCGAGGGTTGGGCAATTTGCGTCAACGCATTAATGAAACTGGCGCTATTATCACCCACGATCCCTTACCAACAGTAATGGCTGATAGCACCCAAATGATGCAGCTATTCCAGAACCTCATCGGTAACGCCATTAAGTTCCACAGCGATCAGCCGCCACAAATTCATGTGGGAGCAGAAAGGATAGAAGACGCATGGTTGTTCTCAGTACGGGATAATGGAATTGGCATTGACCCAAAATTTAGTGATCGCATTTTTGTAATTTTTCAGCGCTTACACACGCGGGATGAATATACTGGTACAGGTATGGGTTTAGCCATCTGTAAGAAGATCGTCGAATGTCACCGAGGGCGGATTTGGGTAGAGTCAGGACTGGGTGAAGGCGCAACCTTCTACTTTACGATTCCAGTTGGAGGACGCGAACTTGAGCGTAGAAACGGGAGAAAAACACAAAACCATCTTTTTGGTCGAGGACAATAAAGCTGACATTCGCTTAATCCAAGAAGCGTTGAAAAATAGTTCAGTGCCCTACCAGGTGGTAACGGTCAGGGATGGTATAGATGCTATGGCTTATTTACGCCAAGAAGGTGAATATGCTGATGCACTACGCCCTGACCTCATTCTATTGGATTTGAATTTGCCTAAAAAAGATGGTCGAGAAGTGCTGGCGGAAATCAAAGCCGACCCACTACTAAAGCGTATTCCAGTTGTTGTGTTAACAACCTCAAAAAATGAGGATGACATTTTTCACAGCTACGATTTACATGTGAATTGCTATATCACTAAATCTCGCAACCTGAACCAATTATTTCAAATCGTCAAGAGTATCGAAGATTTTTGGCTCTCTACTGTAACGCTACCATCGGAGTGAGGTAGAGGGCAGGGGGAGAAAAGGGGGCAGGGGGAGACAAGGGGACAAGGGGACAAGGTGAAATAATGACAAATGACAAATGACAAGATAGAGGAGCAATAGGGGGTGAAACCCGAAGATTATGGCTGTGAGCTACTCAGTAAAAATCTTATTAATTGAAGATAACCTAGCTTATGCGAGGTTGTTACAAGAGTTTCTGGCACAAGCCCAGTCCCAAGAGTTTACTTTGGTTCATGTAAAGCGATTGGGCGAAGCATTTCAGGAACTCAGTCAATGTAATTATGATGTTATTTTATTAGATTTAACTCTACCTGACAGCCAAGGATTATCATCTCTACCTCCTCTGATTAGCCAAGCGCCAAGTATACCGATTGTTGTCCTAACCAATACAAATGACGAAGAACTGGCAATTGAAGCAGTGCGGCAGGGGGCACAAGATTATCTAGTCAAGCGCCAGGTAAATGTGGATGTGTTGGTTCGCTCTTTGCGTTATGCGATCGAGCGCAAGCAGGTTTTAGAATCATTACGCACAGTCAATGAAACATTACAAACCCGGGTTGAAGAACGAACTGCGGAACTGGTGAAAGCCAATGAACTTAACCAGTTCAAATCTGAATTTGTTTCAATGCTTTCCCATGACATCCGCAATCCCCTAAATACTATTCTCTTGGCTGCTGGTTTGCTACAAAACCAGGATGAAAGATTGACCAAAGAGAAAAAACTGAATCATTTGCAAATGATTCGTTCGGCGATCAAAAATATGGCAAAGCTATTGGATGAAGTTACATTCATCGGCAAAGCTGATTCTGGCAGACTGGGGTATGAACTCATTTGTATAGATTTAGAAGCTTTTTGCCGCCAAATGGTCGAAGAAGTTAGATTGATCGCAAATGAGAAGCATCTAACTTTGGTGTTCGCCAGTTGTGGGCAATTAGACGAGGCATTATGGGATGAAAGCTTGCTGCGGCATATTTTAGGCAATTTACTTAGCAATGCGATCAAGTATTCACTACCGGGCGGTATAGTGCGTTTTGAATTAATTGGTCAGGAAAAAACAGTAATTTTCCGAATTCAAGATTCGGGAATTGGCATTCCTCAAGAAGACCAAAAACGGCTGTTTCAGCCTTTTCAACGTGCTGACAATGTTGGAACCATTCCAGGTACTGGCTTGGGACTAGCGATTGTCAAAAAATGTGTCGATGCACACGGAGGCAAGATTGTAGTCAATAGTCAAGTTGAAGTAGGTACAACCTTTACCGTCACCCTTCCTTTACTAGAAGCTTAAGCATATAAGTTAAGTGATTTAGGTTAAATTATATACATTTAAAGAATGCAGCAAAGTTTCTCCAAAGGAATTGCTTGTTAGGGACTTCCAGAAATTAAATTATTCAATTTTGGGAGCGACGATAATCATTCGATTCTTCCTCTCCTGCAACGCCAGCGCCCCCTACTTCCCCTGTTCGCCAAAGCGATGAGATGTTTTTTTAGTTGGAACTCCCTTACTACCCAATACGGTTCAGTTAAGGCTAAAGCTCTTTGTCAAAGTCAATCTTTTTAACGAACCGCCAAGGACGCAAAGGACGCAAAGAGAAGAAAGAAATGCTTAACTGAACTGTATTGCCTTACTACCCCTCATTCACAACTTCTCGTCTGACAAACAAAGCCCGATAAACAGGTTCACCCTTTTTTTGTGTGCCTATTTCTCGTTCTGTAGGGACTGGTAGCGGATTTTCTGCTAACCATTCTTCTGTTCCAACTTTCTGATAAGCTGGGTGGGCGGCGAAGCGATCGCGCATTTCCACCGCGATAAATTCCATATCTGATTGCACAAATACAACCCCACCAACCGCCAAATAACTGGCTAATTCTGCCACTAGTTCTGGTTGCACTACACGGCGTTTAGCATGGCGGGTTTTAAACCAAGGATCGGGGAATTGAATTGTCACACGCTGTAAACTTCCTGGAGGGAGAGAAGATAACAGCGATCGCAGTGAATTATTCACATTGCAAAATAAGTAGTGCAGATTTGTTAAAGCCAACTCCGAACGTAACTTATTCGCCTCTTTTACCAACGGTTCTCGAATTTCTAAGCCGAGATAATTCCAGTTGGGTTCTATTTGGGCCATATTTAATAAAAACTGTCCTTTAGCGCAGCCAATATCTAAATGTAGTGGTTGATTTGGCTTTGCATAAATTTTTTCCCACTCAAGGGGACTTGCTGGTGTTTGATACTTGTTAGCAAGTGGATTAACATGCTGGCGGACTCGGACTGCTGCCAAAATTTCCTCTCCTTTACGTCAAAATATTTTGTCGATTATAAATACGAATTGCTACAAGTCTTCCTTTAATTGCGTCTTGGTAGCCTTTCTCCAATTTTGCTATTTCTTTCAAGTAGAAATTATCAACTACGCTTTTATTTTTAAGACCTGAGTAAGCAAAAATTATAGTAAATAACGGTTATCAAAGTAAGAGTTGATAAAGCCAATTTTAGATTGTTTTCTTAACTTTACTCTGTCATGTTTCAAGTTAGGCGAATTTGCGCTAATCAACCTTTTATTTCACTGCTCTTGTTAAATAACTAAAAGCTTCCCAAATGTAAGTTATTATATCTTCTTTCACTAGAGATTTTGGATTAGCTGCCTAGGCAAAAAATGGCAATATTATGCTAGAATTATATCAAATTATGGCAATTATTCAAGAGTAATTTAGAATAATTTTGCGCTTTGTTGAGTAAACAAGCTAAAATCTACGATTTTTGGAGATTTTTAGGTTATGACAACCTCACAGGAGAGGATTATCCCGATAGATTTGCGAACCGAAATGTCGCAGTCTTATCTGGAATACGCCATGAGCGTGATAGTGGGTCGGGCGTTGCCAGATGCCAGGGATGGTCTAAAACCTGTGCATCGTCGCATTCTCTACGCAATGCACGAGCTAGGTCTGCTCCACGATCGCCCCTTTAAGAAATGCGCCCGTGTGGTGGGGGAAGTATTAGGTAAATATCACCCCCACGGCGACACAGCAGTATATGATGCCTTGGTGCGGATGGCGCAGGATTTTTCCATGCGATCGCCCCTAGTTAACGGACATGGTAACTTCGGTTCGGTAGACAACGATCCGCCAGCCGCCATGCGGTACACAGAATGTCGCTTACAAGCTTTAACTAGCGCTGGTTTACTCCACGATATTGAGTATGAAACTGTAGATTTTGCCGATAACTTCGACGGTTCTCAACAAGAACCCACAGTCTTACCGGCACGGATTCCCCAATTATTGCTCAACGGTTCCTCTGGGATTGCCGTGGGCATGGCAACCAACATTCCCCCCCACAATTTGGGCGAATTGATTGATGCTTTGGTGGCTGTAATCCACAATCCCGAAATCACCGATCTCGAATTAATGCAGTATGTCCACGGCCCAGACTTTCCAACTGGGGCGCAAATTTTGGGGACATCTGCGATTCGAGAAGCTTACACTACTGGGCGTGGTTCTATTACCATGCGTGGTGTCGCTAACATTGAAACCGTTGAACAACGGGGACGGCCAGATAGAGAAGCAATTATCATCACCGAATTGCCCTATCAAACCAATAAAGCGGCGCTGATTGAAAAAATCGCCGAAATGGTGAACGAAAAGCGGCTAGAGGGCATCGCAGATATCCGGGATGAAAGCGATCGCGACGGGATGCGAGTTGTCATCGAACTCAAACGTGATGCTTATCCCCGCGTCGTTCTGAACAACCTTTACAAACAAACGCCACTGCAAGCCAACTTTGGGGCGAATATGCTGGCGTTGGTGAATAGCGAACCTCAAGTACTCACCCTCAAGCAGTTTTTAACCGTCTTCTTAGATTTTCGCATCGAATCCATTGCTAGACGCACCCGCTACGAACTGCGGAAAGCCGAGGAACGCGATCATCTCCTCCAAGGGTTATTAATTGCCCTGTCACAGTTAGATCCAATTATTGTCTTGATTCGCCATGCGCCCGATGCGCCGACAGCCAAAGGCGAATTAATCACAACTTATGGACTCTCGGAAGTGCAAGCAGATGCGATTTTGCAGATGCAATTGCGGCGATTAACTGCCTTAGAAGCAGACAAAATTCGTTTGGAACACGACGAATTACAAGCAAAAATTACCGACTTGCAAGATATTTTGGCACGCCGGGAGAGAGTGCTAGAAATCATTGAAACCGAAGTCGGGCAACTGAAAACTAACTTTGCCACACCCCGCCGCACGGTGATTTTACCAGGGGAAGGGGAATTAGACGATCGCGACTTAATTGCCAATGAAAAAGCGATAATTCTGGTGACAGAGCAAGGCTACATCAAACGGATGCCAGTTAATACCTTTGAAGCGCAAAGCCGTGCTACCAGAGGTAAAGCCGCAGCCAAGGTAAAAGATGATGATACCATTGAGCATTTCTTAACTTGCTGCGATCACGACAGTATTTTATTCTTTAGTGAGCGTGGTGTTGTTTATTGCCTGAGAGCGTATCAAATTCCAGCGAGTTCGCGTACCAGTCGCGGGACACCAATTGTCCAGATGTTACCCATCCCCAAAGAGGAAAAAATCACCTCGATTGTACCCGTTGACGAGTTTAGCAACGAAGAATATCTGGTCATGCTCACTAAGGGCGGCAATATCAAGAAAACCGAATTGGCAGCCTTTAGTCATATTCGTGCCAATGGTTTGATTGCCATTTCCTTAGAAGAAGGCGACCAACTGCGCTGGGTGCGACGCGCCAGAGTCGAGGACAGTGTAATCATTGGTTCTCGTAACGGAATGGCGATTAACTTCCGGTGCAACCACGAACAACTGCGTCCTTTAAGTAGGGCGACTCGTGGGGTGAAAGCCATGAAACTCAAAAATAAAGATGAACTGGTGGGTATGGATATTCTACCCGCAGCAATTCTTGAAACTTTGGATGTTACAGAAGCTGAAATAGCCGAAACAGAAGATATCGAAGCAATCGAAACAATCGAAACAGAAGATATCGAAATTACCGAAACTACTGAAGAGTCAGTAGAAGTGCCTAGCAGTGGCATTGTTGGCCCTTGGGTGTTGGTAATTACAATGGGAGGATATGGTAAGCGCGTACCCGTTGCCCAGTTCCGACTACAAAATCGTGCTGGTCAAGGTTTAATGGCAACCAAGTTCAAAAACCGCAAAACTAAAGACAAGTTGGCAACCCTACGCATTGTCAACAATGATGATGATGAAATCATGATGGTGACAAATCGCGGTATTATCATCCGTCAAGCGGTAAATGCAATTTCTATCCAATCGCGATCGGCAACTGGAGTCAGAGTGCAGCGTTTAGACGAAGATGACGCTATTACCGGAGTAGCAATAGTTCCACCTGATGCTGCCGATGCAGAAGAAGCAGAATAAAAAGCAGGGAGAGAGGTTAACCACCTTACTCCCTTATTTAATTGCCTTAGCTAGCGGCATTTTAATGGGGCTAACCGTAGCCCCAGTAGGTGCATGGTTCCTGGCTTGGATTGCCATAGTTCCCTTATGGGTGCTAGTTGTAACTTCAGCCAAAGGTAAAAACCAATTCCCCCCGGCTTTCCTGTGGGGTATTGGTTTTCACGGTGTCGCCCTATTCTGGATTACCGGAATTCATCCAATGACATGGTTGGGCGTTCCTTGGTTGCCAAGCTTGGCAATCACGCTTTTTTGTTGGGGATTTATCAGTGTCTTGGGTGGGGTATTCCTTACTATTTGGGCGGCTGTAATGGTTCGCCTGGGTGGGAAAAAACCGTGGTTACGTGTACTTATTGGTACAGCCGTCTGGTGCGCCTTAGAGAGCCTTTGGAGTGCTGGCCCTCTGTGGTGGAGTTCACTTGCTTACACTCAAAGTCCGCACAATCTCGTAATTGTACATCTAGGTCAACTCTCTGGGTCTAATACTGTAACAGCAGCAATTGTTGCTGTAAATGGGTTAATTGCTGAAGGATGGATAAACCGCAAAGGCACAGAGGGCGCAGAGAACATTTCCTCCGTGTTCTCTGCGCCTCTGCGGTTCGTTAATAAATACTTAGTTGCCGCCATAGGATTATTAATTACCTTACACCTCATCGGTTTTTTCTTATACAGTCGTCCCATTGCCCAACCCCCAGAAGCAGCGTTAAAAGTGGGGATTGTTCAGGGTAATATCCCGAACCGACTTTTACGAAGTTCCGAAGGCTTTCGTCGCGCCCAAGAAAATTACACTAATGGGTATTTAACTTTAGCAGACCAAGGTGTAGATGCAGTTCTCACACCAGAAGGAGCCTTACCTATTTTCCAACGCAACTTGTTGGGAACTGCCTTAGTCGCAGCAGTGAAGGAAAAAAGTGTAGTTGCTTGGATTGGGGCTTTTGGCGAACGAGGAGACAGTTATACAATTAGCTTGTTTACTTTCAACAGTAAGGGTGAAATTGTCAGTCGCTACGATAAGTCAAAACTCGTACCTTTGGGAGAATATATTCCCTTTGAAGGGATTTTCGGCGGGTTAATTCAACGCTTGTCGCCTTTGGAGGCACACCAAGTTCCCGGTTCAGCAAATCAGATATTTGACACTCCTTTTGGTCGTGCGATCGCTAGTATATGTTACGAATCTGCTTTTCCTGAACAATTTCGCCGTCAAGCTGTGGCGGGTGGGCAATTTATCCTCAGTTCTTCTAACGATGCCCATTACACTGCATCCATGCCATTCCAGCACCATGCACAGGATATCATGCGGGCAATTGAAACCGATCGCTGGTCAGCACGGGCAACTAATACTGGCTATTCAGCCTTTGTAGATCCTCATGGGAGAACCTTGTGGATGTCTGGATATAATACTTACGAAACTCATGCTGAAACAATTTATCGGCGACAGACACAAACTTTATATGTGCGTTGGGGTGATTGGTTAACGCCTTTATTGTTGGGATTGAGTGTCTTAGGGTGGTTTGTGCAGAGAGTGATTAACTAACGCTAATATCAGATCGTAACTACAGTGACATCCAGTAATAGTCACTATTTAAGTCTCTAAAAGAGGAATTGTGGCATGGAAGACATTCAGCAACGCAAGCTTTTATCAGCCCTAAGCCACGGAGCAATATTTTTTAGCTCTACGATTATCTCCATTGGCATACCGATTGCAATTTTGTTAATTAGTAATGACCCGATTATTAAAAGCAATGCCAAAGAATCACTCAATTTTCATATAAATCTTTATATTTATGCAATTATCTTTGCATTGTTGACTGTTGTGGGAATTGGTATTTTGTTATTGATTGCTTTGGGCGTGGTCAGTTTTATTATGCCAATTATTGCCATTATCAATGTTCTAAACCATCCGAATGTGTCGTACCGCTACCCGTTTATTTTCCGATTTGTGTAGTTAAAAGAGTTATAAATTTGTAGGTTGGGTTGAGCAATAGCAAAACCTAATCAGTCTTATAATAAAGTTGGGTTTTGGGAATCAATCAAAACTACACAAGTTAGTATTTTGTTCTCTAAGAGACCATTTATCAAGTAATACAGTTCAGATAAAACCAAAACACTTGTAGAGACGGCGATTTATCGCGTCTCAAAACCCACGATTTTGTACAAGTAGCGCTTTGAACCGTATTGATTTATAAAGTAAATCCTAAGTAGTGGCGTGGCAAGGCTAAAACGTTGCAAAAAAATTGTAGTAACTGATATATGTTGGGTTGCGCTCCGCTTCACCCAACCTACGTCTAATGCACTATTTTAGTCTTGCCATGCCACTACAAGAATTGTATTTTTAGTTTATAAATCGCCTCTAACTGAACTTTATTGTAATGTGTAAATCTTTCTTAACTTGAGACGGAGTATTAGGTCATTTTTTAATATGCCTATTGAAAAAAATCATATTTTGCTAGACGATTACTTCTTTATTACACAGGTTGATATAATTTGCAATTATCCATAAGATTGAAATTTAAATACAGGATTTAATACCAAATTTAAGTTTAAAAAAGTGTATAAGGGGTAATTTGCAGACTTTCAGGTGTTTTAATAAAGTTATTACCAAAGTCTAGTAGAAGCAAAAACATGAAAGGTCTTAGGAAGTTATCCTCAATAGCGCTATTGCTATGTGCCTTTGTGTATCCGCCCTCATTAGCTGAAGCAAAAGATATTTCTTTAAATAATGCTCGCAATGAACAGAGCGCCGCACCAGAAGCTAACCTAATTGGAGATAAAACTGTAGAGCTTTTAATTGCTCAACGGCGGCCAGGACGATACCGAATGATCCGAAGACGGCAGATTATCCGACAGAGGCAGCCCTACGGACGATACCAAAATATCCGACGACGGCAGCCTTTCGGACGATACCAAAATATCCGACGACGGGAGCAGTTAAGACAACGGCAGTTTATCCAACGACGGCAGCCCTACGGACGATACAGCATTATCCGAGGTCGTTATTGAGGAAGGCTGATACCGCTAACTAATGGCTAGTGGTTGGTGATTAAACCACTAACCACTAACTATTGTTATCTTCTAATGACTTGCTACTACTTCTCCTTCAAGGCGAACTAGTCGGTCTGCCAAAAGTTTTTCAAGGTCTTCTAATGCCTTAGTGAAACCTTTGATGCCCTCGTCTAGTTTGTCAGTTGCCATGCGGTCAGCAGCGTGCATTTTGTCATAGCTAGCTTTGTCAATAGATATCTTTTCGATTGACAAACTTGCTGCCTTGGCTGGGTCAAGTTTGCGTGGCAGTTCTGCAACAGTTGACTGCAATTCAGCCAAAAGTGATGGAGAAATGGTTAGCAAATCACTACCTGCAAGTTCAGTAATTTCACCAAGGTTACGGAAGCTAGCTCCCATAACTTCGGTTTTATAGCCGAATTTCTTGTAGTAGTTGTAGATTTTGGTGACAGACAAAACTCCTGGATCTTCGGTTGCTGGGTAGCTATCGCGTCCGGTATCTTTTTTGTACCAGTCAAGAATCCGACCGACGAAGGGAGAAATTAGAGTAACGCCGGCTTCTGCACAGGCGATCGCTTGGTGAAGACCAAACAACAAGGTAAGGTTACAGTGAATACCTTCTTTTTCAAGAATTTCCGCAGCGCGAATACCTTCCCAAGTGCTGGCGATTTTAATTAAAACGCGATCGCGGCCAATTCCAGCAGCTTTATACTGGGCAATTAAATCCCGTGCTTTAGTCAGAGTAGCTTCGGTATCGTAGGACAAGCGAGCATCTACTTCTGTAGACACACGACCGGGAATAATTTGTAAAATCTTTAATCCAAAAGCAACTGCTAAACGGTCAAAAGCTAGAGAAACTATCTGTGCTTGGGTGGCTCCGTCTCCAGCATCTTTCTTCGCTTGCAGTAAAGTTTGATCGACAATTCCCTGATATTCTGGCATTTGCGCCGCAGCAGTAATCAGAGAAGGATTGGTGGTGGCATCTTGGGGTTTGAACTTTTCAATTGCCTGGATATCCCCCGTATCCGCGACCACAACAGTCACTTCTCGCAATTGTTCTAGTAAATTCTTAGACATAAAAGACTCCATGATGAATGTTACAGGATTTACTTATTCCCTAGCGAGTGCTGAGTGCTGAGTTAGAAGTAGAAACGCGATTAATCGCGTCTGTACAAGAGTTATTATTCTCTTCCTTATCTTCCCAGTCACCAGTCCCCAGTCCTTAGTTCCTTCAATTCTGATTCTGGCAATTTTTCGGAATCATTGCCCAATTTTGCTTACTATCTTGAGCCACAGCCTTATTCTAAGTGGCTTATGCCGATATTGGCTGTCCAATGGAATGCACTTTGATTAAACTAGTTGTGCCCGATTTACCAATTGGAACACCAGAGGTAATCACTACTTTATCGCCCTTATTCGCTAGACCCATATCTACAACTGTGTTCACCACATTGGTAAACATCTCTTCAGCATGGTGGACTGGTGGGATCAGCAAAGCTTCCACACCCCAAGAAAGCGCTAGTTGGCGATAAGCGGTAATGTCGGAGGTGAGGGCAATAATGGGAGAAGTCGGCCGATATTTAGACACCATTCTCGCTGTATTTCCTGATGAAGTGTTACAGAGAATTGCCCGTGAACCTGTTTCATAAGCGATGCGACACACGGATTCTGCTACAGATTCGGTAACGCTGAGACTACCTGCTTCATGACACCAGGCGTGTTTGCTACCCTCATCTAGAGCTTGTTCTGTCCGCACGGCGATATTGTGCATCATCTGGACGGCGGCGATAGGATATTGTCCGACAGCTGTTTCACCAGAAAGCATGACTGCATCCGTACCATCTAAGATGGAGTTGGCAACATCGGTTGCTTCGGCGCGGGTGGGATCGGGGGCGCTAATCATCGACTCTAGCATTTGGGTGGCTGTAATCACCGGTTTGCCAGCACGATTGCAACGGCGAATAATATCTTTTTGAATGAGGGGTACTTCGTGAATTGGCACTTCTACTCCTAAATCGCCACGGGCAATCATAATTGCGTCGGCAACTTTCAGAATGGAATCAAAGTTTTCTAGTGCTTCTGCTCTTTCGATTTTGGCAATTAAGCGGATGGAAGCACCAGCCGCTTCAATCATGCGCTTGGCGGGTTCTAAGTCTTGTGGCGATTGGACGAAGGACACCGCTACCCAATCTACACCCAACTGAATCCCAAAGCGTAGATCCAGTAAGTCTTTTTCGGTGATGGAACTAACAGGTAAAGGAGTTTGTGGTAGATTTACTCCTTTATGTGTGGAAATTAACCCGCCAGTTTTCACTTGGGCGCGAATGCGATCGGCATCGCGATCGGTAACAATTAACTTGACGCGACCATCATTAATTAAAATCGGTTCACCTGGTCGCACCATTGCAAACAGAGTCGGCAATGGTAGGGGTAGTTCGTCAATACTCTCACCCTTTTCTTGTAAAACAAAAGTAACTTCACTACCAGCTTCTAAATTTAAACCTTCCGGTGGCAAAGTTCCCAAACGAATCTTTGGCCCACACAAGTCTTGCATTATTGCGATGGGCTTTTGCCGCTCATTACTAATTTGTCTGAGATAATGAGCAGTTTGGGCGTGGAATTCATAAGCCCCGTGAGAAAAATTCAACCGTGCCACATTCATACCAGCTTCTACTAAAGCTTGTAGCTTTTCGGGTGCAGAAGTAGCCGGCCCAACAGTACAAATGATTTTGGTTCGACGCATAGGGATTAGGGGTTGAGGAGTAACCTGCAAATTTGGATGGTTTATACCAATTCGTAATTCGTAATGACGCTGGCGGACTCGCTAACGTAATTCGTAATTAAGAGACTTCGCATCCAAATTCACATGTGCTTCATATCACTGGTTTGCTAAATAAAAATACTAGATTGCGTTTTGTTTTAAGTGTATTTACCATTTGACCCAAATCCCCAAAGTCAACGGTCAAAAGTCAAAAGTTAATCACCAATGACCAATGACCAATGACAAATGACCAATTAAACCACAGCAACTGTAGAAGCGAGTTTTTCCTTTTGTGACATAGACAACATCAGGTCAATCACGCGATTCGAGTAGCCCCACTCGTTGTCATACCAGGCAATTACCTTGAAGAAGTTAGAATTCAACTCAATTCCAGCACCTGCGTCGAAGATACTAGAATGGGTATCGCCTTGAAAATCTGTGGAAACTACTTCTTCATCTGTGTATCCCAAAATACCTGCTAGGGAACCTGCGGCAGCCTCTTTCATAGCAGCACAGATTTCCTTGTAACTAGTGGCTTTAGCAGTTTTAAAAGTTAAATCAACTACAGAGACATCGGGAGTCGGAACTCGTAATGCCATACCAGTCAATCTACCCTTCAATTCTGGTAAAACCAGTGCTACAGCTTTAGCTGCGCCTGTGGAGGAGGGAATAATATTCTGGCTTGCACCTCGACCACCCCGCCAGTCTTTCTTGCTAGGTCCGTCTACAGTTGGCTGAGTGGCAGTCATGGCATGGACGGTGGTCATCAACCCTTCAGTCAACCCAAAGTTGTCATTGATGACTTTAGCTATGGGAGCTAGACAGTTTGTAGTGCAGCTAGCATTGGAGACAATGATATCTTTGCTGGGGTCAAATAGGTGATGATTGACACCCATAAGTAAAGTCGTAACTCTATCTGGATCTTTGGTGGGAGCAGAAATTACCACGCGCTTTGCACCTGCTTTTAGGTGGTTTGCGGCTCCTTCGTAGTCAGTGAAAAGTCCGGTGGCTTCCACGACATAATCTGCACCTGATTTTCCCCAAGGTAACTCTGCTGGATTCCTCACCGACACACAAGGAATGAAATGTCCGTCAATGAGAATGCCGTCTTCCTTGGCTTCAACCTTGTGCTTTAATTGACCGTGGGTTGAGTCGTACTTTAATAAGTAAGCAAGGTTATCTGGTGGTACTAGGTCGTTAATGCCCACAAATTCAATATTGGGATTATCGATGCCAGCGCGAAGCACGAGTCGTCCGATTCGGCCGAAGCCATTGATACCAACTTTTAATTTAGTCAAGATTAAACCTCCCGTTGTGGAAGTTGAACAAAAGGAGAAAGTTAAAAGTCAAAATAGATTGCCTTTTACTCTTTACTCTATGATCCTGACAGTCTCAGTCAGCTAAGGCATATTTACTTGGCATCTTTTAAGGATTGGGCATGGGGGATGGGGAATGGGGAATGGGGAGAATAATAACTCCTAACTTTTGTACAGACGCGATTAATCGCGTCTCTCAGCACTGATGAGGGGCAACCCACGGTTCGTTAAGAGGTAAACGGCAAAGGTTCCTAGCCAGTGGCTAGCTGCATAATGTTCAATTACAACATCTGTGAGTCCATGCTGACGATGGTGAAGAGCAGCAGAACGGAGTGTTTTTATGCGGCGATCGCTATTTGCCAATCCAGAGATGATACCATCAAGCATCCAAGCACGACTGAGATTAAGACCATAGAAGTGGGCTTGCATATAATCTTGAGGATTATCTACTTTGGCAGGTTCTAACCAATTTACTGAATTATCAATGGGTATTTGTGGCAGAAAATCAGTTAGCCAGTCAGTGAAATCTGTTGTTGGCAAAATTCGCCGCATCAGGTCTGCTTCAGCAAGTCCAGGAGAGAGAAAATCATAGCCAAGTGGCTCAAATTGTAACGAGTAGTTGCGATCGCTAAGATAAAATTGCCGTGCTTTATTCTCCAATAACTGAGTAAAATCAGTATTTTCGGTAATCCTTGCCCAATCTAGCATCAAACCAAGTGCAAAAGCTGTTTGGCTATGTACCCCTGTGCGATTTGGCAGTATCAGTTCGTTAATCCAGCGCTGTAGGTTATCAGCAATCAACTTTTCTAGCGGTTCTAATACAACCCGCCATTCTTTCGCTTGAGCATGATTCCACTCGTGAAGTTCCGCAGCCAGTTGCAGGAACCAGGCCACACCGTAAGGAAATTCAAAAAAGGGTCGCCGTTGAAAATGGGCAATCTCTCCTTGAATTTTCTCAGGTGTTAGGCTTTGCCCAAGTGCTTGCTTTGACGCTGCATGGAAAGAGGCTTCAGGAAAGTGACGCAGCAGACGTACCAGCAACCAGTGACCATGTACGGCTGAATGCCAATCTAAGCAGCCATAAAAAGCAGGAGTCAATTGACGCGGTGGTTTTATATCCTCGTCGCTCTCAGCCCAACGCAGAATACTGTTAGGATACTCCCGCTCAATACAATCCAGTACTAATTGAGCAAATTGTACTGCGATCGCTTCATTAATCTCCAAATTATCGAGTGGCATGGTCACTTATACCAATAGGACATTGTATCGGGATGCATTGTACGATCACAAAGACGCGATAAATCGCCGTCTCTACAATAATCAGTCCTTTGTAAAGACGGCGATTTATCGCGTCTCTTGCCTTAACCAAACCGTATTGCAAGGTATTGCAAATTTAATTTACTAGGAATTAACCATCACTTGCGCTTCAGGTTTTACCCTAGCTTCTGCTTCCAGAAAATCAGCCACTTGAGCCTCAATTTCATCCCGAACAATTTGGCGATACTCCAAGAAATGCTCAATTTGGGCACAAACGGCTAAGTAGCTACTCACCCCACCCGGATTATGCCGATACATACTCCACAGGTTGCGCCAAAATTGCCAGCGCGTCTGACGACGTACACCTTGCCGCCAGCAAATGATTAGAAACGCTCGGAGTACTTTCCAGTTCAATGGTTTCTTGGCAGCTTTGCCCTTTTTCGGGTAGGTTGCTTCGCCCAAAAGCCGGAAGTGTTTGTATGTACGCTCTAAAAACCGTTCTGGCTCATACAAATCACAGAACGCCTGCACATATTCACGAGCGATGTCTTCTAACGGTCGAGTTGGGACAAAGTTCATCAACGTAGTTTGGTTGATGTTGGCTGATTTATTGCGGAGTCGTCCTTCTTTTTCTAATCTATGCCAAAGCGCTGTATCTGGAAGCGCTTGCAGCATACTAAATAAGGCAGTGGGTATTGCTGTTTGCTCAACAAACTTGACAATTCGCGCCCCGGCTCCTACTTTCTCGCCATCAAACCCAATGATAAAACCTGCCATAACTCGCAACCCTGAGCGGGTAATCCTATTCACCGCATCACTGAGCGAGTCTCTGGTATTCTGGTATTTCTGAGTAAAAGTGAGACTTTCTTCGTCGGGGGTTTCAATTCCCAGAAAAACGGCTCCAAAATTACACGCTACCATCAAGTCCATCAGTTCTTGATCTTGGGCTAAATCAACTGAAGCCTCTGTCGCAAAAGAAAAGGGATAGTTATGTTCTACCATCCAGGGCAGAAGAGACTTCAAAAATAATTTGACATTCCGCTTATTACCGATGAAGTTGTCATCCACCATAAAAATACTGCGCCGCCAACCCAGTTTGTAGAGATAATCAAGTTCTGCTAATAACTGTTCTGGGTTTTTGGTGCGAGGTTTGCGACCGTATAGCACAATAATGTCGCAGAATTCACACTGGAAGGGGCATCCACGGGAAAATTGCACCGACATTTCCGCATAAGCTTCAAACTCTAGCAAGTCAAAGCGAGGGGTGGGAGTGTTGGTAACATCGGGTTTTTCACCGCCAGAGCGAAAAATGCCTGTGCGATCGCCCCGTGCGATCGCTGCTACAAATAAGGGTAGGGTAATTTCCCCTTCGTCCAATATCAAGTAATCCACTCCGGCGGATGTCATTTCATCTGGTAACGCTGTCGGGAAAGGTCCACCCACAGCTACCCGTTTACCTCTGCGTTTTGCTTCTAATATCTGACAGAGTAAATCCTCTTTTTGCACAATCATCGCCGACATAATAACCAAATCGGCCCAAGCCCACTCTGCTTCCGTACAGGCACGAACATTTCGATCTACTAGTTTATACTCCCATTCTTGAGGTAATATCGCGGCTACAGTTACCAAACCTAAAGGCGGTAGCATTGCTTTACGGTCTAATAAAGCCAGTGTTTTTTCAAAAGACCAAAAACTTTTTGGAAAAAGGGGGTATAGAAGTAAAACGTTCATATTTGATGCTTATAAACCTTGATCTTAGCTGCTGGTTGAGTCGAATACAACTTCGCCGCTCTGGTAAAACACTTAGAGAAGCTTTTGTATGCAGTAGCTGTAAATTCTACTATGACTGATTTAGACTAAACAATATTTTTTAAGGGCAATTATTACTACTTTTATACTAGGGAAGGCTCCAAAACTGCGGGTTTTGCTGAATTAAGGAATGATTCTTGTAGGCTGGGCATCTGCTTTAACTTCACTTGAACGAGGCAGGGAGAAGGACGCAGGGAGCAAGGGGGCAGGGAGCAAGAGGGCAGGGACAGCCCGCAAATATGGAAAGCCACTTGGCAAATTGGCAACTCTGAGCAAATTAACTGTGTTATTTTTAATAACTATACAAGGTGTATTTGCACTTTCAAGCTATTTTTTAGACGGGCTGCAACCCGTCTTTATTTATCTCCAAATCCTTTTACAGCAGTTTTCATGTATTTGAACTATATCTGTCGTAGGAGCAATTCATGAATTGCCCCTACGACGAAAGTGCTAAATTTAATGATTTGCTCAACAATTGTTAGGGTGTTATATAACATTTTCTAAACAACATCTCAATAAAGAGAAAGAGGTTTGAATCTGTTCTTCTCCCCTGCCCCCTGCTCCCTACCCCCTGCCTCCTTCAACTTCTCAGTTGCACAGGCATAGCTAAATAGGTCATTTTCAAACCACCCAATGGTGTAAAAATAACTGGAGTCAGGCTTTGATTTAGATGCATTTGAATTTCGGAAGATGGTAACTCTTTCAAGCCTTCCATCAAATATTTAATGTTAAAAGCAATTTCAATGTTTTCTCCAGATATCTGCGCCGGCATTGACTCTCTACCACTACCCACATCTTGAGCTTCACAAGATAAGGTAATTTCTTGAGCTTTGCTATCAATACTAAGTTTGACAATATTATTTTTCTGATCTGCTAGCACAGCAATTCGTTCCAAAGTGCTGACAAATTGTCGCCGTTCAATTGTCACTTGTCGTTCAAATTGACGCGGAATCAATTGTCGATAAGCAGGATATTGCCCTTCTAATGTGCGACTAGTCAAGCGTTGATTTTGCCATGCAAACACAACTTGACCTTGATCGAAATATAAAGCTACAGGTTCATCTGATGAGGCGCTATGAGCTAGCATCCTTTGGAGTTCGCGTAATGCTCTTGCTGGTACTGTCACCTCTAGTTGACTCGTTCCGCCTAAAGGACGCTCGTTGCTAGTTTCTACCACTGCTAGGCGATGTCCGTCAGTAGCTGCAAATTCTAGGGTATCTTGTTTAACTGTTAAATGCACTCCCGTGAGTACTTGTTTAGTTTCATCACCACTGGTAGCAAATAATGAACCCCGTAATCCCTCAACTAATGCGGCGGTGGTGAGATAAATTACTTCTGTATTTTCAATTACAGGTAGTTCAGGAAATTCTTCCGGCCCCATTGCTCGGACTTGATAATGTCCACTTTTGGGTGTGAGTGTAACTATTAAACCTTCTCCACCAGATGTTGCACCTGTGAGGGTTGATTCATCGTCTAAAGTGATTTCGCCTTCTGGAAGACGGGAGGTGATATCTACAAGTAACTTAGCAGGAAGTGCGATCGCACCTCCTTGCCATACCTCTGCATTAAAGCTGGTGCGGATTCCTAAGCTGAGATCGAAGGCTGTTAAGCTTACTTGGTTAGTTTCAGCATCCGCTTGCAACAGCACATTGGCAAGTACTGGATGAGTCGGTCGTGAAGGTACTGCACGACTAACGAGTGAGAGATTTGTACTGAGATCGCTTTGGGAGCAAACTAATTTCATAAGTGAGATTCAGCTGGTGAAGGATATGGTAACATCCTTATTGTTTATAGGCGATCGCTCTTACGCTTCAGACTATAAAAATTTAAACGTTTGCAACTAATGTTGCTTGATTTATAAGAAACGCTTAAGTCTTTCTTGCAAATGTATAAGCCGTTGCAGCAAAATGCTTAATACTTTGCAACAAACACTCTTTCATGTATAAGAAACGCTTAAGTCTTTCTTGCAAATGTATAAGCCGTTGCAGCAAACGTTTAATACTTTGCAGCAAATACTCTTCCATGTATAAGAAACGCTTAAACCATTGCAGCAATTGTTGTAATGAACTTATGAATCTATTTATTACCTAAAACTAAACTTAGTCTAAATAAAATTAACTAAATCTTTTGAAATGCGATCGCAACTTATTTGTAGTATTTTCCCATGACAACCAAATATATATTTGTATAAAACAGTACTATCAACCTAGTAGCAGAGATGCATTATGGCACGTCGTAAAAGAAATTCCAGCATTTTAGAACGAGCCGATCGCCGGATTGAAAGTTTACAATCTATTAGTGTAAAACTTGACTTTGGCGAAGGAGTGAATATACAAGCCTACACCATGACAATTAACGATCTACGATCTAAGCTTGCTGCCTACAACACTGCGTTATCTACCATTGACAAACTCACAGATGACGTGAATAACGCAGAACAGGCTGTAATAGCAATGTTAGAAAAAATGTTACTAGGAGTTGGCAGCCGTTACGGTAAAACCAGCCAAGAATATGAGATGGCAGGTGGTGTGCGACGAGGTAATACCAAGAAGAAGCGAAGCGTAGTAGACAATTCCCAAGTCACCAATTCTGTTCAGCTTTCTTCTGTAAATGGATCTATGAATGGGGCATCAGATGCGATCGTCAGTTAGCTAAAATCCAATAGGGTTTATATAGCGGTTCTCGTACCCTGCGGGAAGCCGCTACGCATCTTATAGATGCAATAGACTTTAACCTCTCTCTTTTTAGGCATCCCATTTATCATATTAGGTAAGTTTAGGTAAGTTAACTACCTGTGGAAAACTTGTGGAAAAACATGGGTAATTTTCCACAAAGTAATTATACTTAATTAAGTTTTATCAGGAAAATATCAAGTTTTCCACAGATTTTTCCACAAAAAGTAAGATTTTTTCCATAATCTAAGTTAAATTTAATCAATTTTTATACGTTACTTAATATTTTCAATTAATTATTCAACCATTAAGACTAGCGATCGCACTACTGCTTGTGGAAAACTTAAAATATATCTTCAGGATAAAATAGAGACTAGCAAAGCTAAACTTCGGTAAAGGTTACAAAACAAATCAAATCAGATTCAATGACCGCTACTCATCATTTTTGGCTACCTGCACCGACAGATTTAACTTTGTTACCAGATGAGATTCATGTCTGGCGTATAGAACTTGACCAACCAGAACTAGAACTACAAAATTTAGCAGCAACTCTTTCCAGTGACGAAATGGCTCGTGCTGAACGGTTCTATTTTCAGGAACATCGACAGCGTTTCATTGCTGGTCGTGGCATCTTGCGAGCTATATTAGGTCGCTATTTGGGTATCCAGGCGCTACAAGTGCAGTTTAATTATCAACAGCGTGGCAAACCAGTATTAGCAGATACATTTGCCAATAGTGGACTAGCATTTAACTTGTCTCATTCCCAAGGGTTGGGTTTGTGTGCGGTGAATTGTATTCGCCCAATTGGTGTAGACCTAGAATATATTCGCCCGATGTCTGATATTGAAGCTCTCGCCAAACGGTTCTTTTTACCGAGAGAATATGAAATGTTGCGATCGCTATCTCTCAATCAACAGCAAGAAGTATTTTTCCGTTACTGGACTTGTAAGGAAGCTTATTTAAAAGCAACCGGAGACGGACTATCCCAGTTAGAGCAAGTTGAAGTGTCGCTGACTGCTACAGAACCAGCCAAGTTACAGATAACTGAAGACTGGAGTCTTTTTGAACTAGTACCTACTAACGATTATGTTGCTGCCGTTGCCATAGCAAATTATGGCTGGAACTTAAAATGCTGGCAGTATTGATCTTGATTAAGCTCATCTCATGGGTGAAAAAAGAGAGATATTGCAGAAAAATGACAAATGACAAATGACCAATGACCAATGACAACCAGCTTACTTATCCTCCTGCATATTTCTCACAATTTTTGTCACTAACTTTCTAGGTACAAATCTGACGCTTTTTGCAAGTAATTTATTCATAAAACCAGGAATAACAATGGTTTTGCCCTTCATTAAGCCGCGAAAACCAATTTCGGCTACAGTTTGTGCATCCATCATCCTCTTACCCTTGAGCAACTTCGAGTCAGCCATCCCGGTTCTTTCATGAAAGCCAGATTCTGTTGAACCTGGGCAAAGAACTGTCACAGTGACACCTGTACCTTCTAATTCATTAGCGATCGCTTCAGAAAAAGATAAAATATAAGCTTTAGTAGCAAAATAAACCGCCATCAAAGGCCCAGGTTGAAAAGCAGCAGCCGAGGAAACATTTAATATTTTACCTTCACCTTGCTTTACCATGTGCTTTACAAATAGCTTGGTTAAATGGGTGAGGCACACCAAATTTACCTGTAGCATTTCCAGTTCAGTCGCTAGGTCTGTTTCGTGAAATAATCCATAGATACCAAATCCGGCATTATTTACCAGCACATCAACATTAATATTGGCAAGTTGCAACTCCGTGAAAATTTCTTCAGGAGCAGTTGATATAGATAAATCCTTAACAATAGTTTTGACAAGATTTCCGAATTCTTTTTGGAATTTAGCTGCAATTTCTACTAGCTTTGGCCCATTTCTGTCTACTAAGACTAGATTGTAATCATGAGTGGCAAAAATACAGGCTAATTCGTAGCCAATTCCACCGGCTGCCCCAGTAATAAGAGCAGTTTTTTTGCTCTGAATTTGATGTGTTTTGTTCATGTAAAAATATTGGTGAATTCAACTTGATGAAGCTGCCTTGCATTTACAGTGGTTCTCGTTCTACAATTAAGTACGCGTAATATTTGAACCGACAATAACTGTCTTGAGTTATTACCATTTCAAATGCTTGTGTGATGCCTTGGATAGATGTAACAATCCAAACGTAAATTTAGGACTTATACATCAAATAAGTTGAGCATTAAAGAAGTTTGATTATTTCAAACTACTAGCACTGGCTTTTGATTACTTACAAAAGCCAGCAGGCAAAATCAAACTTTTATGCCCGACACTAACCATTCTATCTTCAATTGCTTCTGTCAAGGGGTGAATCCTAAAAATTTACATTATTGAGCATAAAAAAACAGGGCAATTATATTGCCACTGTTGGTATATAAGTTGTTGCGAGCATCTGAAATATTAACTATTCAGCAGTACTGAGTTTTAAAAAACATCGACTAAATAAACTTATTTTGTTGTAGTTGTAGGGTGTGTTACGGCTTACGTAACGCACCGAAAGTATTCGGGATAGTGCGTTATGTTCCTAACACATCCTACGCAAGTTATGAACTCCTAAGCGAGATTCAAGAAACCACTTTGAATCAAGTAAGCTGTATAAGTCATAAACAATTGAGAATCAATTGGAGGACAAGCAATAGAACTACCTGCCAATGCGTGAAGAGTATCTTGGCAGCTAATGTGGGGTCTTCTAGCTTGTAAGTACAAATCAGGAATAGTCAGTTGTTCATCAGACCAACGTTCTAGCAAAAATGGCCGCAGAGTGTACAAAGGATTATCCGCAGAAGTCACATTATTGATTAACTCAGATTGCCATTTTTCGTAAGGAATCATCTCAACTGAATAACCAAAAGAGCGTATCCACTCAACTAGCATTTTTAAAGCAGCAGGTTGGGGATGTTGTAAATTGAAAGCTTTACCTATGGATTCTTTTTGGCGTGATAGATAAACAATGGCTTTACTTACATAGTCTACAGGTGACATATCCAACATATAATCTACATCAGGGAAATATCCCATTTGTAGACAGCCCTTGGTCATCAAGTTGATAAAGTCATGTGTGTTACAAATGCCTGTTTTACTATCACCAGAAATCAGTGGGGGTCTATGGATAGTTACAGGCAGTCCACGGTCACGAGCAATTTTGACTAACTTTTCAGCTACCCATTTAGTTTGTGAGTAACCAAGATAAATACCTTCCCAATGATTGAATTCATCCTGCTCTTTGACAACCTTGCCAGCATAAGCAGTGGATTCAAAAACAGCAACGCTAGAAACGTAATGTACAGGTTTGACTTTAACTTGACAAGCTAATCTCAAAACTTCTTGAGTGCCTAAAACATTGGCTGCTTTTAGTGCGGAGTATGGGAAAACATAATTCAACAAAGCGGCACTATGATATATAGTATCAATATTTGCAGCTAAGACTTGAAACTGTTCCGAACCAATACCTAACAAAGGCTGAGATAAATCGCCGACAATCGGAATAATTCTGGAGGTAAATTCTTCCTGCCAAATTGCATACTGTTCCAGATTCTTTTGGAGTTTGCTTTTGCCTTCTTCGGCATTAGCAGCACGCACTAAGCAATAGATATCCGCATTAGTTTCTTGTAGCAATTCCCGGATGATAAAAGCTCCTAAAAAGCCTGTTCCTCCAGTTAAAAAGATGTTCTTGGGTTCACCTATAGCTACATTGGATGCAGCGCCGGGATGGATGGTGGGGTCAAGAACAGCTTCAGCACCTAAATCTAGAACAGAGGGTGCAGCATTGGCATTAGAGGCTGTCACCTTTGTATCTTGAATTGGTGAACCTTCTTGCACTTCTTCAGCTAAACGCTGTGAAAGAGCCTCAATATTTGGGTAATGCCACAGCAGCAATGGAGAAGGTTGAAATCCAAGCAACTTTTCTAAGTTACTTACTAGAATCATTGCTTGGGCTGAATCCAACCCATAGTTTTCTAAATGTTCTTTGATATCTATTTCATCAGTTGCTACTCCTAGCAACTTAGCTAAGTTAGATACCAAAAATATTTGAATATCGTCTGCTGTGAAAGACTGTTTTATACTCACTTTTAAATCTCCAACAATGATGTAGAACGAACAGGGTGATATTGACTGTAATAATCGGAAGCTTGCAGCCCTTGAATTTTCAAATTTTGAACACGGTACAAAAAGGCTGCACCAGTCATAATTTGATTAGCAACATCAACTACACCACGATTATTTGGTTCAGATAGGTAAGAACCGCGTACCCAGTCATTGAAACCGCCCATTGCCGGGCCACACCAAATTTGATAATCGACTTCTCTACCTTTTTCACCAGAACTAGACCAGCGAGAAGATAATCCTAAATACCAACGGAAAATCAACGCCATTTTTAGTTTAGGATTATTAACTGCTTTCCCAAGTTTTTCAGGATTCTTTTGGGATAAATAAGCCGCAGTTCCTTCCCATACTTCAGCAATAGTTTTGCGAAAAAC
The DNA here is from genome assembly GCF_014698055.1 of Nostoc sp. FACHB-133. Taxonomy (NCBI): domain Bacteria; kingdom Bacillati; phylum Cyanobacteriota; class Cyanophyceae; order Nostocales; family Nostocaceae; genus Nostoc; species Nostoc sp. FACHB-133. Next base: position 28,706 of record NZ_JACJSH010000009.1, read on the forward strand.
TTGTTTTTCTAATTTCTGCCTTTCTGCCAAAGGAATCTCTTCAATGGAATCATAAGCGCGGTAGAGTTCAAATAATTTCTGCGCTCGCATGGGGAACATCGTACCCCGTTTGAGAACTTGCAATTTGACTCCCATTTCAAACATATCTGCTGCTGGGGCCATTATCATATCAGCCATTTCAGCTTGGGCTAATAACTTTTTGGTATGTTCACAAGCCCCAGATTCAACACATGACTGATTAATGGAACCAGTCATTATATAAGCAGCACCCATCATGAAAGCTGCTAATGCTGATTGTGGTGTCCCAATTCCCCCTGCAACGCCGATTCTGATAGGTGTTTGGTAATGATATTGTGCTTGAATTTCATCCCGCAAAGCAATAATAGAAGGTAACACACAAACCAGGGGACGGTTATCTGTATGACCTCCAGAATCAGCCTCGACGGTAATATCATCAGCCATCGGAACTTTGGCTGCAAGGGTTGCTTGTAACTCAGTAATTAACCCTTGTTCAAGAAGTTCTTTGAGTATTCTGGCTGGTGCTGGTTGCAGAAATTTAGTAGCAACTTCTCGGCGAGAAATTTTGGCAATGATTTTATTTTTGATTTCAATTTGATTGGCGCTATTCAACCCCAATCCCGCAACACGGTAATAAACAATGTTGGGGGTCAAGTCGAGAAATGCAGATGCTTCTACTGTTCTCACTTGATATTTGAGATATAAATCTACAGCTCGGCGTTCAATCGCAGGTTCGTTGGGGCTGTGGATTAGATTAAATGCGTAGGGCCCTTGAGGTAAGGCTTGTTGAATGCGATTTATGGCTGCTTCCAAACGTTCTGGAGTTAAACCACCTGCACCAAAGGAACTCAAAATTTGCTCTTTTCCGAGTGCAATGACCATTTCTTCGGAAGCAATTCCGCCAGCCATTGCGCCGGTAACGTAGGCATATTTCACTCCATAAGAGGAGAGAAAATTCGGATCTCCAAATTGTTGAATGCGGATTGGTGCTGCAAATGTTAGCAGTTCTACTTGTGCTGTTGTGCCATTATCACCAGGGGATAAATAACCCTCATTAGTGACACCGATTTTTCCGGCAACTTTCACGATGTAGCAGGGTTTATTTAATACCATCAATTTATCTTTGATGGTTTGTTTCTCAAAAGATACAGTTTCTAAAGAACCTTTCCAAACCTGGTTTTTGTTATGAGACCAAGCGGAGAAGTTAAGACCATTATCGTGTTTACTTAGTACCGTATCTACGGTTGTCACGGTAGTTATCCCTCGGATTATACAAACAATGGATGATAAAGTTGAAGGGTGTTGACTCTGTTAACGAACCGCAGAGGCGCAGAGGGCACAGAGTAAGAGAGTAATACCAATTCTCTGGGAGATGCACGTAATAATTTTTAAACGAACCGCGTTCGCGCAGCGTCTCGTTAGAGAAGGACGCAAAGGGCGCGAAGGAAGAGATAAGTTAAGAATTAGTCGGTGCAAGTTGAGAGAGAATTGGTATGAGATATTAAGCTTCTTCGTTAAGCAAGTTTTGGGCACAAGCTAGTTGCAATTGAATGATTTCGCTCATTTGCTGACTGTAATCTTGTCTAGCTTGTAAGAAGGCAGTGTGTGCTTTAGTTATCTTTGAATTATTAGCATTGAGCTTTTGATACTGGGTCTTATTTAAATCGAACATGCTGATGATGCTACTAATTTTTTGAGTTCTGACAGGTGGGAAAGAAACAGGAATTGGCTGTCTAATTGCGCTTGACTCAGAAGATTGTAATTGTTCTCTCGGTTCAAAAACGTTATCAATGATATTTTTCGGTTTTACTTCTTCTAGCTGAGGCAAGATGTTAGGAGAATAATTTTCTTGTTGGGTTATTTGGTTGGAAGTGTTAAGAGAATCTGTGATTTCAGATTGTTGGACATTAGGTATATCTGGATGCTGTATTTTGAAGCGATCGCTCCTAAGATCCCCAGCGAAATTTTCAACAAGTTTACGATTTTCTTCGCTCAAAATTGTAGCTGCGATCGCTTTCCCACCCAAGGTAACTGTTCTCAATGTTGCTTTTTTTGAATTAGCAGTGTCTTGGGCTTTGCTATACAGTGGTGATAAATCGACGTTCACCTGATGACTGAGTAGTTTTGCTAATGCTTTGACCATTGAAGCATGGTCATCCATTCCCCTACGATTGAGAGAAACTGTGATGTGTTCTTTGTTGCCAAGAATTTTATCAATCCATCGTGAACAAACACTACCAGCGCCCGCTTCTAAAAATATTTTGACCCCATCACCGTAGACGCGATTAACTAATTGCGGAAAATCAAGTTCTTGGCACAATCCTTTGGCGATGTTGTGCGCGATCGCATCACTTTCAAGTACAATCGGTTGATAGTCGGCGGCTGAGTAAAAAACGATACCGGGAAGATTTTGCGATGGTAAGGTGTTTACTTTCTTGATTTCCTCGTACTGCGATCGCATCGCTTCACAATGTATCACATGGTCGAAGGGAGCGGGGAACGCATTGCAACCTAAAGTCGCAATCACTCGCTTACAGGCTGCATCTTCACCAGCAATTAATACTTCTTCTGGTGTGTTGATTTGAGTTAAGTAGACGCGATTCTCATGTTTCAGGCATTCTCTAACTTGAGATGGAGTAGCCATGAGAACATAGGTATTCCAAAAATTGTTGTTTGGTGAATCGGTTAATCCCCAATATTCACGCACCGCATTTTTTGGCCCAGATAACTTATCGCCAAATAGAGGTGATGAGTTTAAGGTGTTACTCCCGCCCTCAAAATCACTCCAAACCCCTTGGGCAACCATCATACTAGTTTCACCCAAGCTATACCCAAATACAGATTGCGGCTTGACTTTAAAATCATCTCGGAAGATTGCTGTCATGTATCTAGCAAAGGCGATTTCACTTTCAAACATTGCTAGCGAATCATCTAACAACTGCTTTTCGAGAGTTTCTAGTTGCCTAGTCGTCAATTTAGGTAAGCTTCTGGGATAAACTAACTTTTCAACATCGGCTGCCCGATTGTAGAGGTTGTTACTTTTTAAATCCTCGAAAACTTTAGGAAATAAACGAAAGACAGTCCGACCAATGCCAATATAAGAATTGACTGCTGCGGGGTAAACGTAAGCAACTGCTCCAGTTTTACCCAATGGTTTTGCTGTGAAATAACTTCCGAGTGGTGTTTGCCAATCTGTGCCATTTTCAAAGGCATTATTTACACCTTTGCGGGCAGATTCAATTTCTTTGAGTAAATCTTTTGTGTTACGTCCAGTGATTGATAAGACATATTTTGGATTAGATTGCTGCTCAAAAGTAACGAATGTTTCGCTGGCGGTAGCTGATAAAGAGGAACTGGCTTCGATGGATTTTTGGAGATGGTTCAGGATATCGGGTATAGTGGAGCGATCGCTAACTGCGATCGGAAACAGATAAAAAGGCATTTGTTGCAAATATCTGTTGTCGCGCTCCTCTTGGCTGGGTTCTTCCGATAAGATTAAATGGGCGTAACTGCCATCTATACCTATGCTATTAATTGCTGCTATTCTACGTGTACCGCCTTTATCGACAAACCAAGGTCTTGATTCCATCGCCACATAGAAGGGGCTACCTTCCCATACTTGCGGTGTTTTGACACCAGACCATTTTGGTGTGGCGGGAATATACCTGTAATAAAGACAGAGAGCGGTTTTGATTAAGCTAGCAATTCCCGATGCTGTATAGGTGTGTCCGATATTGGCTTTGACGCTACCTAATGCACAGTGCAGACCATTGCCCACTTTCGGATAAGCTTGGAGTAAACCTGTGATTTCGGCTTCATCCTCCTGGGGAACGCCACTACCGAAGACTTCCACATAGTTAACCTCTGTGGGTTGAATCTCCGCCATCTGGAAAGCTTGTTTGCAGACATTGCTGATAGCTGAAGCATCAGGTTTTACCAAAGCATCACTCAAAGTAGAATTACCTTGTACAAAACTCATGGCATCAATTACTGCATAGATGCGTTCATTATCTTCCTTAGCGGCTTCGTAGTGCTTGAGGACGACAGCACCCGCACCCTCACCAACCGTCCAACCATTAGCTTGTTGGTCGTAACCCAACGTATTGACACCTGTATTAATTGGGGCAAATTGGCTGCGGAACAAGACGTTTTCTACACCACCAGCTAAATCTACTGCACCAACAACGACTGCATCAACTTCTCCAGTAGCGAGTAGCATTTGGGCAACTTCCAAGGCTTTGAGGGCAGAATTTTCGCCAGCGCTGACGGTGAATGCAGGACCAGTGAAATTCCATAAAGCAGAAATCCGACTCGCCATGATGTTGGCGATGTGACTCACATATTCGCCGATTTCTACTGGTTGGTGAATGCTATCTTTGACAATGGTTTCTAGTTGCGCCAGTTGTTCAGCAGGTAGAGAAATTCCTTGGTTGAGTAAGCCATCCTTAACTTGCCAAGATAGATTCCATCTTTGCTGTAGCTGATGCACAGAGAATTCTGTCTCTGCGGCGACTATAACCGCTACATTGCCGCCTTCCTGTAGTTTCGCATCTTTTACGGCGCGATCGCTAACTTTCAGAAGCAACAATTGTTGTGGGTTTAACTTCTCGATTTCATTTGGTGGGATTTTGCACGATAAAGTATCGATTTCAAAATCCTTGATATATGCCCCTACTGGTGCTTTCCCGTCTGTTAAACCGTACTCTCTCAGAACACTTTCTTGATTTTCTATACCGTGCCATCTTTGAGGCGGTAGAGTAGTAAAATGCTGTGTTCCATCATAAATACTGCGTTCAAAAGCATCCAAACCATTGCAGTTACCAAAAAAGGCATCCATGCCAACAATGGCAATTTTGGTAGGTGGAACAGGCGGAGTTGATTCAACTGATTCTGTTGTGGTTCCTTGTTCTAAAATCAGATGAGAATTAGTGCCGCCAAAACCAAAAGCACTGATAGCTGCCCGTTTAATTGGTGCGTTATTATTAGGCCATGCTGTAGCTGTTCTAACAATTTTATCGGCGGAAATTGTACCTTTTTCTGACGTTAAAGGTTCCGAAACATTCATGGTTGCTGGAATTACACCATGCGACATACTCAAAATCACTTTAGTTAAGCCAACCATGCCAGCAGCAGTTAGCAAGTGACCAGTATTTGCTTTGGCAGAACCTACCAGAGGTGCAGCTTGATTTTGACCAAAGAATGTTTCTATGGAGTTGAATTCGGTTGTATCTCCTAGTAATGTACCTGTGGCGTGACACTCTAGATAATCGATGCTTTTTGGACTAAATTTAGCCTCATTATAGGCTCGTTCAAAAGCTAAAACTTGTCCTTTAGGATTCGGACTCAGTAAATGCTTACCCTTGCCATCATTTGAAAGTCCATTACCGCAGATAGTAGCGAGAATATTATCGCCATCTCTGACGGCATCAGAATATCTTTTTAGCATCACCATCCCAACACCATCGGCGGGAATTAGCCCTCTAGAGGACTTATCTAAGGGACGGCTAATACCGTTTTCTGCATACCCTTGAACACCGGAAAATAACATCCGCACGAATAAGGAATCAGCACAACTGATGGCTCCAGCTAACATGACATCAGCTTTGTGTGACCATAAGTAATGAGATGCTAGTTTAATCGCATAAAATGATGACGAACAAGCAGCATCCAGACATAAATTAATCTGGGATAGAGATAGAGCTTGAGCAACGATAGATGCTGGTAAACCAGATATCATCGCATTGTATAAAGATGCTTTGGTTGCACTTGGAATAGCTAAATCAAAGTCTTCATATTGCAAAAGTTCTCTGACAGCAGGATTAATAGCTTGCTGGTAAATTGGCGAGAATAATTGATTAGATAGTTTTGTTGGAAATGACAAATTACCTAAAATTACGCCGCATTTTGCCAGAACAGTTTGATTACCCCAATAACCACTCTGTACAATTGCTTGTTTAGCTGCATACAATGACCATTTGAAGGTGTTATCTAAACTGTCAACAAATTCTGATGGTAGATTGTATTCGGAGGGATTAAACTGGAAGTTGCGGATGTAACCGCCTTTGAGGGAATAAGTTTTGTCTGGTGTACCTTTAACTGGATTGTGAAATATTGTCGGATCTACTCCGATTTCTTCGACGGTTGCAGAGGATGTCGAATCTTTTTGATTAACGATGTTTTGCCAGTATTCTTCAGGATTCTTTGCATCGGGGAATAGGCATGATAATGCGATGATGGCTATTTTTTCCACGATTTATATGCTCCGAGTTTGGGTATTTAGCAAGAGATAATTAAAAGGCAGGATTTACGCTGTTCCCCAAACTTTGAAGTGGCAAGTTATAGCAATCCTATTTTAGTTGTGAAAAATACTCTTTTTAACGAACCGCGTTCGCGTAGCGTCTCGCAGAGAAGGCGCGAAGGACGCGAAGAAAAGAAAGAATTTTACAGAGATTTTAGGACTGCTATGTAGATGTTGAGTGGTAAAGGAGGATTATTAGCTTCTGAGCATTTTCATTGACCAAATAATGGCATGAGCGCCGAGCATTCGTGAGTATATTTTACCTTGGCGGTCGTGTATGATAAAGTTTGCGATCGCACTACTTGGTGTCTTAGCTAGTACTTCACAAGAAACGTAAAATGTTTCGTTATGTGGTATCGCTTCAAATTGTTCAAATTTTTCTACTTTTCCAGGTAAACAACCTTCTTCATGAAAGTGTTGTGTCCAAATCCATAAGGCGTGCATACTCAAGTCTGTTGTATAAGGATTTACCCATTGGACTGGGAATTGTCCTTGTTGCTGTGGTGTGAGTTCTGGCCAAAGACACTCTGTTGTAATTTTTTCAAGACTGATGTTTAAAACTCTTTTGACCTCTTGAAAACCAGGGCCGTGAAATAATGTAGCCCCACCATTTTGGTAAAATGCTTTTCCTGTAGCGGTGATGATATTATCTTCTTGGAGATTGAGAGATTCATAAGTGGGTGCAGATGGGATTTCTCGCTGGAGATTGAGTTGAGCGCTAAAATGAAAATGGATTCTGCCTTGTGGGTTTTTACTCGAAATTTTGGCTTTAAGTTCGATTCTTTCAAGATTAACTTTAGAAATTTCTTCTATCTCTAAAAAATGTTCCTTCGCTAATGTCTCATTGAAAGTAATTCCCTTTAAAACTTTAAAATCTTGGTAATTAAACAATCTGTAACCTGGATATAACTGTTCACAAGCATTGATAATCCAGGTCATTGCACAAGTTGCTGGTAAAACTGGAGAACCAGCAATCGTATGATCGTGTAAAAATGGATTAGCCTCCAATGTCATTTGGCGACGAATACGATGGGTTCGTAGTTCTGAATCTAACTCCGCCGCCAGGGGAACTAATGGGCTACCAATAACAACTTGTGCAGTTGCATGATTGGCGTTATCCATTTCCTTAACCAGCATTTGTGCCCCAACTGCAATGGGAATTATATCAATTTTCCGCTCTTGAAAAATCTTCTTTAATTCTGCTGTCACCATTCCACTGTCCCAAGCGCCCCAGTTGATAGCGACTACGTGACATGAGGGATAACTTTGCTTAAATATATGGGCTGATTTGTTCAGAATTTCATTTGCGATCGCATAATCAGATTGTCCAGGATTTCCGTAAAAGCCTGTTACTGAAGAAAACAAAACTAAATGCTGAAGTTGATTAGGGTTAACGCAAGTTAGCAGGTTTTCTAAACCTTGAACTTTAGCGGTGTAAACTTTTTCAAAATCCTCTTCTGTTTTCTTTTCAATTAACTTATCAGCTAAGTTTCCCGCGCCGTGGATGATTCCGGTAATTGGGCCGAGATGTTGCACAGCAGTGGCAAGTTTTTCTTGTAAAGCTGTCGTATCTGTAACATCGACGCTGATATATTCGGCTTTAGCTCCGGTTTTTTCAATTGCTGCTAGTGTCTTTTTAATTTCACGGCTGGAGGTAATTTTGTTATATATTTTTTGTACATTCATGGGTGTGGGCTTCTCTCCTTGAGAAAGAAGGTTTTCCATGATGCATTTTTTCAATGCAGAGTCATCAGAGTTTTGAGCATAATCTGGCTCGGTTTCTAATAGTTCGGAGCGACCGAGGAGGATGAATTTGCAGGGTTGCTGTTGGGCTAATCTGATAGTACACTCAGCCGTAATCCCTTTTGCACCGCCGCTCACGACAAAGACAGATGATGGACTAAGCTGGGCTGTTTGTGTCATAAATCCTCGTGAATACCTGCTTAAATTTGGTTTTGATGTACAACTGATTCTTGAAACCCCGCTTCCATTCCTCTCCCCTACAGGGCTACGGTGTACACGCAAGTCTGAATTAGCTGATTAACCAGGGTTTTACCCCACCCTAACCCTCCCCTTGTAAAGGGGAGGGAACTGGATTTCTTATTTCCCCCCTTTATAAAGGGGGATTAAGGGGGGTAATTCGACTTGTGTGTACGCCGAGGCTTTGATTCTTACTCCCCTTCCCTTGTAGGGAAGGGGTTGGGGGTTAGGTTTGAGAGAAAAGTTGCACACGACGTTAATCAACTTTTTAATCGGCGATAATAGTCACTCGTCCTTGTGAACCATAGCCAACTTCACTGATATAAAGGTTGGGATCGTGAAGTTCGGCGATGATGTTTTGTACTGACTGTTTAGCATCAAGTCTGGGGCTTAGGTCGATCGCACGAGTAAATACTTTTGGCCATTCCCATCTCAGAGTTTTGGTTAATCCAAATAAACCAGCGCCGATCGCACCGAAGTTAACTTTGTACTCTAAGCCGAAGGCTCCATCAAGGTGAGCAACTGTGCAGAAACAACTACGTCCATGCTTTGCGGCTTCGTTTAGAGAGGGTTTGAGGTGTTTCGCCATCAAAAATACGTGCTTGACGATTGCCTTTTCTGATTCGTTATAAGAAATACTCCCGGTGTGATTTCCTACAAACATTGGATGGAGATGGATGAAGGCCCCAATCGTTCCGCAGTGAGATGCGATCGCTTGCAATTGTTGTTGAAGATGTTCTTCACTCAGGTTTGCTAAGGTGACGCGGGTTACTCCTGTGGGTAAGGGCGCTTGTTGGGCGATGAGCGATTGGGGGAAGCTGATAACTACTACTTTCCAGCCTTTCTCGATTAGGGATTCAGTTAATTTGTAAGTGGTGAGGGAACCATCATCGGTGATTAAACCGATGTGTCCCTCTGGTAACGTGAAATCCAAGTAATCAGGTTGTGCTAGGCTTCTGAGTTTGACGAGATGGCGCTGGATATTATGCTCTAATTCCGGTGGCTGTTGTTGGACAAACTCAGGCTCAGACTTTTTTTTTTCACCTCCAGCCAACTGCTGTAGGTAATCGACTATTTGACCGATGGTGCGGAGATCGCCTAGTTCTTCAATATTCGGTTTGGGTAAGTTGGGGTACATTTCTTGCATCGCCCCTAAGATTTCTACCCGTTTAATCGAGTCAATCCCTAAATCGGCTTCCATGTCCATTTCCAGTTCCAGCATCTCAACTGGGTAGCCAGTTTTATCGCTGGTGATGGCTAACAGGGTTTCACCTAAGTTTGCAAATTCATCACTTGTAGCGGGAGTGGGAGCGGCTTCTTGTTCTGGAGTAAATGCGACAACTACGCTTGGTTCCGGTGCAATCACTACCTCAACTACTGGTGCAGCTTCTACTGGAATCTCAGTTACTTGTTGTATTTCGTGAACTGCAATTTCTACCGAAACACTTTTAGAAGCGTGAGATTGCAGATACTCTACAACTTGACCGATGGTGCGTTTTTCTGACAGTTCTTCTAAATTGGGCTTGGGTAGGTTGGGGTACATCTCTTGTAGCGCCCCCAGAATTTCCACCCGTTTGATAGAGTCAATCCCTAAATCAGCCTCCATGTCCATCTCCATTTCCAGCATTTCGACTGGGTAGCCGGTCTTATCGCTGGTGATGGCTAAGAGGTTTTTATCCAAGTCAACAATATCGATGGTTGCGCCAGATACAGGTGCAGCAGTTGTGGGTGCTGGTTCTGGGGTGAATGCAACAACTTCGTTGGCTGGAGGTGAGCTAATTTTGACTACAACCTCGGCTTGGGGTTCTACTACTGGGGCAGGTGGCTCTACTGTCTCGACAGTTGCGAAATGCGGTGTGGGAAGTAGAGACGCAATTGATTGCTTCTCTGGGGATACAGGAGTTTCAATTACAGACTCTACCAGTTGGGGAGCGGGTGCCAGAGGAGCTTGGGTAACATTTGAGCCATTTTTAGCTACAGGCTCAGTTACAGGCAAAGGTTGGCTTTCTACTATCTTGGTAGTAGCGGGTACGGGTGCATCACTAACAGTTGTTTCTATAGTGAACGGAGTGAAATTGCTGAGTTTCTCTGTTAGTTGAGTTGCTCCCTCACCTGAGATGATTTGAGAATACTCTTGCTGTATGAGTTGGAAAAAGCTCTTAGTATATTCCAGCTGCTCTTGAAGATATTGCTCATGGATGCGTAGAGTTTCACCTTGTTGGGAATGAAACTGCATCATGCTACGCTCTAGGCTTTCCATGACAACTAGCTTCATTTTGGCAGTTTCGGCTGTTGATTTACTTTCACTCAACAAGGAATTCTGCTGCTGCATCAGTTGGAAAAACGCTTTAGCGTATTCCATTTGATGATTGAGATAAGTACCGTGAACTTGTAAATTCTCGGCTTGATTTTCCTGGAACTGTGTCAGGAGGTATTCTAAACTTGCTAAAAGTTGTTCGTAATTTGTAAGTTTTTCTGGTGTTGGTTGCATCTTAGATTCCTGGGCTGGTTGTGAAAGGGTCACAGGATTCATTTGTTGCTCTGTTTGGGTGATGATATTAGAACTCACACCGTTCATTGTTGCGGTGGATTTTTTATGTCCGTTAGTCTCGATCGCAGCGAGAGTTGGAGTTACACCTGGGCTGCTAAATAAAGGAACCGCATCAGAATATTCAGGAGCGGGTAATGTGACTTTATGCCCATCCTGCAAAGCTAGAGCGAAGGCATTTTTCGTTTTTTCGGATCTGTAGTTTATGCCGTTTAAACGGACATTTAATGTCTTCTTCGTCTCAATTGGCGGGATGGTTTGGGGAAGTTGGTAAGGATCGAGGTTATTCAAAGCCATACCTATCACCCGCAACTGCACAACTGCTTCTCGCAAAGAGCGATCGCTATTCTTTTGAGTGCTGGGGTTCAAAGATACGGTGATATGTGGGCGATCGCCAAGGATATCTTTGACTAAGTTAGTGAGAATTCTTCTCGGCCCAAATTCCACAAAGCAAGTACCACCCGCCGCATAGATATTTTCAATTTCCTGCTTGAACAGCACTGAGTTTGAAAGGTGCGTTTCCAGGATTTTTTGAATACCTTGGGCTTCTTTGGGATACTGCTTACTGGTAACGTTGCTGTAAACAGGGATTTTGGGACTTTGGAATTTGACAGACTTGGTAGCGATCGCAAAGGATTTCTGAGCAAAGGCGATTAGCGGTGTATGGAACGCTGCTGAAACAGGTAACAATACAGCTGTATATCCTTTCTCGTGTAAAATCTCTCTGACTTTCGCTATTTCTGCGGTCGGCCCAGCCAAGACAAATTGAGTGGGAGAATTTTGATTAGCGATCGCAACTTGCGGAAAATGTCTGATTACTGCTTCAACTTTGCTGATGTCTTCTTTGACAGCCAGCATACTTCCCGCATCATGATCCGGATCTTCGGGTGCCGCCATTGCTTGACCCCTAGCTTTCACTAAGAACAAGTAATCTTCGGTATTCAAAACCCCCGCAGCCCATAGCGCGGTTAGTTCACCAAAGCTATGACCGGCAACAAAATCTGACTTGAACCCAGCTTGTTGCAGTATGCTGTACATCCCTGCACTCAACACCCCGATGGCTGGTTGAGCGTATTCTGTGCGTTGCAAGGCAGCAATTTGGACATTCTTTTCAGCCTCTCCAAACACAGGATGAGGGAAAACGATTTCTGACAACGGCTGCAAATTGTCTTTGAGCAACAGGCTATCCATATAACCATGAAGACGGCGCATCAAAGGAAAATTCATTACCAGTTCGCGTCCCATCTCCAAGTATTGCGAACCTTGACCAGAAAATAGAGAGACAACTTTTCCGCCCAACTCCATACCAGAGGAACGGTAATAAATCCCTTGGGGATGCTCCCAAGATGCTGCTGTTCCTTTGTGTTTCAGCCACTCAATGCTAGTTTGCAATAACTTGCAAGCTTCTTCCAGATTCTCAGCGACAAATCCAAATCTGGCAGCAGAGAGGGGAATTTGTTGTGATTTGCACTCATTGACTAATTGTGCGTAATGTGTGGGTGCTTCAGGCGATCGCAACTTACCTAAAATCTCTTCTGATTTGCTCAACAATTGCTCTACCGTAGGAGCAAACAACAGCACTTCACTAGCACCACTGTGTAAGCGATAAGCGGCGTTTTGGTCGGCTTCATACTCTTCCAAAACGACGTGATAGTTAGTTCCGCCAAATCCAAAGGAACTTACACCTGCGCGTCTTGGTGCTTCACCTTCTGGACGAATCCAAGGTCTGGTTTCGGTATTGAGATAGAATGATGAATTTTTAATGTTGAGTTTGGGGTTTGGCTCAGTGATGTTAATTGTCGGCGGTAATACCTTGTGATGTAAAGCCAAAGCAGTTTTAATCAAACTCGCCGCACCCGCAGCCGCTTTTGTGTGTCCAATTTGCGATTTCACACTACCCAAAGCGATATGCTGCTTTTTATCATCATGTACATCAAAGAAATCTTTTAAAGAACCGAACTCTGTCGGATCTCCAGCCATTGTACCAGTGCCATGTGCTTCCATCAAACCAACAGTAGCGGGAGAGAAGCCGGCATCTTCATAAGCGCGTTCTAAGGCTTTAACTTGACCTTCTTTGCGCGGAGCATAAATGCTCTTGTAACGCCCATCGCTGGAAGTACCAATACCTTTAATTACGGCATATATTTTATCATTGTCCCGTTCAGCATCTTCTAACCGTTTCAGGACAATCATCCCGATACCTTCACCCAGCATCATCCCATCAGATTTAGCATCGAAAGGTTTGACATTTTCACTGGGAGAAACCGCCGGTGTTTTGCTGAACGAGATGTAAGCCATGATGGTGTTATCGGTATCAACACCACCAGTCAGCATCATATCAGAACGATGCTCTACTAGCTCACTAATTGCCATTTTTAAAGCACCAAAGGAACTAGCGCAAGCGGCATCAACTACGCAATTCATCCCGCCAAAATTTAGGCGATTGGCAATTCTACCCGCGACTACGTTAGCTAACATTCCAGGGAAAGCGTTCTCATCCCACTTCACATAAGCGCTTTTAATTTTATCAACGATTTTTTTGGTATCTTCATCGGATAAACCACTGCTTTTGAGGGCTTTTTCCCAAATGGGATATTCCAACCTGGCAGAAAGTGGCATTCCTAATTGCTTGGCCATCGCCACGCCTAAGATTACCCCAACCATTTCGCGGTTAAACTCACGTTTTTCGCCATAACCTGCATCTTCCATCGCCTCTTTCGCAACCACTAAACTTAATAGTTGCGATACATCCGTGACTTCCAAAATGCTGGGTGGTATGCCGAATTCCATCGGGTTAAAATCTACCTCTGGAAGAAACCCGCCTCTTTTACAATAGGTTTTATCTTCAGTAGTTCTGGGATTCGGATCGTAATAATCTTCGACGCTCCAGTGAGTGGAAGGAACATCAGTAATACAGTCAATTTTGTTTACAATATTTTGCCAGTATTCCCGCAAATTTCTAGCTTGAGGCAATAGAGAAGCCATCCCAACAATGGCAATAGGATTGTGTTGTAATTGTCTGTTAATTTTGTTGATTGACACTGATTTATCTGATTTCATTTTTTTTCCCTCGATAGACTTAATCACAGCCTGTTCACAATTATTGACAAGGCTTTCTAACTCCGCTAAGGCAGTATCAATTGAATAAGCAGACATAGGGCATAGTGAGTACTGTGGATTGTGTAGCTACAGTAATTTCTGTTGCCTACTAATAATCAAAAACTCTGGTTTTATAAGCAGCTAGCTATCCTATCTCCGCTAAATGCTTGTTTCCAAATCAACACCACACGACACATACTGCCAGGGTAAAGCCTTATGTTTCCAGGCAACTTTGGCACACTGCGTAGGCGTAGCCCGTCGTAGACATCGCGAAAAAATGTTATCCAACGCTAGAGCTAGACTCTTGAAATTGTGGCAATAGGTCAATAACGTTGTTAAAACTGGTAAAATAGTCTTGGAGTGTAATAGCTGCTTGACCAGTGAATTTAATCCATTTGTAATGGTAGAGATTTTGAGTAATGGTATCCTACTGGAGTGATGGAAACTGAGGAGTAGCTAAGAGAACAGAAATGTTTTTTCACCCGAAAGCTTTTGATTATCTAGCCTAACCACAGCAACATAGCTGTTGTTAATGACAACGTTCTGTATCTCTAAAGTCATAGCCAATTTCAACGTTCGGGATAATGTATTTTATGCTATTTGAACTAGGAAAGTTGACAAGTTCGTTACACAAAAGACACCACCTTTAACCCGAATTTATGCAAGTCGAAAAAGTAATGAAACGAGCAGACGATGATGGAGAAGCAGTTATCTTTAGTTATTTTTAATTTCAAAATCTCAATTAAATAACTAGTTTGTCTAACCACTTTAAAGCATTGAATTAATAAAAACACTAACATACTTTACAGAAACTAAATCATTTCTTTAAAGTTATTTTATAAAGAAACATCCACAATTACTGATGTTAATTTAAATAAAATTCAGAACTTAAGTATAATTTGTGACTGTATAGATGTGTTAGAGATTTTGTTATCTACGGGTTAGATAGAAGTTTTCTGTGAATTAAGTTAACAATGCAAATCTGTTGTCTACTAAGTAACAATTCAAGAAATACATAGATAAATTGGATAACCATAAGTATGTTTTCTCAGAGAAACATCATAATTTAGTCAAAGTTTCTGGTTATTTTTCAATATAAGTCAAGTTAAGAAGTAAAGCGGTTATTTATAAAGCAAATGTTAATTTTTACTATGTTGCTTGATAAACATAATCATGATTGCATTAGTTAAAAAGGCGGTTAGAAAGCCAGAGCGAATGGGATGCCTACGCCACACTGTATGTAGCTTGCTTGCTTCACCGTAGGAGTACGTGGCTACACAAACATTCCACCCTTTGCATTCCCGGAGGGTAGACCACCCCTAATAAAAATTGGGTATTTAAAATCTACGGAGGTGGGTAAAGACTTGTGTAGGTGCGGTTTCTAAGCACCCTTTAATTACTATGAGTAAAACCAATAATAATGTCTTATACTACACAACCCTGTTAACAAGAATCTGTTAGTAATATCAAATCTACTTAATCACTAACTATCTGTTGGTATTCAATTAGCAGATAAGAGATTAGTGATGAATACATTTTTTCAGAATTTAATCTTACTGTGAACAAATTTTTAGTGAGAGAATCAGGACTTATGCAAAGTCAAACGGTTGACAAAAATCAATTCCTACGCCATAGTTAATAACAAGTTTATCCAAGTTTTGATTTCATTTTTATTGGCGCTTCCATGTTCTTGAGAGTTAGGTTTTCTGGTTAGCGCTATTGTATTTTAAGCTACTGGATTAGATGTCAAATTAGGATATAACTTAGGAAGCTTTGAAGTAACATCACCATTAATTTTCACGCCACAATAGTAATTTTGGGCGGCAAAAGCGTACAACAATTCATATAAAACCACTTTAGATACATCCACTTGATTAAGGTAGAAACCTTGGAGGAAAAGCCCTCTAAGTAATTTGTGGATGAGTCTATTCTAATGGACTAAATATAACCAGGCTATCCCCTAAGAAAGCAGAATTGGAATGAAAAGATGGCAGTAAATAAAGAAAGCCGATTATTCACAAAACCCGTAGGTAGATCGCAAGTAATTCTAGCAGCTTCTCTAACTTTAGCAGCCGGATTAATAGCTTTTTATAGTTTGGTACCATTTTGGTCTAAACCTAAAGTTGTGACACCAGCAGCGAATCCTCCCAAAGCTGCCACGCCTGCAAAAGTTGCTGTAACCGCCTTGGGACGCTTGGAACCAGAAGGGGAAGTTACTACTTTGACTGCTCCCACTTCTAATAATGGGGTGAGAGTCGAAAGACTATTGGTGAAAGAAGGAGAGGCGGTTAAAGCAGGGCAATTACTGGCTTATTTAGAAAATTATGGGCGTTCTAAAACCGCATTACAACAGGCTATAGACCAACTGCAAGTTGCCAAAGCTAAATTAGCGCAGGTTAAATCTGGAGCTAAAACTGGAGATATCGATGCTCAAAAGGCAGCGATCGCCCGTTTAGAGCCACAATATAAAGGGGATGTTGCTACTCAAGAGGCGACAATCGCCCGCATCCAGGCTGAGGTGGATAATGCTCAAGCTGAGAACAATCGCTATCAGCAATTATATAAACAAGGTGCGATCGCTGCTTCCGTAGCAGATACCAAAGCTTTGCAACTCAAGACCACACAACAGCAGTTATCAGAAGCTCAAGCCACCCTCAAGCGCACTCAAGACACATTCCAAGAACAACGCAAGCAAGCACAAGCACAACTCACCAGTATTAGCGAAGTGCGTAGTGTAGATGTTCAGGTCGCGCAAACCGAAGTCAACAGTGCCACAACTTCTGTTCAACAAGCAAAAGCCGACTTGGATTTAAGTTACATTAAATCTCCCATAAATGGCAAAATTTTAAAAATTCACGCCAAAACCGGAGAAGTCATCAGCAGCAGTAGAGGATTTGCTGAGATAGGTAAAACATCTCAAATGTATGTGATTGCAGAGGTGTATCAAACCGATGTTCAAAAAGTGCGTGTAGGACAAAAAGCCACAATTACCAGCACTGCATTTACTGGAACAATAAAAGGAACTGTAAAAGAAATTGGTTGGCAAGTTGACAAGCAAAACATCTTCAGCATAAACCCTGGTTCAGATACAGATCGCAGAATAGTTGAAGTGAAAATCTCCATCGATAATCTCGCAGATAGTGAAAAGGTGGCTCGTTTAACTAACTTACAAGTGGATGTCGCCATTCATATTTAGTCATAAAGCATAGGTCATTCACAAATGACAAATGACTAATGACATAGGCGCTCCGCCTTCCCGCAGGGTATGACCAATGATAAATGACAAATAAATCCATGAATTTCAAAATTCCTTTAGGATGGCTACAGCTAGCGCAGCAAAAAGTTCGTTTACTAGTAGCTGTAGCCGGGATTGGTTTTATTGTACTGTTAATGTTTGTGCAACTTGGTTTTCAAGATGCTCTTTATTCCAGTGCAACTGCTGTGCATCAGAATCTCAAAGGAGATTTATTTTTAGTGAGTTCGCAATATAAATCTTTGACCTCAAATCAAAGTTTTTCACGCACTCGTTTGTACCAATCCCTGGGGTTTGATGGCGTAGAGTCAGTTAGCCCTATGTATTTGCAATTTGCCAAACTGAAAAATCCTGCAACTAGTGAAAAATATTCAATATATGTTATTGGTTTCGATCCAGGTAGACCTGTGATGAATCTCCCAGAAGTGGAGAAAAATTTAGATAAACTCAAAATTCCCGATGTCGTGCTTTTTGACCGGGGTTCTCGCCCAGAGTTTGGCCCAATAGCAGAAAAATTTAATGGGGGAGAAACTGCACAGACAATTGAAATATTTCCCTACAGTTCATTGATTGGCTATAGAGTGAGAATAGGTGGTTTATTCACATTAGGCCCTTCATTTGGAGTAGACGGAAATTTACTTGTTAGTGACTCCACTTTTTTGAGGATAAATCCCAATACTCGTCCGGCGGATATGATAGATATTGGTTTGATTTCACTCAAACCTGGTGCTAATGCCGAAAAAGTACTGAAAAATTTACAGGCAAATTTGCCTAGTGATGTCCAAGTTTTTACCCGTCAAGGCTTCATTGATTTTGAAAAAAACTATTGGGCTGTTAGAACACCCATTGGTTTTATTCTTAACTTAATGTTGACAATGGCTGCGGTTGTTGGTGTGGTTATTGTTTATCAAATTCTTTACAGCAATATTGCGACTCAGTTTGTTGCTTACGCAACTTTAAAAGCCATAGGTTATGCCAATAGCTATTTATTGAATGTGGTATTTCAGCAAGCTTTAATTTTGGCAATCTTAGGTTATATTCCAGGATTTATTACTTCTGTATTGTTATATAGTTTTGCCGCAGAAGCAACTAAACTACCAATAGTTATGACAACTAATAATGCAGTGATTGTCTTAACTTCAACAGTTTTAATGTGTATAACATCAGGAGCGCTTGCTATCAACAAACTCCGCTCCGCAGATCCAGGAGATATTTTCTAGCTATTCGTTGCATCAAAATAATCAAATTCTTTTGCCATGATATAGACTAATAACTAAGCGTTGGTTCAGGCTCTCCACAGAAAAATTCTTCTTTATACCAACTTTTTATTTTAGATTAAAAGTCTTTAGTTGAATTTAAATTTGGTATAAATTTTCAGTTTTTTATCTAGCAACTCAAATTCACCCATTTAACAATAATTTCGATTTTATGAACCTCAAAGACAAAACCCTGCTAATTACCGGGATTGATGAATTTGTCGGTTTGCGTACAGCCGAGTTAGCCATCGCACAAGGAATGAAGGTTCGTGGAATTACAAGTTCTACAGAACAAAACAAACAATTACAGAATTTAGGTGTTGAGATAATTATTGGTAGTATCACAGATTCTACTATTGCTCAAAAGGCTTGTCAGGGGGTAGATATCGTTTTACATACAGATCAACTTGCCGAAGAAGCTGGCGCAATTAAGAATTTCCGTGATGTTAATGTTGGTGGTACTGTCAACATTGCTAAAGCCGCTAAACAGGCTGGTGTCAAAACATTTGTGCATCTTTCCAGTGTAATGGTTTACGGTTTCAACTATCCTAATGGTGTTACAGAATCCGGGCCACTTTCTGGCGAAAATAATCCTTACTGTGAAACTAAAATAGAAGCCGAAACAGCAGTTTTAGAACTTAATAATCCTCCAGATTTTGGCATCATCGTTATTCGAGCCGGAGATGTTTACGGCCCAGGAAGTATTCCCTGGATAGTCAGACCGGTTCTGATGATGCGTCAAAAATTATTTGCCTGTGCTAACGATGGCAAAGGAGTGATTAATCATGTATACATAGATAATCTGATTGATGGCATCTTTCTAGCGATAGAAAAAGAAACCTACGGTGAAATATTTAATATCACCGACGGACAAGAAACTTCGTGGAAAGAGTATTTTATGCGTTTAGCAGCAATGGAAGGTTTATCAGCACCCCTTTCATTACCGAAAGATGAAATCAAGTTGTTTCTAAAGCTACGCGTTCAAGGACAAAAACTTTTTCGAAAAAAAGTTGATATCCTACCAGAGTCTATAGATTTTATGACTCGTCCTTATGCTTGTTCTATTGTCAAAGCACAAAGCCTGTTAAATTATAAACCAACAATTGACCTAGAAGAAGGAATGCAGCGAACACATGAATGGCTGCAAAAAACAGATATTCAAAGCTTGATTAAATAGTCAACAAATTTTAATAATTCAGGAGTCATAATTCAGGATGATTATAAAATCAATAGGCAATAGCACGGTTGATTGATTTGATTCAGCTTAAAGTATCAAATTATTCTGGATTCTGACTTCTGGCTTCTGAATTCTCAATGCCTACGTTGCATCTGCCTAACAATTATCTGCAATTGAGCATAAAATAATCCACAGATTTTCCGAATACTTGTTATGAGTAGCAATCAGCCACGATTGAGCATCGGATTACCTGTATACAATGGCGAAAAATTTATCAAAGAAGCCATAGATTCACTCTTGGCTCAGACTTTTGAAGATTTTGAGCTAATTATTTCAGATAATGCATCTACAGATAAAACTGAGGAAATCTGTAGAGCTTATGCCGACAAAGACCAACGTATCTGTTACTACCGCAATGACAAGAATATCGGTTGCGCTCGTAACTTCAATCACGTCTTTAAATTGTCTTCGGGTGAGTACTTTAAATGGGCAGCTTATGATGATCTACATGCTCCAGATTTTATCAAGAAGTGTGTTGAGATCCTTGACCAAGACCCTAGCATAATCTTGTGTCATTCCCAAACATATTTCATTGATGAACAGGGAAATTTCCTCCAAAACTACGATATCAAACTCAAGGCAGATGCCCTAAAACCACACGAGCGTTTTCATGAATTGCTAACCAAGCATTTATGTTATCAATGTTACGGAGTAATTCGCACTAGTGCCCTGAAAATGATACCGCCTATGGGTGGTTACGGTAATGCAGATGGAATTCTTTTGTTAAGACTTGGTATTCTTGGCAGGTTTTATGAAATCCCTGAATACCTATTTTTTGCCAGAAGCCATCCGCAACAATCAATGAGTATGTATTTCCCTAATTATTTGTTGTTTGCTAACAACACTAAAAAAACCTCATTGAGTATGCTACCTGATTTCTATGCTTATGCAGTGTGGTTTGATTCAGCAAAGAAAGGACAAATTTTATTGCCACATTGGAGAATAATCTGGGAGTATCTACTCTCTATATGGCGTAGTCCCCTAAGTTTTAATGAGCAGCTTTGTTGTTATAGAAGCCTACATCAGCAGTTAAAAGGGGCAGAATATCTTTTGCTGAAAGATTTACTAAGAGTGCTACAAGTACTTTGGAAAAGTTGGCAAACAGCATCAATCAAAAAAGATCAAGTCATTCATTTCACAAACCAGCTTAAAAATAAAAGCTGGTAAGTACAGCTTTTATTCAGCCACAAAATCACCTATTTTTCACTACAAAATTATGCTGAAACTATCTCATTTATCTCATGTTTTACTTGCTACTTTAATGAGCATCAGCTTTGCTAAAACAGTGAATGCAGAACCAACTACAACATTAAGTGTTGTAGTGAATGGCATACAACACAAAAAAGGTGAGATTTGCTTCCGAGTTTATGCAACTGAACAAGGATTTCCAATGAGTAATTCTAAGGGATCTCAAAGTGGCTGCGCTAAGATTACTGGCAATTCTGTTAAAAAAGATTTCTCAGGTTTGAAGCCTGGAACTTATGCTGTCGCCGTTGTTGATGATCAAAATGGCGATCGCAAACTCAATAAAGACTTTTTTGGTATTCCCACAGAAGGTTTTGGAATTTCCAAAAATCCAACTGTGTCTATACAAACAGGTACACCAAAGTTTCGTGATGCCAGTTTTGTCGTAAATAAAAATACAACAGTCAACATTATCATGAAATATTCGCTGGATTCATAAAGGCGAGTGGGGACTGGGTACTGGGTACTGGGGACTCCTTCTTTAGGAGATACTTTTGATTTTCAATTCCCAATCCCAATTCCCAATCCCCAATCCCCAACCCCTAATCCCCAACCCCTAATCCTACCGGAGACTAAAAATTTAATGGAAGATTTGGCAATATTTCTGTCTAAGTCTTTGATGGGTTGGCTGGTTATTCAGGTGTGTTTAACGCTTGTGTTTATATGGTATCTGCGCTCATCTAAAAAAAACTTATTACCAGATGATCAGTTACCTAAAACAGCAGTGATTCTTTGCTTACGCGGAGCCGATCCGTTTTTGCCTAGATGTTTGCGATCGCTCCTGAACCAAAACTATCCACATTATGATTTAAAATTGATCGTTGATAGTCACGAAGACCCCGCTTGGAAAATTGCCAGTGAAAGCATCACAGAGCAAGAAGCGACCAACGTTCAAATTAGCCCTTTGAGAATAGTACGCAACAATTGTAGTCTCAAATGTAGTTCCTTAGTCCAAGCTGTCCGTGAGTTGGATGATTCCTACAAGGTGGTTGCCTTAATAGATGCTGATACCATAGTCCATGTGAATTGGCTGCGAGAATTAGTCAGTCCTTTAGGTGATGCCAAAATAGGGGCGACAACAGGTAATCGGTGGTACGTACCTACAGGTAGGTATTGGGGATCTTTAGTGCGGTACATCGGCAATGTATCCACAGTTGTGCAAATGTTTATCTTCCAGATTCCTTGGGGTGGGAGTTTGGCTGTGAAAACAGAAGTACTTCGCCAAACAGAACTGCTAGATAAGTGGGGACAAGCTTTAGGCGAGGATTTTATGATGCACGACATCCTCAAAAAACATGGGTTCCAAGTAAAGTTTGTACCCTCGCTGCTAATTGTCAATCGTGAAGAGACTGATTTATCCAACTTAATCGACTATCTTAAGCGCCTGATACTTTATTCTCGACTGTATCACCCGCGTTGGTTAGCTTTAGTCAGTGAAGCTGTTTCTAGCATTTTGTTTCCTACTGCACTGATCATCTTAGTTTTAGAGTCCTTCTTACAGGGAAAATGGGAAGCTGCGGCTCTCTTGTTAGGCTG
The DNA here is from genome assembly GCF_014698055.1 of Nostoc sp. FACHB-133. Lineage (NCBI taxonomy): Bacteria > Bacillati > Cyanobacteriota > Cyanophyceae > Nostocales > Nostocaceae > Nostoc > Nostoc sp. FACHB-133. The sequence goes on from NZ_JACJSH010000009.1 coordinate 51,176, forward strand.
CTATAGTGTTTATACTGTCGGATTACTCTTGATAATGCTCGTGTTGGAATTAGAGATACAGCGAGTGGTTCGCTCTAATGACCAGGCGATCGCAAAATTATCAGCTGCTACAATCATCAAAATGTTGATTGGGATTCCGCTAACACAGTGGGTTTATGGACTAGCGATGCTATCATCCATTTGGATCTCAACAGTCACTTGGCGCGGTGTCTCCTATCGGGTTCAAGGGCCTTGGAATGTCCGGCTAGTGGAATATCGCCCTTATCAATGGTTAGATCAGCCCATTGATGGCAAGGTATCTCTTTGAATTAAATCGCTAAATATGAACTAGGGCATGAAAGTTATTACACTAAACATTCCCTAGTCTTCAAATTATATTATCTTATATTTAGTAGAATTATATTAGCTATAACCCTTGTCAGAATACATGATTTTTCTTGTTACTTATCAAAAAGGTATTTGCATAAATGACAAGGGTTTAGACAAATATATTAAGGGGAATTTTGACTTAGCAATTTGGATGTTTTGATAGTTATCAATCTAGGTTTATATAGAGGTTTCAGTTGAGTCTAACACAGACCTAACCCCCAACCCCTTCCTTATAGAGAAGGGGAGTAAGCCTCAAAGCCTCTCTCCTTGTAGGAGAGAGGAATGGAAAGAGGTCAGAGTCTATTAGACACAAACGAGAAGCACTATAAACATCCACTTCATAATCGAGAGTTTCGGCTATTTGAAAATGCGTAAATCCTTAGTCTAACCGTATTAGTGGGAATTTCTGAGCTAGAAAATCAGAATGTTCATGAAACATAAGCTGCGTAAATCCTAAATTGAAAACCAGCATTTTCGTGAAATATTCCCCTTTATTATGACTAAGCAAAAACTTCGTATTGCACTATTTACAGGATTGTACGCTCCTTTCTTGACTGGTGTTTCCGTCGCAGTTCACCAACGAGTTCGTTGGTTGCTAGAGCAAGGACATGAGGTTTTTCTAGTTCATCCGCAAATCAGCGATCGCTACCCCAAAAATGTTGGCGATCGCCCCATGCCAGGTTTGAATGAAATTGAGTCTTTTCCCAATTTCTCTGCTTACGCATTTCCCACCGAACCCCTTTTATTCTATAAGTCTCTTCCTCAACCGCTAAATTATCGGCATTGGAGTGATACCAAGTTGCTGGAGAAATTTAAGCCTGATATTATCTTGGTTGAAGAAGCCGCACAAATGAGAGGTTTATACTCATTTTTCTTGCAAGGTTATGGTCGTCCAATTGGTGTTGAATACGCAAAACGAACAGGCACACCAATAATTTCACTTTTCCATACTGATATCGTTGCGTATATCAAATATTATTTTGGAGATAAATTCTTTAACTTTGTTCGTCCGATCGTTCCCGTTTTAGTGAAGCAATTTAGTGAGTCTTATGACTTCAATTACTTTTCTTCTAAAGAACAACTCACTAAATACGAAGAATTGAAATGCCAACGCGCTGAATATGTCCCTTATCAAGGCATCGATTGCGAGAAATTTCATCCGCGTAATATTTGTTACAATCCCATTCCTAACGATAACCGACCAACTCTTTTGTTTGTCGGACGCATCACCCCGGAAAAGAATGTCAACCAACTACTTGATATCTTTCCAGTCATAGCTGCCAAAATTCCTGATGTTCATCTGGTGATTGTTGGTAGTGGCCCGATGGATGAAGAGATTCGTCAGCGTGCCGAAAAATTTGGATCGGGTATTACTATATGGGGCGAATCCCACGGTACAGAACTTTTAGGGTGGTTTGCGAGAGCTGATGTTTTTGTCAACCCCTCTGTCACTGAAAACTTCTGCACTACAAATAACGAAGCCCTAGCATCTGGAACCCCTTTAGTTGCCGTTTTTGCACCCTCAACTTCAGAACAGGTCTTTCCTGGTCGTAATGGCTTTCTTGCCCAACCCAACAACCCCACAGACTTCGCTCAAAAGGTGATTACGATTCTAGAAAATCCCGATTTGAAGGCAGATATGACTCGGCACGCTCGCCCGTCCATACTTGAATTTGATTGGTCGGCATGTATGCAAAAACTTGAAGAAAAACTTTACCAAATCGTCGAAGGATCTCAGAAGGTGAAGGTAGGTACAGGTAGGATGAGACGATAACGATTACAAACTGATCTAAGACTTACGCAAAATTACACGTGGTGGGGGCATATCTAATTGCCCCTACATGGAAATAAGGGTTTTGACTATTGTTTGCGTAAGTCTTATCTCAATACGGTTCGGGTAAAGGGGAAAGGGAAAAGGTTTTGAATAAATCCTTACCCCTTACCCTTTACCCAGACCACAAGGAAAGTGAAAAATGCTTATCAGAAACTTATTAATTCCTATCTTAGCTAAAAGCCGATCGCTCTACATAATCAAGCAAAACTAGAAAAACCTAGATTGGGTGGGATATCCTGAATCCGCCCAGGGCCGATCGCTCGTAATGCTTCTTTGAGTAAAATATCCCCAGTATACAAAGCACGTCCGACAATTACGCCTGTCACGCCTTGAGGTTCTAACGCCAACAAACTCAACAAATCGGTGAGAGAACTTACACCACCAGAAGCAATTATCGGGATGGAAATTACCGCCGCAAGTTCTCGCAAAGCGTCTAAATTTGGGCCGATGAGAGTACCATCTCGATGAATATCTGTGTAAATGATGGCGGCTGCACCCAATTCTTGCATTTGTACAGCCAGTTGGGTTGCTAAAACTTCTGAGGTTTCTAACCAACCGCGAGTTGCTACTCGACCATCACGGGCATCAATGCCAATAATAATCTGTTCAGGAAATTCTGCACACAGTTCTTGCACTAGCTGGGGTTGTTCTACGGCGATGGTTCCGAGAATTGCCCACTGTACGCCTAGATTGAATAACTGTTGTACGCTGGTGCGATCGCGCAATCCTCCACCAATTTCAATGGGCACTGACACCGCATGAGCGATCGCTTCAATTGCCCTCAGGTTTACTACTTTACCTGCTTTGGCACCATCTAAATCAACTATGTGCAGTCTATTAGCACCCTGATCAACCCATTGTTTGGCAACATCAACGGGATTTTCGCTAAACACTTGCGAGCGATCGTAGTCTCCCTGATACAGTCGCACACATCGACCTTCTAGTAAATCAATCGCTGGAATTACATCCATTTATTTCTCCCTCATAACTCAATGCAATCAAAACCCTAGCTATCGCTGGGGTTTCTATTTTTGATTTTTGATTTGTAATTGCCTGACAGCTTGCCCAAAACCTAGCACAAGCAAGATGTTAGAAAGAGTCAAAAATAATTCTGCACCACCGTGCAACCAATCCACATTGGCCAAAGACTCGCCATAATGTAATTGGGCGTAAATTCCGGCTGGGATGGTGATAGCCACAAAAACGAGAGTACCGTAAAATCCATACAGCGCTAAACGCGGCATTTGTGGACTCCGGCTGATAAACCACAAGAAACCCAAATAGGGAAACAGTGAAAGTGCAAACAGGGTTTCTTTAGAAATCATTGCTCTAATTTGATAGGTTCTGGTTCAACAGTGTTAGAAGATTTGGTAGAACGCCAGACCAAAAACGCTGCTGCCCAAAGCGTAAAATTACCAACTAAGGTCATGGTAGCTTGAAGTGTTACCAGCCATTCCAAAGATTCGGCGTTGTCAAAATAATGCCAGGTACAAGCACACATAGCACTAACTAAAGCTGGTAACATAGCAAGGGATAATCCCCACCAATTGCGGTTATTAGTGAGTTCGCCGTAAGTCCAGATTAACCAAATGGCAACAATCCACTCTATAACGCTAGAAATATGAATAATCCAGGTGGGAATCGATAGGGTGTGCATAAGAAAGTTAGGAGTTATGAGTTAGTAATTAAAGACGCGGGATTTAGCGTCTGTAATGGAGTTAAGAATCAATAGTATTAATCTTTTTGTTTTTCTATGTCACTATTTTCCTACAATAAAATTCATCTTTTGTTGGCAGGATGGCATCAAAGTTTTAAAAAAAGTTGTTAATCTAAAATCCAAAATCTAAAATCCAAAATGGTCAAGATGCGGGCGTTATTGTCTGGGTATTACGGTAAAGGTAATGGTGGTGACGAGGCTTTGTTAGCAACGCTCTTGCAAATGTTACCATCTCACGTAACCCCTGTGGTACTTTCGGGAAATCCAGAGGAAACGCGCGATCGCTACAATGTAGAAACTTTCGATCGCATGGCTCCCTTAGCTGTGCTGCAAGCTTTACGCTCAAGTGATGCCTTGATTTGGGGCGGCGGGAGTATTATTCAAGATGTTACCAGCACTATCAGCCCCTTTTATTATGGGGGAATGATGGCATTGGCGCAGAAAATGGGTTTGAAAACTATTGCTTGGGCGCAGGGTATTGGCCCGTTGGTGCGTCCGCAAACTCGTTGGTTAGCGCGGCAAACCTTTGGTAATTGTACCAAAGTTAGTGTCCGCGATCGCGCCAGCGCTGCTTTATTATCTGATTGGCAAATTCCTTGTATTATAGCTCCTGACCCGGTTTGGGCGTTTGAATCGAAACCCGTACCGGGACTTTGGGATTTACCTGCGCCGAGAGTTGCGGTAACGTTGCGATCGCATCCCCAGCTTACCGAAACACGTCTGGCAAATTTAACCCGTGCTTTGGTTGACTTTCAAAAAGCTACGCAGGCTTTCATCTTACTACTGCCATTTCAAAAAAGTGAAGATTTAAGTATTGCCGAAGCTATTCAACCCCACCTTAAAGATGTTAGCCAGATTTTATGTCTGGAAGATCCACAACTCTTGAAAGGTGTGTTTCGCGGTGTTGAAATGGCAATTGGGATGCGACTACACAGCTTAATTATGGCTGCTGCTGAAGGTTGTCGTTGCTTTGCTCTTAGTTATGATCCCAAGGTAAATCGTCTTATGGAAGACTTAGAAATGCCTGGGTGGGATTTGGCGAATTTACCCGATGATCCTAATTTGATTAGTCTAACTTGGATGGAGCATTATGCTAATGGCGATCCTTTATCAGCAGAGCAAATACAATCTTTAGTAGATAGGGCATTAATCCACCGTGAGGTATTGAGCCAAGTTTTTATTTGATACTCTCTAGCCATAAATAGCGGAGATTCTAGATGGGTAATTTTCAAACTTTTATAAATTGATTATAAAAAATACTCAAGCATCATTTATGACAAAATATATCACTTATGTTATCTAGTATATACAGAAATAATTCTTGAGATCATTGCTGATGATAAACTTTGGTTTTTGGAACCTAATTATAGTAATTGTAGTGGCATTGGTTCTCAAAAATAATTGGCGACTAGACGATGATGAGAAGGTAGTCTGGGAAAATTCTTTATTCTTAAAATCTTCTGCAATCCAACGATTGATGGAATTTTTTCGTCAACCAATTGTTAACTTTATTATCCAAGCACTTATTGTATTAGTAGTAACAAGATTTCTCTGTTATACAGGTTGGCTAGTTTATTTACTAAATCAGCCAAATCCACCTTTATGGGATTTTAAGTGGTTTTATGTGGCGAGTAAATTGGCTCATCAGCATTTGAGTCCTTTTAATGTCGAGATTTTTAACCAAAGTTTCTGTAGCCTAACTAAAACGTGTGGATTTATTCCACCATTTGTCTATCCACCTAATATTATTCCTCTTATCTGGTTTCTCGGTTATTTTCCGATCAATACTGCATTTACAATCTGGATTGTGATGCATATATTAGCAATCGGCTTGGCCTTATGGGGAGCGAACATCCTGCTAGAATCGAAGTCGCCAGCTTTCAGAACTATTTGCACAATCTCAGCTGCTTTAATTTATGGTTTAGTTCGCGATCTTCAAGTTGGTAATCTTGCCATTTTCGTTGCGGTTCTCATCTTATGGATGTTTATCTTGGCTAGAAAATATCAGGATATTCCAGCCGGACTGTGCTTGGGTATTGCTGTTTGTAAACCAACATTAGCTGCATTATTTATTCTATATTTTCTCCTTAAAAGACGCTTCTCTCTAGTTTTTGTATCTGTTCTCACAGGAAGTTTTCTAGTATTTTTAGGTCTAACATTAACAGGAAATTCTTTAACACAATACCTACCAGATACGGCTCGTGGATTTGCACTTTGGCTTAACGATCCATCAAATAGCCCCTATCTTTCAATTAGCCGCCTAGATTTGATGGTAGTGGGCCCAAGATTATTACCCAATAATCCATTATTTGCCAAGTTATTGTCAGACTTTATTGTTCTGATACTTGTTGGTTTCGTAGGTTGGTATTGGTATCTACAACAATCTATTACAGCCTGGTCAAAAGAAATATACTTAGCCGAAATGGTACTAGTTTCTTGCTTGAGTATTGCCATTAACTATTCACAGCAAACTAGTACTGTGATGTTAATACCTGCGGTTGTTTTTTTGCTCAATGATTTGCTATATCAAATCAGGTATTGTAAATTCTCTATGAGAAGAATGTCTGTTTGGTTAGTAGGGGTTTGCTTTCTAGCAGTGCAAACAGCAGTTATTCATGGCTGGCTCATCGGTTCTCTAGCAAATCGCTGGAACGTGAAAGCAGGGAAATTACCCTACTTTCTGAAAGTAACTATCTTCGCGCTACCGAGTTATGCAATTCTAGGAATCACCCTGAGTATTTTAGTCTTAGCAATTAGTTCACTGCGTCAAGTCGCTTCGCTCCAATTAAAAATTAAAAATTATTAATTAAAAATTGTAAGACGCGACGCTCCTGCGTCGCTAACGCTTCGCTATCGTGAACTCGCTTGCCGCCGTCGCTATCAGTGGGAGCTTGTAATCCAAATTAATTAAAAATTATTATCCTCCTTAATTTTTAATTAAAAATTAAAAAAGGTCAAAAACCAATACAGTTCAGTTAAGCATTTCTTCCTTCTGTTTTTTCTCTTCCTTCGTGTCCTTCGCGTCCTTCTCTAACGAGACGCTGCGCGTAGCTTGCTTCCCCGAAGGGGTATGCGGTTCGTTAAAAAATAACTTTGACAAAAGGTTTTAGCATTAACTGAACCGTATTTGGTCAAAAGCAGATTTTAAAATTTGAACCTTAAAATCCAATACGTTGCAAAGCGCTAGTTGTACAAAATCGTGGGTTTTGAGACGCGATAAATCGCCGTCTCTACAAGTATTTTGGTCTTATCTGAAGTGTATTGCCTTAAAATCTTTACCACTGACAATCCCTGACCATTGAACTTTTTTCTCTTTCTCTCGGCGATAAGAAAAGAAATGCTCTGGAGTTTGGAAAGTACAATAAGGTGCGATCGCAATTTGTTCTGCACTAATTCCCATATTTTCCAGTTGTAAGGTATTCACTCGCCGCACATCCAGCCTTACTTTTCCTGGATCGGGGTCTTCTAGTAAAGGTGAATTTGTTAACTCATGTAATGCACTTACTATTTTTTCTTCGTCTTCATCTGGTATAATGGTAGCCCCGATTTCAGCAGCCACTTCGATAGAGACTTGGTAAACCTCACCAGAGATCGCAGGGCCCAGTGCAATGCGTAAATTATCAAGTTTGCTGCCTTGAGATTGTAATCTAGCGATCGCTAGGGGCACAATTTTCTTGGCAGTCCCTCGCCAACCCGCGTGTAATGCTGCCACCCGTCCAGTTTTCACATCCCCAATCAACACGGGTGTACAATCTGCACTAGCTACCCAAACGGCTTGGAGAGGCTGTTCGCTCATTAAACCATCTGCCGATGCTAAATCATCCTCAGCAGAGCTTAAGAAGCTTTCAACTTCTTGGGGGGTGAGAACAGTATTGCCATGAACCTGCTTTAAGCGATAGACTGATGCCTCTGGTTGCAATACTTCTGTGATAACTTGTGGCGATCGCGGCCAAAACTGCTGGGTAAAGAAGCCGTGATGCCAATGTTCCAGAATACTACAAGTTAGATAAGGCAGTCCTTCCCAATTGCGCCAGTGCCAAGTGTGCATCTTCAACCAAACCTAAACAAAAATCACTCATCAGCCAATCAATGCTAACTTGAACAACGGAATTTGGGTTAACTGCTGTGGGATTTAATCTGCAAAACTTGGAATCAGCCTTGAAAGCAGGGCGTAAGCATACATATTTACCATTTTCCCTCCACTTTTTTGAAAGCGTCTCCTCAACAAACCAAACCCTCTGGAACTTACTCCACCAAGGGGCTATTTCAGGAACAGTAGTCATCGCAACTCAGCAATCTGCTGGGCGAGGACAATGGGGACGCGAGTGGATTTCTCCAGTTGGGGGATTATATGTTTCCGTGGCGATTTCTTTCGACCACAAAATAGAAGCTACTGACAGCTACCAGCTAACTTTCGCTACTGCTTGGGGAATTGCGTCTCAATTGCGCCAATGTGGTATAGATGTTGGGATAAAATGGCCCAATGATTTAGTTTTAAATAGTCGCAAACTAGGCGGCATTTTGACAGAAACCAAAGTAAACAAAGGACAAATCACCCAAGCAGTAATTGGTGTTGGTATTAACTGGACAAATCCAGTACCCGAAACTGGAATTAATCTGGAATCGTGGCAAGCTTCCCAAGATTTCAGACCAATCTCTTGTCTGGAAATACTCACCTCTACAGTCTTACTGGGAATAGAATCCGGTATGGAGTGCCTTCAACAAGAAGGAGTAAGCATACTCTTGTCTCGCTATCTAGACTTGCTTACAAATATGGGCGATCGGGTTTATGTCAATAATCTTTTTGGTACTGTAGTTGGGGTGACACCTCAAGGAAATTTACGAGTTGATTTAGAAACATACAATACAAAGGAACTAATTACACCGGAAATTTATATTGAACCCGGTACAATCAGTTTGGGGTACCATAAATCTTCCGTTTAAATTTGAGGTTTGTTCAAAATTTCGCTCTTTGGGCAAGACAAACCACTAGCATCATCTCTTTAGGCTAATTACACACAACTGAGAGAACAAATGACGCAGCGCAATAATTCTGCCCATCATCGTTTGCATTTATGGCAGCAAGGTCTAACAAAAAAACGTTTTGCCTCAACACTACCAGCTCAGAGCCTCTGTTGGCTGAGTAGCGTCAGCCTCCTTAGCGGCGGCTTTGTGTTTGCCCAAACGGAAACACAAGTAGATAACATCGTTCCCACTGTTGAAACTTCCCAGCCAACAGTAGTTCCAAATCTAGTAAAAAAGCAGGCTGTTGCGCCCGAAGCAGTTCAAGCACAACCGGAATTTTCCCAACGGCGAGCCAGGCTCAAACAGAGACTACGCAAGCCAGAGGTAGCTCAATCAAAAGAACCAGTTAGGCAATCTACACCCAAAATTGAAGCTGCTGAACCTGTTGTTATTATCAGACAGTCAAAACCTAAAGTAGAAACCTCCCAGGTTACTCCTGCAAGGGTGAGACAGGAAAAACCCAATACCCCTGTCCGCTATGCACCTGAAAAACTCCCAGAAGTTGCTCAACCATCGAATAACTCCAACAGTTCTGTTAGTGCAACGCCAGGTAAAACCAAGGATTATAATAACGCCTATATTGATCCTAATAGTTATGACAGTGGTGCTACAGGTACTTATCAAGCACCAAATTCTGTAATTCTCACAGAACGCTCTAGTGGTTGCCGAGCCATTTTGCCTTCAGGACAAAGCGTATTAGGCGGCGTTTGCGCCAAAGTACCCCAAAGGAATGTAGCTGATTCTAATGGTAAAGCAGCACCTAATTGGCTAAGAAGAAGTCAAAACGCACAACTGCCAGTAGTTCCAACCGCGCGGCAAGTTGCAACGACTGGCAACAACAGCAGATGGCGTGCTACTCAAAATGGTTATAGTGGTGACACCAAGACCGCATATCGCCCGAATCGGTTTATCCCGAGTCCCAGCGAGTTCAGCCCCACAAGAGTGAGTGCAACTCCTATCGCACCCAGTGGTGGGACTTTACCGCCACCAATGGCAGATGGCAACATTGCACCCCGTCCAAGTAACGTAGCTTACGACTTCTCACTAGCATCGGTATTGCCACAAATTCCCTACACAGGGGCAGTTGCCTATAATGGGACGGGGATGATGTATCCCTTGTCTATACCCGCTCCCATTACCTCGTTGTTTGGTTGGCGAGTTCATCCAATTACAGGTAATCAACGCTTCCATGCTGGTACAGACTTAGGTGCGCCTACGGGAACACCAGTTCTAGCAGCAGCAGCTGGTCAAGTCGAAACAGCTAACTGGATGGGTGGATATGGTTTAACCGTTATCCTGAATCACAAATCGGCTGAACAAACTCTCTACGGTCACATGTCAGAAATCCTTGTTCAACCCGGTCAATGGGTACAACCTGGAACTCTCATCGGCCGAGTTGGCAGCACCGGGGCATCCACAGGCCCTCACCTGCACTTTGAAGTCCGCCACCTAACACCTAACGGTTGGGTTGCTACTGACCCAGGCGTGGAATTACAAAGTGCCCTCAGCCAGTTAGTACGAGGCTTACAAACCGCTCAGGTTAGTCAAGAACCAGGCAGCTAGAAGAAGCTGAGGGGCAGGGGAGGCAGGGGAAGCAGGGGGGCAGGGGAAGAATAAAAAATTAGCTCTTTCCCCTCTTTCCAATGCCCCATACCCAATGCGCAGTGCCCAATGCCCAATTCCCCATTCCCCATTCACACTTACAAATACCCGTGTTCTGCTAAGAATGCGGGTGTAATGCCATCTAGACTTGTTTCATCATGGGTTGTGGTGTTTGGGTTGCCAGAGTAAAGGAATTTTTCGACGTATTTGCCGAGAATATCCCCTTCTAAATTCACCAAACTCCCAGCAACCAAATAGCGAAGATTTGTCTCGCTGTATGTGAGGGGGATTACCGCCACCTTGAACTGAGAGAGTTCTGAGTCATAAGCGGCTACTGTAAGACTGATGCCGTTGACAGCTATGCTACCTTTGGGGACAATGTATCGTGCGATCGCAACGGAAGCAATAAAGGTCATTTCCCAAGAACTAGCCGTTTGTTCTGCCACTAGCAATCGACCGATGCCATCTACATGACCCATCACAAAATGACCGCCAACTTTGCTCCCCACCTTTAGCGACGCTTCTAAATTGACATATCTCTGTTGTGTTTGCTCACCTCCCAACGTCGTGCGGCGTAGCGTTTCCGGTGAAGCTGTGGCGATAAACCCGTCTTTTAAAACTTTTTCCACTGTCAAGCAAACGCCATCTACTGCAACACTGTCACCATAAGCCAAATCTTGCATAATTACTTCACCAGAATGGCTTACACAAGTAATTTGCCAAGAATCGCCCCCCAAGGGTTCTATCGTTCCTAATGCTTGGATTAATCCTGTAAACACGGCTTTTTTGTCAAACTAACTCTATTTATTGCCTAAATTTGCCTGAAATCAATTAGTAATTGTCACAGAAATGTCGAACATCCAAGTATATTTTCTGACTTTTTTTCGTATAGGAATATTAACACATTAGCATCCTTCACAAGGCATACTTGGGTAAGAAGGTTATTGTCTAAGAAGACCAATTTGACTTACTCTGGTTTTCACCACAAGTTCGGAGTTTAATAGAAGCAATTATAGAGAACGAATGCTTATGTTTATTACTGTCACCAAACCGCCTAAAAAGGGGTACTATTTGTTACACAGCATCCAAGGCTCTCAAAGCATTGTAGAGGCTTAGGCAATGATTGAAATGAAAGTCGCTGGCATAGCATTAGATGCCATAACCCGCAGCCCGATCGTCCTTTTGAAAGATTCTTCAGATCGGCGGGCTTTGCCAATTTACATTGGTCAGGAACAGGCTAGGGCAATTATGGGCGCACTGGAGAATCAAAAGCCTCCCAGACCCTTAACCCACGACCTGATTGTGAATCTTTTAGAGACTTGGAATATGACTCTAGAAAAGGTGATCATTCATTCCCTGCAAAAGGATACATTTTATGCGGCTTTAATTGTCCAGCAAGGCGAGGTTAAAAAAGAAATTGACGCACGTCCTAGCGATGCGATCGCCATTGCTCTCCGTACAAATACCCCCATCTGGGTAATGGAAGAAGTGATTGCCGATGCTTCTATACCTGTTGACCGCGATGCAGATGAAGCCGAACAGCAAGCCTTCCGTGAATTTATTTCCAATCTCCGTCCTGAAGATTTGATCAAGCGCTTTGGTAATGGCGACAGCTAGGAAAGTGCTGAGTGCTGTTAGCGGATAGCTATGGTTTAGCCCGTGCTGAGTACTGAGAAAGAATAGAGAATCTTAAAAATAAATTCTTTATTCTTTCTTTTTCACTTTTTCATTCTTGTACTGACAATATTAATCGTCTTTCTACCCAGCACTCAGCACTCAGCACTCACTACTCAGGACTCAATGTATGCAATACCGACGCTTTGGGAAAACGAATCTGCACCTCTCGGTTTTCTCTCTAGGAACAATGCGCTACCTGGCTTCTTTTGAAAATGCTCAACAGACTATCGAACAAGCCTTAGCGCTAGGAATTAATCATCTAGAAACCGCCAGAGGTTACGGCAAAAGCGAGGAGTATCTTGGTAGGGCATTAAAAGCTGGGTTATCAGTACCCCGAACGAAGCTTTACATCACTACCAAAATCTCAGCCACAGCAGATGCTGACACCATGCGTCGGTGCATCGACGAATCCCTAGAACGATTACAGCTAGATTATTTAGATTGCTTAGGGGTTCATGGCTTGAACACTTGGCAACATTTGGAGTGGGTGCAAGCCAAAAATGGCTGTATGCAAGCCGTAGAGGAAGCTGTTGCTGATGGTCGAGTGCGACACGTGGGTTTTTCCAGCCACGGGTCATTAGAACTAATTCAGGCAGCTATAAGGACAGATTTTTTTGAGTTTGTCAATCTGCATTATTACTATTTTTTTCAACGGCACGCACCAGCAATTCAACTAGCTGCCGAAAAAGATATGGGCATTTTCATTATTTCCCCTGCTGACAAAGGGGGAAAGCTGTATACGCCACCCCAAACCCTAAAAGACTTGTGTCAGCCGTATTCCCCCTTAGAACTAAACTATCGTTTTTTACTTGCTGACAACCGTATTAATACTTTAAGTATAGGGCCAGCCAACCCAGATGAATTAATGAAACCTTTGCAAGTTACTGACCATAATGGAGAGCTAAAATCAGTAGAAATTTCTGCTTTCCAGAGGTTAGAAAATCACCAAAAATTTGCTTTGGGAACTGATAAATGTAGCCAATGTTATGCTTGTTTGCCCTGTCCAGAAAATATCAATATTCCAGAGGTATTGCGGTTACGTAATCTCGCAGTGGCATACGACATGAAAGACTATGGACAATATCGTTACGGAATGTTTGAAAATGCTGGTCACTGGTTCCCTGGAATGAAAGGCGATCGCTGTACAGAATGCGGAGACTGTTTACCTCGGTGTCCAGAAAAGTTAGATATTCCAGCTTTGTTAGAAGATGCTCATGAAAGATTAAGTGGCAAAGCAGGTAGGAGATTGTGGGGTTGACACTCTCCGGTCTAAAGACTTACTGTGTACACACAAGTCGGAAAACCTCATCCACATTGGCTTGAATCTGGTAGGGTGCGTTATGGACTTATATGTATAACGACGTATAACGCCCCTGTTCACCCGCCGCAAGCAACCTCTCGGACTCAACAAAGAGACTCTGTACGGTCGGTGTGCAACGGGATTGTTAGACTGTACCTCAGCGATCGCTGCCAACTAACGCTCCTGTCTTCATTTTATCCAACTTGTTTGGGACGAACTTCAAATTTAGAACGCACACGGAAGAAACAAACATCAAACTCAAAGAAGAAATTAGCTTGCCCCAAGATTAAAGGCACATTGGGTGTTTGTGTCCAAGCAAATGCAAGATTAATGGTGAGGAATGAACTGACTTGAGCATCAACAACGACTGCACGAGCTTCAAATCGAGCCAAGTTCCCTACCAATAGAACTGAGAGAGTTTCATCCTCCCAAATTAAGCCCAGTTGTAAACCCAACTCATAGAGCAAAATATTAACGCTTACACCTGTCTCTAATAAACCTTCAGTGTTCAGAGATTGACCATCAAGACTGAGCGTCAAGGGTAGATATGGCACTCGATCAACCATGCCAAGGCTGCTATCAATGATTTTGTAGGGAAATTTTTGAGTGTCAACCATTCTTCTCTTGCGGCTTCGTCGCCAGAAGATTCATCAAGACATTGGCAGCCTCAGAACAATTGTACGGCGACCAGACTGGATACTCCCGGTTCGCAACAAAGAAGTTTGCATCTTCTTCCTTGACCAGTTCTGTGGCAAGGAACTGCATTAGCCGAAGCTTGTCAATTTTTGGAAGTTCCTGGATTTGTGACATGAGTTCAGCTAATGGCATTTGAGAATCTCCTCGTCTGAGGTCTGGTGAAAGGAAGCGATCGCCCTCTCATTTTAGCCTCGCGATCGCATCCACGGTTGCAGCTTAAAGTGCAATCTGGCTTCTGGTTGTACTGCCAGAGAAAAGTGATGCTGGGTTGACAAAAGGAAACCCAGCCTACAGCGATAGGTGATCGCACTACTTTGACCTGTGCAATTGCACCCTCTGGAGATATATGTATAATGACGTATAACGGTTCAAATCACCGGACGTAAATATCATTTCCGACCCATCAATAGAATTACTTCGTTCCGGTGCAGTGAGGTTGTTAGACCGTGCTGGCAAATGCTCTTTATCAACTCCCCGATCGGATTGGCTCAATGAACCACTCAGCATTTGATTGACCACAAGCGCCCATTACAACAGGGTTATCAACTGCTTTGCTATTGCCAATACTTCCAAGACAAAAGGGGTTCCATCCATTTTTAATTTGCTGCCCACCCCATTGCCAAACAGCATTTGATTGACCACAAGCACCCATTACAGCAGGATTGTCAATCTCTTTACTATTACCAATACTACCAAGACAATTTGGATTCCAGCCGTTTCTGATCTGCTGCCCATCCCATTGCCAGATAGAGTTAGAAGAATCGCAAGTTCCCATCCCAACTCGGTTATCGATGGATTGGCTATTGCCAATGCTGGCTAGGCAGTTTGGATTCCATCTGTTACGAACCCTGAACTTATTAGAGGGTGAACTACTGGAGCCATTTTTGATACTAGCAACCCATGATTCATAGCGTTTTTGCTTATCTTGAGCTTTATTAAAAACCCCAACAGCAACACCACCTTGAACACCAAGATAATAACCAGAAGCTATAGTGTAGCAAGCAGCCAATCTTGCTGGATCAGGTGGTCCATCAACACGTCGAGTTCTCAGCGGATATCTCAGGGTTGGCGCAGGCACATTAAATGAAATTTTTAGATCACGCTCACATGCTGCCCTTAAATCGGAGTAGAGGCGTTCATTACATGTATTCCAATTGGAGCCTACTGTGTAGTAGCACTTGTCGTGTGTATTACAGGCTCCTCGAAAGTCAACAGGTCCCCAAGTATCTCTGATTTCTCCATTACTGTCTGGTCTATTAGTTACGCCACTACAAGCATCAGGAGCTTGAGCATAAGGGTACTCAGCATTCGGAAAATCAGGATTGAATGGAATTCCATTTACGTCGGCATATGCAATGTTGGAAGAACTAAGCGCGCCTATAGTGATGAGAATGCTACTCAAGTGAGTAAATCTACTAACTCCTTGAGCTTTGAAAAAGAACTTTTGCATTAAAAATCCTTACAAGTTAAGAGTATATCCTTACCGAGGAATTGCGGTCTAACTATTTATTATACGGAAAGTTTCCGTATAATCTTTTTCTAAATCCTAATATATCAGGCATTACAGCTACCTTTATATATTTTGCATGAATTTTGAACACCTAAAATGGTACAAAGTTAACACCCTAGTGCGTTAGCCTACGGCATAACACACCCTACAAAACTAGTTTTTAGGTTTCAACTTCGGGGTTTTCAGCCAACATTCTGATAAAAATGTAAAATTTATAAAGATTAATATAGAGTTAGGTAGATCCGCTCAAGCTGGGGTATCTCGCGCAAAGAAATATGAAAATTAAAAAAAAAGAAATATCCTGCGCCAATCACTAACGGTTTTCCGTTACAGTGGACGGGCTGTAAGCTTAGTATGGACTACCAGCCGATCGCTTACCATTCTGCTGGCGAGTTTAACTTTAGTGGCTGGTCTTTTACCGGCGGCGATATCCTACATCAGTAAATTAATCGTTGATGCAGTGGTATTTGCCTCTCAAGTTAATTCACAAAACAATGGTTTTGTCAATATTTATCCTTCCCTATTTTATGTAGGATTAGAAGCGATCGCTGTAATTCTACTAGCAGGTAGTCAACGGGGAATCCTCATTTGTCAGTCTTTATTGCGGGCGCTAATGGGTCAGCGAGTGAATGTACTCATCTTAGAAAAGGCGCTGACTCTGGATCTTAGGCAGTTTGAAGACTCAGAATTTTATGACAAATTGACCAATGCCCGACGAGAAGCATCAGTTCGTCCACTTTCGTTAGTAAACCGCACCTTTGGATTGGTGCAAAATGCCCTTTCCCTGATTACCTACGGTATTTTGCTAGTAAATTTCTCAGCTTGGGCGGTGGTGGTGCTGATTTTGGCAGCGATGCCTGTATTTATTGCCGAAACTAAGTTTGCTGGAGAAGGCTTTCGCCTATTTAGTTGGCGGGCGGCAGAAACTCGTCAACAGCATTACTTAGAAAATCTGCTAGCAAGAGAAGATTTTGTCACAGAAGTCAAACTCTACCAGTTGGGAGAGATGCTGCTAGGGCGTTACCGCAACCTGTTTCATCAACTCTATGGTGAAGACCGCGATTTGACTCTGCGGCGAGGATTGTGGGGCTATCTTCTGGGTTTAGTTAGTACTGGTGCTTTTTACCTAGCTTATGCTTGGATTGTACTAGAAACAGTGCAAGGTAAGATTTCCTTGGGAGATATGACAATGTATCTCACCGTTTTTCGCCAAGGACAATCAACTTTTTCCAATGCCCTCACATCTATTGGAGGGATGTATGAAGACAACCTATATTTATCAAATCTCTACGATTTTTTAGAAGAGGAAGTACCAAAGTCTTGGGGTAAGGCAACTATTGGTTTAAATCCTCAAGATGGTATCCGTTTTGAGAACGTATCATTTACTTATCCAGGAAGTTCTAAGCCAGCCCTGACAAACATTTCACTACACTTGAAACCCAGAGAAAAACTGGCAATTGTGGGTGAAAACGGTTCTGGTAAGACTACTTTAATCAAACTACTTACCCGACTCTACACCCCAGATTCTGGGCGAATTTTCTTAGATGGCTTGGACTTGCAGGAATGGGATGTGGATGTGTTGCGTCGTCGGATTGGTGTGATTTTCCAGAACTTTGTCCGCTATCAGTTTACTGTGGGCGAGAATATCGGCGTGGGTGATGTAGAACATCTCGAAAATAAAAACCGTTGGCAAACTGCTGCTGAAAAAGGCATGGCCCAATCTTTTATTGACCAATTACCCCAAAGCTTCCAGACTCAACTTGGGCGTTGGTTTAAAGGAGGACAGGAACTTTCTGGGGGACAGTGGCAGAAAATTGCCTTGTCTCGTGCTTTTATGCGATCGCAAGCAGATATCTTAGTATTGGATGAACCAACATCAGCAATAGATGCCCAAGCTGAATTTGAGATTTTCAATCATTTTCGCGCTATTACTCAAAATCAGATGGTACTTTTGATTTCCCATCGCTTCTCTACAGTCCGAATGGCTGACAAAATCGTAGTTATAGAAAACGGTGAAGTTATAGAACAGGGAACTCACGAAAAATTGCTACAGCTAAAAGGACGTTATGCCAAGTTGTTTCTGTTACAAGCAGCAGGTTATCAGTAAAACGCTAAAACCACTGTATACTAAGCATTTCAGACTTACGGATAATTCTAATAACGATTTGGAATTATAGCTTTTCCTAATGAAAAGAGTTACATCATAGCCTCCTCCTCCCTTGGAAGTTGGGGGTTCTTCTACCTCACTCAACTGAAAACCGCTATATAAAGAAAACCAGACTTTATTAAACGCTGCCACAAATATCACAATTTTGGAAAATAATAAAGTAAGTCTAGTATCACAAGACTCACTTGATGTCCTCATTTCTTCTAGGAAAATATGACTCATTCTTTCCTTGAACGCCTTCGTAGTCCAGATAGCCCAGTCCTTGTCTTCGACGGGGCGATGGGAACCAACCTGCAAACCCAAAACCTGACTGCTGAAGACTTCGGCGGCCCACAGTATGAAGGTTGTAACGAATACTTAGTCCACACCAAACCCGAAGCTGTTGCTAAGGTTCACCGAGACTTTCTCGCTGCTGGTGCAGATGTGATTGAAACCGATACCTTTGGTAGTACGTCCTTAGTGCTGGCAGAATATGACTTAGCAGACCAAGCGTATTACCTCAGCAAGACAGCCGCAGAATTAGCGAAGCGTGTGGCTGCGGAATTTTCCACGCCAGAAAAACCCCGGTTTGTGGCAGGTTCCATCGGCCCAACAACCAAACTCCCTACTTTGGGACATATTGACTTTGACACCATGAAAGCTACTTTTGCTGAACAAGCAGAGGCGCTATGGGATGGTGGTGTTGATTTATTTCTGGTGGAAACTTGTCAAGACGTGCTGCAAATTAAGGCGGCGCTGAATGGAATTGAAGAAGTGTTTGCCAAAAAAGGCGATCGCCGTCCGTTGATGGTGTCTGTGACAATGGAAAGCATGGGCACAATGTTGGTTGGTTCAGAAATCAGTGCTGTGCTGACAATTTTGGAACCTTACCCAATAGATATTCTCGGTTTAAACTGTGCCACAGGCCCAGACTTGATGAAACCACACATCAAGTATCTGTCAGAACATTCACCTTTCATCGTTTCCTGTATTCCCAACGCGGGTTTACCCGAAAACGTTGGCGGTCAAGCGCACTACCGTCTGACACCGTTAGAATTACGGATGTCGCTGATGCATTTTGTTGAAGATTTGGGTGTCCAAGTGATCGGGGGTTGCTGTGGGACGCGTCCAGAACACATTCAACAATTGGCAGAAGCCGCTAAAGACCTGAAGCCAAAAGTTAGACAGCCAAGTCTAGAACCAGCAGCAGCATCAATTTACACCACTCAGCCCTACGATCAAGATAATTCCTTCTTGATTGTTGGCGAACGTCTCAACGCCAGTGGTTCCAAGAAATGCCGCGATTTGCTAAATGCCGAAGATTGGGATGGACTCGTTTCAATGGCGAGGGCGCAAGTCAAAGAAGGCGCACACATCCTAGATGTTAACGTCGATTATGTGGGACGCGACGGCGTGCGTGATATGCACGAATTAGTTTCACGCATTGTCAATAACGTGACATTGCCTTTAATGCTTGACTCCACCGAATGGGAAAAAATGGAGGCGGGTTTAAAGGTTGCCGGTGGTAAGTGTTTGCTGAACTCCACTAACTACGAAGATGGAGAACCGCGCTTTTTAAAAGTGTTGGAGTTGGCGAAGAAATACGGTGCTGGTATAGTCATTGGTACTATCGATGAAGATGGGATGGCGCGGACAGCAGACAAAAAGTTTGCGATCGCACAACGCGCATACCGTCAAGCTGTAGAATTTGGCATACCACCTACAGAAATATTCTTTGATACCCTAGCGTTACCCATTTCCACCGGGATTGAAGAAGACCGAGAAAACGGTAAAGCCACAATTGAATCTATCCGGCGCATTCGTCAAGAATTACCTGGATGCCATGTGATTTTAGGTGTTTCCAATATTTCCTTTGGGTTGAATCCGGCGTCGCGGATGGTGCTGAACTCAGTATTTTTGCACGAGGCGACAACGGCGGGAATGGATGCAGCCATTGTCAGCGCTAACAAAATTTTACCGCTCTCTAAGATTGAAGAACGCCATCAAGAAATTTGTCGCCAGTTGATTTATGATGAGCGGAAATTTGAGGGTAACGTCTGTGTTTACGATCCCTTGGGAGAGCTTACCACAGTGTTTGCTGGGGTGACAACTAAGCGCGATCGCTCCTTAGATGAAAGTCTCCCCATCCCAGAACGACTTAAACGCCATATCATCGACGGTGAACGCATTGGCTTAGAAGAACATCTGAAAAAAGCCTTAGAAGAACATCCCCCCTTGGAGATTATCAACACCTTCCTGCTAGATGGCATGAAAGTTGTCGGGGAATTATTCGGTTCTGGACAAATGCAGCTACCCTTCGTTTTGCAATCAGCAGAAACCATGAAGGCGGCAGTTGCATTTTTAGAACCCTTCATGGAAAAATCAGAATCAGGCAACAATGCCAAGGGAACCTTTATTATTGCCACAGTCAAAGGCGATGTCCACGACATTGGTAAAAACTTGGTGGATATCATCTTGTCCAACAACGGCTACAAGGTGATTAACCTGGGAATTAAACAGCCAGTAGAAAACATCATCAACGCTTACGAACAGCACAAAGCTGATTGTATAGCTATGAGTGGTTTACTGGTAAAATCCACCGCTTTCATGAAAGAGAACTTGGAGGTATTCAACGAAAAGGGAATTAGTGTTCCCGTAATTTTAGGTGGTGCAGCGCTGACTCCCAAATTTGTGTATGAAGATTGCCAAAAGGCTTATAAAGGTAAAGTCGTTTATGGCAAAGATGCCTTTTCTGACTTGCACTTCATGGATAAATTAATGCCAGCTAAAGCTACTGGTAACTGGGAAGATTTGCAGGGATTTTTGAACGAAATCGAAACGGCTGAAGTTTCGACGAATGGTAACAAAGAACCAAAAGCTAAGACTGCTGAAGAAACATCTGCTGAACCAAAAGTAGTAGATACGAGACGTTCTGATGCTGTGGCGATAGATATTGAACGTCCAACACCGCCTTTCTGGGGAACGCAGTTGTTGCAGCCTAGTGATATTCCCATCGAGGAGATATTCTGGCACTTAGATTTACAAGCTTTGGTTGCTGGACAGTGGCAATTCCGTAAACCAAAGGAACAATCTAAGGAAGAATATCAGGCTTTCTTAGCTGAGAAAGTCTACCCAATTTTAGAAACTTGGAAACAGCGAATTATTGAAGAGAATCTGTTGCATCCCCAGGTGATTTATGGGTATTTCCCTTGTCAAGCTGAGGGGAATTCTCTACATATATATGACTCAGAGAACCAATCACAGCAGGTTGCAACCTTCGAGTTTCCTAGACAAAAGTCATTAAGGCGGCTGTGCATAGCAGATTTCTTTGCACCAAAGGAATCGGGAATTATTGATGTCTTCCCGATGCAGGCGGTGACTGTAGGAGAGATTGCAACAGAGTTCGCCCAAAAGCTGTTTGCGGCTAATCAATACACTGATTATCTGTATTTTCACGGTATGGCGGTGCAGGTTGCAGAGGCTGTTGCTGAGTGGACACACGCCAGAATTCGCCGAGAGTTAGGTTTTACTGCTGAAGAACCTGATAATATCCGGGACATATTGGCACAACGCTATCGTGGCTCACGGTATAGTTTTGGTTATCCAGCTTGCCCGAATATCCAAGACCAATACAAGCAACTGGAGTTATTGCAGACTGACAGAATTAAATTGTATATGGATGAAAGTGAACAACTTTATCCAGAACAGTCAACCACTGCAATTATTACTTACCACCCAGTAGCAAAATACTTTAGCGCTTAATCCATATCGCCTCCCCCTCTCCTTAATCTACGGTGTACACACATCTCTCTACAAAACCAAAATATTGTCGATCCTCCTAAATTCTCCTTAAAAAGTAGGACTTTGAGAGGTTCTTGCCCCCCTTTTTAAGGGGGGTTGGGGGGATCAAAAGCTTATGGGGCAACTCTTAAAGACTTGTGTGTACACCTTAGCTCTCTTTAATAAGGAGAGCAGGGTGGTTTCATACAAAGAAAGAAAGGTTAAAAAACCTATAAAGACGCGAAATTTCGTGTCTTTATCAAGTTTTTTGGGCTTAACTGAACGGTATTGAGGTGAGAATGGGCGATCTAGTTTGTATTGGAGTACAGATATTACTGGGTAATTCACAATACAGCGAATAAAATAGCAAGAGCAGATTTCCTGTCCTGGAGATTCCTCCCGATGAAAGTAATCCAAGCTCTTGCTCGTTATTTTCCAGATAAATGCGGTGGTATTCAAGTAAACCTCAACGATTTACTGCCAGAATTGCGATCGCTCTTAGCGTTGGCAGAGCCTACGCATGATATTGACATCCTGATAGCAGCGGCCAAATTAGGTTCCCCACACGGTGATACTTACAAGTACAACGATGTAGAAGTTTATCGATATCCTGTATTCCCAGTACCTAAAACACAACCGAATCACGGTCAATTTCCTCATGGAAAATTTGAAGATTTTGCTAATTGGCTATCTCACCAAAAAGCAGACATCTACCATCAGCACCATTGGGAAGTATCTTGTGGATTGCCTCATCTACGTTTAGCAAAAGAATTAGGCATGGCAACGGTGGTAACAATCCATTATCCTCTGCCCTTATGCCAACGAACTACTCTGATGTTCAATGGACAACAGGCTTGTGATGGCAAAATAGACGTGGTGCGTTGTTCTCAGTGTGCTGATAGTTTAAGCAGAAAGCTGCCTGCTGCAATGGTCAAAGGTTTTAGCTATCTGCCCGAAGCTGTTGTCGGGAGAGTGCCATTGCCTGTAAGTGCTTATCTTCCTGCCTCAGTAGACAAAGGCAACTTAGGACAGTTTGTGCGTCCTTTTGTGATACCTGGTTATGTTACTGCCCGCAAAAAAAGCCTGCTAGAAATGGCAAAATTTGCTGACCGCATTGTAGCAGTGTGTGATTGGCTTTATGAAGCTCTACTGATTAACGGCATTCCTGAAAAAAAACTCGTCCTCTGCCGACACGGAATTTCTGACGCAACACAAGAAAAATCAACACTGGTATTACAGCAATCTGGCACTTTAAAAGTAGTTTTTTTGGGACGCTGGGATATATATAAAGGTATTGATATCTTAGTCCAAGCAGTAAAAGATTTACCTGCGGTAATTCCCATTGAATTGATAATTCATGGCATAGCGCAAGATGAACGATATCGCAAAACAATTTTTAAACTAATTGACAATGACCCCCGAATTCGCGTAGAGAAACAACTAACTAGAGTTGAACTTCCCCAGGCTCTAGCCAATTATGACATCCTAGCTGTACCTTCCCAATGGTTAGAAACTGGGCCAATAGTAGTCTTAGAAGCTCATGAAGCCGGCCTCCCTGTAATTGGTTCCAATTTGGGGGGTATTGCCGAACTTGTAAAACATGGCATTGATGGTTGGTTAGTAACTGCTAATGATACTAAAGCTTGGACTCAAGCTCTTGAGCGATTAGCAACAGATACTAATTTACTTAATAAATTGCGCCAAGGTATTAAACCTGTTCGCACAGTAAATATGCAGGCAACAGATTTAGCAATCATATATAAAAACCTACAACGGTAGTTTCAAAAATTAAATACTAGTCCTATAGTCTGTGCAAGCAACAGTGTAATTCAGCTATTGACTATTAAACCTAATTACTGCGTATTTGCTTGAAATTATGAATATTTATTCTACCGCCTCCCTACTACAGGGAGATTTTAAGTTTTTTCATATTATTTTGCCCCTAACTGATATTTTTACCTTAACACTTGGGTATTATAACCTTAGTATGCTGACAACATCTTCATAAAGCTAGCTTTGAATGAAATTGATTTCTACAAAGTTAATTTTAAGTCATACTATTTTTCTATGAAAGTGAGCTTAATTAGCTTGGAAATGTAGGTTTTGTTTCTGTGATATCAGTCTTCTATATAAAAATAAATTTTTATCTCTTTAGTAGACATAAATTAAATAATTTCGAGAAGATCAGTATTTTTCGGTATTAACCAAAAAATGAACCTATGATATAAAGTGAATAAATCGTATTAGTTAATTTACTACTACATTTTTAAAAATGTTTAAACAAAGTTAATTTTTAAATAAATCAAAAGTCTCACTTTTAGCTAAAACCTACATAATAGGCTGAATACCTATAAACTCAAATATCCTCACATCCGTAAAAAACACTTGGAAGGGAAGCTTATATGTCTGTAAAACGCAAGTTATTGAAGGCAATAATATTTTATTTAAAAAAACTTGGCAATCAGTTTTTATCCACAATAAAAAAGCAAATAATTTGGTTGCTAAAAACTCTTTTCACAACTAATAGAAGGCGTGATGCGGGAAATGCTGGTTTTGTTCTACCAACGGTAGTAATGGTATCTTTAGTTGTTGTACTGTTAACAACTGCAATTTTATTTCGCTCTTTTGAACGCTCTAAAAATGCTAGTAATGTTCGAGTAAATGAGGCTGCACTCAATGCTGCTACCCCAGCAATCGATCGAGCAAGAGCTAAAATAAATAAGCTATTTCAAGATGGACGACTACCACGAGCCACACCAACAGATGATGCGTTGTATTCTACTTTGAGCAGCAATATCAATGAATATACATTTGGTGATGAAACTCAACTGCAACTCGCTCTAAATACCGATCAAAAAGCAAAAAGAACCGAAGATACTGAAAAGAATAAGACACTAAATACTGCATGGCTATACCCTCTAGATACTGATAACAACGGCAAATTTGATAGCTACACGCTTTATGGCATTTACTTTAGAAATCCTCCCATAAACGCTGGTGTATATAAATATGCCAGAAATCCATTAGAAGCAAGAACTTTACCAATGACTGCTGGTAATGTCAGTGGAGATTGTGGAGATACGCTAGGCACAAGCGCTACCTTAGTAGGTAATACTGGCTGGTTTAAAGTAGGCAATAAGTTGAAAAAAGCCTTTTTTGTCTATACAGCAACCGTTCCTATTACTACTACACCATCTAATACTAAGTACGAACTTTACAAAGGTAATAAAAGCTTTTCTGCTTTAGAGTATCAACAAGAACGTGTCCAAATTCCTGTAGTTAATAATGCTGTTCTTTATGAAGATGATATAGGACTTAGCCCAGGCCCCGCCTTCAGATTAAATGGACGGATTTTTACTAATAGTAATTTTCTCACTGGTTCGCCAGCAAATAGTGTCAAGCTATATCAAGTTAGCAGTAAGGAATCCTGTTTCTACGATAACGATAATGGCAAAATAGTAATTGGTGGAAACTTGGGCGCTGGTGGCTTTACAGATACAAGTGACTTAGGCAATGTCACCAAAGTGCATTTATTTAGAAAAGGAGAAGCTACCGATCCTGTTGAAGTCGATTTTGCAAAATCAACTACTCCAGCATCAAACGAAGCGAATTTCATGGCTTATAACAGCCTTGCCTATACTCAGCGTATCAATCGCCTAGTTAGCGCCCAAATAGCTACTACAAATCCCGATCCCGCAGAAGTTACCAAAGGTATTCAACAACAAAAGGATAAGCTTGCTTTAGCAAGTTACACCACAGCAGAAAACGACGCACTACGCAAACAACAGCTACAGCTTTACTTTCAAAAACGCACCCGGCGCGTACCTTACAAAGAAGTTGCTGCTGGAAGCACTGAATCAGTTGCATTAGGTACATACGCCACAACTACTCCGCTTCAAGGAAGTGGCGATACCCTACGCCCTGTAGATGCTTGGATGTATCCTACCGATCCCACAGATGGGAAAACTGGTACTGGTTACGCTAATTTAACACTAAATATCACCAGTGATAAACTGATACCTGGTGCAACGGAACCCACAAAACTAGAAAAAGACTATGGCGAAAAAGAACAATCCTTGGGTGACAGGGTTGTAATTGGTAACAATCTGCCTCAAATCTGGTGGGACAGCAATCAAAGCCAATTCGTCGGCCCAAATTTCCAAGATACCCAAAATATTAGTGGTGTTAACTGGGATCTACCAACAACACCTTCTACACCTCGCACTCGCCGCTCTCGCGTACAAATACTAGCTGATTTAGGCTCTACAGACCGAGATAAAGATTGGGAACTAGCAGCAGCTCAAGTTCCGAGTACCATACAAGACCCTGTTGGTGGTTTACGAGTGGTAACTGGTGCTGGGATTTATTTGCCTGATAATTACACAGCCGCAAGTACTACCTTCACTTCAGCTGCCAAAGAAATTTGGTCTGATCTGATGCCAGTGCCTCAAGCTCCAGCACCCACACAAAAGACTATTAAGCCATATTGGATGTATGATTACTCTGCTGTAGGCGCAAATAATTACTCTTCAATACAGTATAAATGGCCCGAAATTGCCGATCCAACTAAGACACCATATCTGCGGATGCGAGCTACAGCTGTTTATCACTACAAAGCTACTAGTTACAACCAGCAAAGTCCACAGCCTATAGCTTGTGTAAGCAGCTTTTACGTCCCTACTAATAGCACTACTGCTAAAAATCAAACAGGACTTCCAGCTTGGGCTTCAGATGCTAATAGTTCAGCTACAGGTGGTCTATCCAACAACGGCATAGTTTACGGGCCTCCAACCAAAACAGTTACTGATTATCAGGCCCTACTGACTTATCAATCTCAATTAAAATATCCAAAAGGAGATATAAAAGGAGATCCAAAACGTCCAATAACTGATACAACTAATACAGATTATTTAGCTGGACGTTCTATAGATGATGGACTGCTAGCAAAAGCTTTAGCAAAAACCACAGATCGTACTCTTTCGGAACAATCTACAATTCATGCTGCAATTTGCGCCCTACAAATTTTAGACGGCAGTATTTCTCCAGTAACCACTACACCTCCTATTCCTCACGGTGCAATTCAAGAAACTGCCTTTTTAGATGCAAGACAGGTTAAGGCAAATCAAACAACCACTACAAGTACTGATTACGATCTTGCAACAAAAGACAGACAACCTTTAGAAGTTCGCGCCACAGTATTAGATATCAACTCGCTTCGCACTACTACGTATGGTGCAGCAACTCCAGCGCAAGAATACTTACTGCCAAATAGCGGCATTATCTATGCTACTCGCAATGATGCACTGCCAGATTTGAGTTCAACAAAGACAGATTCAGAGGCGAAAAAACTTGAAAGCCCGGTGGATTATACGCTTGACCCAACGCGCCGTCCTAATGGCATTATGCTCATCAACGGCTCCAAAATCGGTCGCGGCACAAGTAATAATTATCGAGATGTAGAGAAAGGGTTGATTTTAGGTACCAATTTGCCTGTTTACGTTAAGGGTAACTTTAATCTTCACACCCAAGAAGAGTTCACAACAGCGTTGTCAGATGATTGGAGCAATTTCTATACTCGCGCCAAAGCACAGCGCAATCCGAATTTCGCTTGTCGTCCAAATGACACAAGGCTACCAAACTGTACAACTGGTGACGAATGGCGACCTGCATCTGTGTTGGCAGATTCTGTTACTTTACTTTCTAATAACTTTAGATTGGGCTACCGCAATGAGGGAGATTATGGCTGGAGTAATAGCTATGATGCTCCATTCCCGATACCATCTGGATTCTCACAATACAATAGCTTTGTTCCCGTAGCTCGATGGCGTGATACCACTACAGGCATACCCAAAGACCTTGACTCAACTACAACAGGGTTTCAAGGTAGTTCTTACCTCAACAACTTTGTGACACCAATTGCGCTACAAATACCACCAGGGACTTATTTGACGGAAGTTTGTTCTGCAACTAACGTAGCAGATTGTAGTGATCCGACAAAAGCGACAACTGCATGGACAATCCAGACAGCCTGTGGAAATGGAGGAGGTAATACGTTTTATAATGGTCAAATTGTTGGTAAAAATGGAAATCCAAACAATAGTCGATTAAAAACAGGATACATCTTTGATGATCCAGCGACGGATTATTCAGGAGGATGCTTTCCTGTAACCGCTCCTCGGAGAATTGCTTTTGTACGTGATGCAACGACTGGTCAATTAGTTACTCCTCTTAGAGTCTTAGGAGTTGATGGCACCAACCCTGGTGAAGTACGAGAATTTCCTCTAGGATCTACAACATCCACTACGGGGACAACACTATTACCGCCACCAAACGATGCGTTTATGCCCTGGCTGAAGCCTGTTATAACTGCTGGTGCTGTTAGTGGATTTGAACCAGTTCTACAAATTAACCAACCCTTTGCTACTCCTCAAGACCCAGACAACACTAATAATATTGTCTCTGGAACCCACAATAATTGGTTGCAAACAGCTACTGAAACTACCTTTAATTTAATTGCTGTGGCTGGAGATACCCCAGCGCGTCCTACAGAAGACAATGGTGGTCTACACAACTTTGTGCGCTTCATGGAAAACTGGAACCCAACAGGAGGAACAAGCGATGCCATTAAAGCTAGGATTAGTGGCTCTTTCGTCCAGACTAAACGAAGTGCCTATGCCACAGCACCATTCAATACATCTATATCAACTCAATCTGATAATTTTAAATACAAGATTCAAGGCAACAACAGCAGAACTCCTTTCTATCTGGCTCCTACACGGCAATGGGGTTATGATGTAGCGCTGCTATCTCAGTCGCCTGACTTATTAGCCCAAAAATTGGCAACCATACCAGACGATTTGCCAGATGAGTACTTCCGGGAAGTTGGTCGAGATGACGCATGGGTGCAAAGTTTGTTGTGTGCGAAAAAACCCGATACTAGCACTCCTCCTGTATATACTGCTGCAATCGATTCTGATCAACGCCCTAGTAACTGCCCATCTTAAAACTTCATACTACTCTCCTAAACTGTAACTTTAACTTTAGGGGAGTAAAATTTCTCAATTACATTTTTGAATGCAAATTGGTATCAGAAGCTGGTGATAAGTTAATGATTAAGCATAAACTACAGCAACAAATCATCCCTGCTGATGATTCTGGTTTTACGATTATTGAGTCTTTGGTAGCAATAGTTATAGTTGCTATTTTAATGGCAGCGATCACACCTGTGATCGTCATCTCAACAGCAACCCGCGTTCAGTCTCGACGAGTGGAACTTGCAACCCAAGCGACAAAAACATTCATTGATGGCATCAGAACTGGAGCTATTACTACAGTGCCAAGTACACTAGTTACACTTGCAACTCCAACTGCGGCTGCACCTAGAAGGGTTTCAGATGTAGCAGGTACGCCATCTATAACAGGTAGACCACAAGATTATTTAATTAACAATATTACAGATATGCCTACTCCCACATCGGCAACTGGTCTGTATTGTTTCAATAAGAATGGCATCATTAGTAATCCAGATTGTTCAAGCAATACAAACAATCTGTTTTATATTCAAGCTGGTCGAATTGTCCAAAGTACTGGAGTGAACGATGGCTACCGTCTAGGAATTCGGATTTATCGGGCAGATGTTGACTTTAGCAAAACTCTCAAAGCCAGCACAGATACTACTAAAGATAGACAAAAAACATTCACAGGTGGATTGGGCGATCGGCAAGCACCATTAATCGAAATGACAACCGATATTGGCAACACTAACACTACATTTCAGGCTTTATGCCGACGGCTGGGTACCGCAACAAATCAAGCCTGCCAGTAAAAAACTAGGCAGTTTCACATTATGCAATCAATGCTCACTGTGCATTTATCACTAAAGAGAATATTAAAATATGGTGAGTACACTAAAATTTTTACTCAAAAGCCAGCTGACACGTTCTAAAGTGGTTCAGCAAGTTAACGGTTTTACAATGATTGAATTGTTGATTGCCATGATCCTGGCATTCCTCATCATTACACCGTTGCTAGGATTCATGGTTAACATTATGGATACAGACAGAAAGGAGCAAGCAAAGGCAAATTCTGAACAAGAAATTCAAACTGCGCTAGATTATATTTCCCGTGATTTACAACAGGCAATTTATCTTTATGATGCTGACGGAATTGAAGCTATCAAAAATCAATTACCTAATTCGAGCGCAACAGATAGAGTCCCTGTTCTTGTCTTTTGGAAGCGAGAAATAGTTAACCAAGCACTTACAATTACAGGAACCGAAAAAGATGATACGTTTGTGTACTCATTGGTTGCCTACTATTTAATTAAAGACGCTACTTCTAGTTCTACTTGGTCTAATGCAGCTCGTATTGCGAGATGGCAAATTAAGGATGGTGTAACAGCTAGTACTGGTGTTGATTGTACTGGCTACACGGGCAAATATATTAGTGGTAATTGTCCTAGTCCAGGTTTTACCCTATTTAAACTCGATGGAGTAGGCACTATTAATGACAAGATGAATGCTTGGGTAAAAGCCACAGAAACTTATACTGCTGATACTACAGTACTTGTTGACTTTATTGATCAAACCAAAACTGATGATACAACACCAGCACCTGCGGCAACTTGTCCTACTGATAACAACACATGGCAAAAAGTATCACCAAACACTGCTAGCTTTAATACACGTAATGCTGGCAAAATGACTGGTTTCTATGCGTGTATCGATAGGGTTAACACAACAGCACAGGTATTTTTACGAGGCAATGCACTCGCACGTTTACAAAGCAATAACCTTAATTACACAGATACCAACAAAACTTATTTTCCAAATGCAAGTATGCGCGTACAAGGGCGCGGATACTTATTTACTAAATAAGTGCTGAAAATTCAAGGATTAATTAATGGCAGCTAATTATGGGAAAGTTAAGTTTGAAGTTATTTAACCCAAACAGTAAAAATGAAACCAGTAAACAGCGATGTTTAATTCACAGACTACGCTATGCTTCTGGATACACCCAACAAGATGCTGGCTTTAGCTTGCTGGAATTAATTGTAGTGATGGTGATGATTGGAATTTTAGCAGCGATCGCAGCTCCTGGTTGGCTTGCCTTTGTGAATCGGCAGAAAGTGAATAAGGTTAACAACGCTGTTTTAGCCGCACTGCAAGAAGCACAGCGCGAAGCTAAAAACAAAAAACTTAGCTACAGTGTCAGTTTTCAGAAAAATAGCACAACCCAAAATGCAGAGGTTGCTGTTTATAATACCAATGCTGGAAGCCCTACATGGAAACCTTTAGGAGCAGATGTAGGCATCAGCTCTGATAAATTTCTGCTAGGTGCAAATCTCACCAGCCAAAACACTGCTGGTTCATCTGTCTCTTACACTTTAAGTGCGTCAACAAAAATTACCTTTGACTATATGGGGACTTTACCCAATGCAAGCTTTGGAACACCTGTAGCCCCTTCGACAGAGCCACCTGGGTTAAAAATAGTGGTAGCTGTACCAAGCTCTGCAAACTCCACATCGGCTAGTAGCGTCAAGCGATGCGTCATTGTGAAAACTCTCTTAGGCTCAATGCTCACAGCACAAGATGATAAATGCAGTTAAGTAGCTTATGCAGGAATCTTCATTTCAAATTACGTAATAATACTGTATATAAAACTGCACATTGATAGCAAAATTAAAACATCAGGTGCAGTTTTTAATGTTCGATAGATTTATTTAAGAGCCAGTAATAAACTAGCTATTGGTTCAATATACAAAATAAAAAGCGTCTTAATCAAAATATCAAAATGTAAATTTTGTCAAATGACTGAAAACCTTGATATTACTATAGCTATCCCAACTTATAACGGTGAAAGTCGTTTGCCTGAACTACTAGAACGGCTACAAAACCAACTTCACACCGAAAACTTATCTTGGGAAATTATAGTTGTAGACAATAACAGCACTGATAACACAGCTAAAGTTGTTGAAACCTATCAACAGAATTGGCAATGTTCTTACCCTTTGAAGTATTGCTTTGAAGCACAACAGGGGGCAGCCTATGCCCGAAAAAGGGCAGTCGCAGAAGCTAAAGGTAGATTAATAGGTTTTCTAGATGATGACAACTATCCAGTATCAAATTGGGTATATGCAGCTTATGCTTTTGGTGAAAAATACCCCAAAGCGGGAGCTTATGGCAGCCAAATTCACCCTGACTGGGAAGTAGAACCACCAGAAAACTTTCAGAGAATTGCTCCATTCTTAGCAATTACAGAGCGAGGTAATTTACCGTTATTATACGAAGCATCTAAAAAATTGCTACCTCCCTCTGCCGGACTTGTAGTGCGTAAACAAGCGTGGTTAGAAAGCGTGCCAGATAAGGCAATTTTAACTGGGAGAGTTAAGGGTAATATGCTTACCAGTGAAGACTTAGAAATGTTGTCTTATATCCAAAAATCAGGATGGGAAATTTGGTATAACCCAGAAATGGAAATTTCCCATAGAATACCTAGTTTCCGGTTACAAAAAGACTATTTAATTCCCTTTTTTAGAGGAATTGGACTTAGCCGTTATGTAACTAGAATGGTTAATATCAAACAGATATATAGACCAATTGCTCTTGTCTCTTATATGATAAATGATTTACGTAAAATTGCTTTACACTTACTCAAATACCGAACTAGACTCAAACACGATTTGGTAGTTGCTTGCGAAATGGAACTTTTTTTTAGTAGCCTCGTTAGCCCTTTTTATCTTTGGAAAAATGGATATTTTAAAAAATAAATTATCAAAGCATTAAATATTATGGTCAACTTATCAGTTGAAAGTTTAGATATTAGCGTAGCTATCCCTGCCTATAACGGAGCAACCCGTTTACCTAAAGTTTTAGATAAGCTATTAAACCAGATAGGAGTAGAAAAACTTAACTGGGAAATTATTATTGTAGATAACAATAGTTCTGATAACACATCTGAAATAATCCAGAATTACCAAAAAATATATGATATAAATTGTCGGTTAAGATATTTTTTAGAACCCGAACAGGGAGCCGCTTTTGCTCGATTGCGGGCAGTACGTGAAGCAAGAGGTGAGCTAATAGCGTTTTTAGATGATGATAATTTACCTGCTCCTGATTGGTTAGCTCAAGCATATACCTTTGGATTAGAGCATCCTCAAGCAGGTGCTTGGAGCGGACAGATTCATGGGGATTTTGAAGTAAAGCTGCCAGAAAATTTTGAAAGAATTCAAGCTTTTTTAGCAATCAGAGAGCATGGTTCAAATCCGCATTTATTTGATGCAGAGAATTTAAGACTACCTCCTGCGGCAGCGCTTGTTGTTAGAAAACAAGTATGGTGTGAAAATGTACCACAACAACCGACTTTAGGCGGCAAATTACCTGGTATTTTTGTGCAGGGTGATGACTATGAACCATTGCTTTATATACATTATGCAGGCTGGCAAATTTGGTATGACCCTACCATGCATACTTATCATCAAATACCGCATTGGCGGCTGGAAAGAGATTATTTACTGACTTTGGCACGTGGCTGTGGCTTATGTATTTTTCAGCTACGTTTGATAAATGCTAAAAATTGGCAAAAACCAATAATTTTTGTGAAAACTATTTTAGGAAATTTACGTAGAATATTACAGCACCTCATTCAGTATAGAGGGCAATTTAAAACTAATCTAATTGCTCTTTTTGAGCTTAACTTTTACTTAGCTAGTATGATGAGTCCCTTTTATTCTTTAAGATGCAAGTTAGACAAAATCTTGAAAACAAGAAGTGTACAACATGATTAAGTCAACTTTAAATAAAACATTAGTTAGTGTAATTATCCCAGCTTTCAATAGTGAGAAAACTATTAAAGCAACTATTGAATCTGTTTTAAATCAGACTTTTCACAATCTAGAATTAATTGTAATAAATGATGGTTCCCAAGACTCGACTTTAGAAATTATTACAAAAATTCCAGACTCACGAATAAAAGTATTTTCCTATCCCAATGCTGGGGGAAACGTTAGTCGTAACCGAGGGCTACACCATGCTGTTGGAAAATTTGTTAGTTTCTTAGATGCAGATGATATTTGGACATCTGATAAACTTAAATCTCAATTAAATGCTTTGCAAGAAAATATTACCGCAAAAGTCGCTTACAGTTGGACTGATTATATTGACGAAAATGGTGAATTTATACTTTCGGGTAAGCGTGTTAAAGCTAACGGAAATGTTTATGAAAATTTGTTACTAAATAACTTTTTAGAGAATGGTTCCAATCCTTTAATTTGTAGAAAAACTTTAATTGCATTAGGTGGCTTTGACGAATCTCTAGGTGCGGCTCAGGATTGGGATATGTGGCTGCGATTAGCATCTAAGTTTAATTTTATATGTGTCCCATCTGTACAAATTTTATATCGCATAACTCCTAATTCAGTTTCTTGCAATCTTGTCAGACAGGAAAGATCCTGTTTGCAAGTGCTTGAGAGAGCCTATAAAAAAAGACCTTCTCTACGAGACACTACAGGAACGACACTAAAGGATAGTTGGAATCTTTGTCTGGCAAATTTATACAAATACCTGGTTTGCAAAGCTCTACAAAAGCCATTTAACAGAAAAAAAGGTCTAGCAGCGGCTATATTTTTGTGTAAGTATTTTATTTATGACCCTTCAAGACTTCAGAATATAAATTTCACCTTAAAACTGTCACTGAAAATTGTCACAATCCTTATTCTGCCGACTTTGTTAGAGATTATTACTCACCAGCGTCAAGTTAGAAGGCAAGAAACTGAAACATTGCTCAACGGTTGGGTAGTTGAAAAGCGATCAGAAAACAAAAATGGATACCCAGGTGCATTTACCATCTCTAGTTAATGCAAAAAATTTTTTGAAGAAGCACTCCAGTAGTGGTTTTACTCTACCAGAGATGTTAATAGTTATTGTATTAATTACTATATTAGCTACGCTGGGAATATCTAATTGGCTAGCTTTTGTAGAAACTCGCCGTCTAAACACTGCTCAAAATGAAGTTCACCTTGCTATTCATCAAGCCCGAAGCCAAGCCATTAAAGAAAAGTTGACTTGGCAAGCCAGCTTTCGTGAGCAAAACGGCATTATTCAATGGGCGGTTCATCCTGCTACAGTAAATGCATCTGCGGTTAACTGGAATAATATAGATTCCAATGTACGCTTAGATTCTGAGACAACCTTACAACTGTCAGATAACATACGTAAAGTTCAATTTGACTACAGAGGTAATGCTAAAAGCCCTAATGATCTAGGACGGATCACGCTATCCAGTAAGTCTGGTGGTAAAGTCAAGCGTTGTGTTATTGTTTCAACGATTTTAGGGGCAATGCGAACGGCAAAGGAGCATACTACAACCGATAATGACAGGTATTGCTATTAAAATATCTCTTAGTTTATTAAAAAAGGTATTGTGTGCTGAATTTACCAGCAAACCTAAAACAGCACCTGATTATTTTTACTCGCTATCCAGAACCAGGTAAGACAAAAACCCGATTGATACCTGCTTTAGGAAATCTGGGTGCTGCCAATCTTCAACGGGAAATGACTGAATATACAATATTTCAGGTTCAAGAATTGCAAAAAGCCATTGCCATATCTGTGGAAGTGCGATTTGCAGGTGGCGATTTGCAACTCATGCAAGACTGGCTGGGGTTAGATTTGCTTTACCAGTCTCAAGGCGAAGGCGATCTAGGTTCACGGATGACGCGATCGCTTTTCGATGCTTTTCAATCTGGTGCAGAAAAAGTAATTATCATCGGCACAGATTGTCCTGGAGTCAATGCCGAGATTCTAGCAATAGCTTTTGAAAAGTTACACACCTTTGACCTCGTACTTGGGCCTGCGATCGACGGTGGATATTACCTAATTGGTTTGCGCCAAGCTATCCCAGAGTTATTCGTTAACATCGAGTGGGGAACTGCTCAAGTATTCCAGAAAACCGTAGATATTGCCCAAAAGCTTCATTTATCATACGTGAATTTGTCGCCTTTAGCTGATGTTGACCGACCCGAGGATCTGCCGATTTGGGAACAAACCCTTGTGGGTAAGATGGAAGGATAAGGGAGATAAAGGAGATATAGTAATTTTTATATGGATGCACAACCCACTAGGAGCGCACAGATATGCGCCCCTATAAAATACTTATGTTGCAAGCGATTGAGAAATGAAAACAAGAGAAATCGGGTAATTAATGAGTCTTTACTACGTTACGGTTTATACTTAGATTCTAAAATACCACGATTTTCCTGAAGACACTGTACATAACAAATGTTACTGTGGCCTAGTTGAAAACCAAGAGGCAGATAGCCTTTAGCAATATTGAATCTGCTTTGTATTTCTACACAACAGTCACGGTCATGGGCACAATATTCAAGTAACTTGAAATATGAAAATCACTCGTATTCACCGCCAGTTTGAAAAACTATGGTTAACCGTTTTACTTCCGTGAGTACTGCCCTCACCGTTAAGGTAGTTGGAATAATCTGCATTTTGTCCTTTTTTGTGGACTTTTTGATTTTATTGTTACCCTTTCAACCGACTGATCGGGTATGGCAAATCAACTTGGCAACAGCACTAGTTGATCGGGGGATTGTTCCTCTAGTGGGGCTGGGGCTACTGTTCGCTGCCTATTGGATTGAAAACGCTGATGCAGGAAGCGATCGCCCCCAAGGGATCGATTTAAGATTTCCCGCCGTGATTCTCTCAAGTATTTTAGGGTTGATGTTCTTGCTGATTTTTCCCCTGCACCTCAATAACGTCAATCAAGCTAAGACTCAAACACTCAATCGAATCACTCAAGAAGCAGATCAGGCAGAAGCTCAACTCAACACTCGCTTATCGCAATTGCAAGCACAACTGAATACTGAGCAAGGAAAAGCCCAATTAGATCAATTGCGAACCCAAACCAAAGCTCAGTTTAGTGAAATCCTCAAAGACGATCAAAAATACAAGCAAGCGCTTGAAAGCTCTCAAATTCCCCCAAATATCAAAGAGTTACTGAAGAAGGCTAAAACAGATCCCCAAGCACTTGACAAAGCTATCGAACAACAAACAGATATTCAGACACTACGAACTCAACAATTGAGCCAAGTTCGCCAACGCAGAGAAGAAGCAGAACAACAAGCTAAAGATACTGCCTGGAAGTCTGGACTGCGGATTGGGATTAGCAGTTTGTTGTTATCCATTGGTTACATTATCATCGGCTGGACAGGCTTAAAAGGTATGGGTGCTGTACAAGGTGGTAAACCTAAAGCTACCGCCCGCTAATGCACTATTGGCATGGCAGTAACACTTGTACAAAAATTATTCGGTTAATACTGCCATGCGCCTAATAGCTAATAAAAATAAAAAGGCAATTATCACTGAGTAAAATCGCTATAAAACTTGAGTAATGTTCTCAATTTACATACTGACATATAACGAAGAACTAGATATTGCTGCTTGTATCGAATCAGCGATGCTATCGGATGACATTATTGTTGTGGATTCATGCAGTAGCGATCGCACTGTGGAAATTGCCAGTAGCTATCCCATCCGCGTTGTCCAGCACGCTTTTGAAAGCCACGGCCGCCAACGCACCTGGATGTTAGAGTCTATCCCCCCGAAGCACGAATGGGTTTATATTCTCGAAGCTGATGAGCGGATGACACCAGAACTGTTCGCGGAATGCGAAAAGGTAAGTCAGAAACTTGATTACATCGGTTACTACGTGGCTGAACGTGTCATGTTCATGAATCGTTGGATTCGCTACAGCACACAGTATCCCCGTTACCAAATGCGTCTCTTCCGCCACGGAAAGGTGTGGTTTACAGACTATGGTCATACTGAGCGGGAAGTTTGTGAAGGTGCAACCAGCTTTTTAAAAGAAACATACCCCCACTACACTTGTAGCAAAGGTTTGAGCCGTTGGATTGATAAGCATAACCGTTATTCTACAGATGAAGCTCAAGAAACGCTGTATCAGCTAGAACAGGGAAAGGTCAACTGGCAAGATTTATTCTTTGGTAAATCGGAAGTCGAAAAACGCCGCGCCTTGAAAGATTTGTCTTTGCGTTTACCCGCCAGACCTTTGCTACGCTTTGTATATATGTATTTTATGTTAGGCGGATGTTTAGATGGACACGCTGGACTTGCTTGGTGTACATTGCAGGCATTCTACGAATACTTAATTTTGCTCAAAGTTTGGGAAATGAAGTATCTACCAAAACCTAATTTAGACGTAACAGCAATTATGGCACAAGAGAGTCCACAACAGGTACAGTGTGCAGATTCGGAAACTACACAGGCTGATGTGGCGTAAAGGGGACTGGAGATTAGAAGGATTCCCGATAAAATCAACAAGCAGCGATCAGGCGGGTAGGCGATCGCAAAATCAGAATTCAGAAATAGGGTAGCATAGCTAGCTGTGGTACCCTACTGCGCTTTACATTTAAACAAAACCACCATATTAAATTAATATTTATAACAGACCATTTTCATAAAAACCGTTCCCGATCAAACGTGAGTGACTGACCATATAAAATAACTCCTCAGTTTACCTGGTGGTACTTTTACAATCAAAAGCAGCTTTTGATTGAGCGCGATAGATTAGTAATAACTTATGACTTGCAACAATCATTTACAAGTCTTACAAGGAAAGGTGACATTTTCTGAGAATAACCAGCCGCCATCAGATTGGTTGATATCTATGTCTATGCTTGTAGGAGAATAGCTGATTTACAGCAAAAAGCACGTATTCTTGCTGTAGTAGCCAAACTGCTAGCGTTTTGGATAGTTACTTGCGGCAGAAGTTGCTTCAAGTAAAGCCTTTGCTATTTGACGAATTTGCTGGTATGGATACCAATAACAGAAGTTCCTCTAGCTTAAAACAGGAGAATCAGGGCTTGGTAATCGATCGCCTAAAACAGGACTTAAAAAACGACCTGATTGCTGGTTTGTTGGTAGTAATTCCCCTAGCAACCACTATCTGGCTGACAATTACCATTGCTAATTGGGTAATCAACTTCCTCACCCAAATTCCCAAACAACTGAATCCTTTTGATGGGTTAAACCCAATTCTAGTAAATTTACTGAATTTGTTAGTAGGATTAGCTGTACCACTACTATGTATCTTATTGATGGGACTGATGGCTCGCAATATTGCTGGGCGGTGGTTGTTAGATTTTGGTGAGCGATTATTACAGGCAATTCCCTTAGCTGGGCAGGTATACAAAACTCTCAAACAGCTTTTAGAAACAATACTAAAAGATTCTAATGGCAAATTTCGCCGGGTAATTTTGGTAGAGTATCCCCGCCGAGGAATTTGGGCGATCGCCTTTGTCACTGGTGCAATCAGCAGTGATATCCAAGCCCAGATGTCCCGCCCCGTCCTAAGTGTTTTTATCCCCACCACTCCAAATCCAACTACCGGATGGTACGCAGTCGTTCCAGAAGACGAGGTGGTGAACCTCTCTATGTCCATTGAAGACGCTTTTAAAATAGTTGTATCAGGTGGCATTGTCGCCCCTAATACGCCCTTGATTTTCCCTAAAGAATCTACAGTGGAAGTGAAACACGACGAAACCAATCGGCAGGTTATTCCCGTTGAAGAAACTTAAAATCAATCCGGCAAAGTCACAAGCAAATGCGTAATGTTGTTGTTTGACTGTGCCAAAATTGATAGACTTGTAAGTTTGCCCTGCCTAGTTAATCAGTTCTCGCACAATCACCTTTGACTTTTATGCAACCTCGTAAACCCCAGCAAATTGCTCGTGAATTGGCGCTTTTAAGCCTTAGCCAATTGCCAGTTAACCCAAAAAAATTAGATACATTACCAGACGATCAACTAGTATCCAAATTGGTGCTAGGAGCAGTACGCACCCTGACCTCAGAAGTGCAAGATACCCTCGATAATGCCGCAGGTGAACTGCAACGCAGTAACGATCGCCTTTTGAGTAGCCAAACTCGCGCTTCCGACCTCAATTCTGCCAGAACAATGCTTCAAGAAGCGATCGCCTGCACCCAGACAGCAATCAATCAATTGGGTACGGCAGTTGATTTCCCCGAATTGATTCAACTAGCCAATCAGGATAAAGGAGTCCGTAATTACGCTAAAGAGCTTGTGATTACTGTCAACGAAAATCGACACATTATAGATGAACTCCTTTCTACTGCCTTAGTGGATTGGCAAGTAACTCGCCTCGCCCAACTTGACCGCGATATCCTGCAAATCGCTGTGGCAGAAATGAAATTCTTAGGAGTTCCAGATAGTATCGCCATCAACGAAGCTGTGGAGCTAGCCAAACGCTACAGTGGAGACGACGGTCATCGATTTATTAATGGTGTTTTGCGCCGAGTCAGTGAGCAGAAAAAAACAGCATAGTAACACTGCCTAATTCATATACTGCTATGGAGAAAAGTCTGTAGCCACTTCTGCGGCTTCCTCCGAGCGAAATTTTTACCTTGGCGCTAGCTCTCCTTTGGAAGAAGGGGAGACGCTGCGCGAACCGAAGGAAACTGATTCTCCTCAAACTAACTATCAAAGGTGAGGATAACCGGGAAGTTTTCACCCCAAGAAAAAGTGCAAAGTTAAATTAAACTCATAACTTATAACTTATAACTCATATAACTAATACTGCTGCAATGGTTTTTAATTGGTTCCGCCGTCAATATAACGATTCCTCTGAGACTCCCTCTGATAAAAAACAGGAAGAAACTACTCCTGTACAAGAACCCCAACCAGAGGCAGCCCAAACCTCGACTGCTGAAACTGCACCAGACACAACGGCAGACTTGTTGGCGTTTGCTAAAGCTGCTTACAAAAATATTCAGCAAAAACAACAGATTGAGGTAGTAGAAACCCCGCCTGATTCAGAAAATGCCTTAGCAGAACCTGAAACTGTAGAAACGGCAATTGCGGAAATCAATGAATCAGAAGTAACTGAGGAACCTGTTAGTACAACCCTAGAAACAGCACAGCCAGAAATTTTCCAAACTGCTACTGAGGAAGAAAATACAGAAGATTCCTCAGTAGCTGCAATTGCTGAAGATCCCGATGTCGAAAGCCCAGAAATAACCACAAACGAAATTGAACAAACCCCCACGCCAGAGGCAACACAGCCAACAGCACCAGCTAATTTATCCTTCTTAGAACGGGCGGCGGCAGAACGGCAAGCAAAACTGGATCAACTAATAGCCACCGCCATTGAAGTTCCAGAACCGGAGGTATTACAGCCAGTAGCTGCAACCTCAGAGATAGGAGAGGAAATTCCCGGACTGGTATTTGATGATGGGTTTGTCTGGTCAGCGAAAGTTTTAGCAGCTCAAGGTAGAAATCCAGAAGACGTTTCTATTGAAGAAATAACCTGGCTGAAAAAGCTCCGACAAGGGTTAGACAAAACTCGCCGGAGTATTCTCAACCAACTGAAGGCGATCATTGGTCAAGGGCCGCTAAACCAAGCTGCTGTGACGGAAATTGAGGCATTGCTCTTGCAAGCCGATGTGGGTGTAGAGGCGACAGACTTTATTATCAATGCGCTACAAACAAAACTTCGAGAAGAAGTTACTGCACCGGAAGAAGCGATCGCTTATCTGAAAAAAATTCTGCGGGATATGCTGGATGCACCAAGCATTACATCCCACAAAACTAGCTTTACCCCAGAAAAAGAAACCTTGAATATTTGGTTAATCACTGGGGTGAATGGTGCCGGGAAAACCACCACCATTGGCAAAATTGCCCACTTAGGGCAAAAATCTGGCTATAAATGCTTGATTGGGGCAGCAGACACCTTCCGCGCCGCCGCCGTGGAACAGGTGAAGGTTTGGGGTAGTAGAAGTGGTGTAGAAGTAATTGCCAATCCTGGAAAAAATACAGATCCGGCAGCAGTTGTATTTGATGCGATCGCAGCCGCCCAATCGCGGCAAACAGAATTACTTCTGGTAGACACTGCTGGGCGACTACAAAACAAGAAAAACTTAATGGACGAACTCGGTAAAATTCGGCGCATTATCGACAAAAAAGCTCCCAATGCCAAAGTGGAATCGCTATTGGTTCTAGATGCTACTTTAGGTCAAAATGGACTACGACAAGCCGAAGTTTTCTCCCAAGCGGCCCAACTGAGTGGCGTTGTCTTAACCAAGCTAGATGGCACTGCTAAAGGCGGTGTTGCCCTAGCTGTTGTGCAACAGCTAGGTTTACCGATTCGCTTTATTGGTGCTGGTGAAGGAATTGAAGACTTACGACCCTTTTCGAGCTATGAGTTTGTTGAAGCTCTCTTGAGTAGCTAATAGAAAAATTGGGAGTTAAAAATTTTTCTTGACAAACTGAGAAATTTAGGGATAACTGAATCTGGTATTATCACTTGAACTAACTAAAAACAGTTAAAATCCTAAAATCATAAATTTGTCACAATAAATGGGTGACTTTTGCTAAAATCTCAAGCTAATGAACTTTTTCACCCCTTTAAGGGCTTTTTCAGTGGAGTAGCAAGACATTTAGTTGCTACACACAAAAGCCCGTAAACTTACATTTTGTAAAAACTTAAAGGGTAGACAAGATACTCACCCCCACAAATACAACTATTGTGGTGTGGGATGGACAGCAGTCTAAGCGGTGAGTAGTAAATTAGAGAGTCAACGTGGGTGAGTCAAAGACTGCGGTATTTTCCCTCCGCAGTTAACTCATATTGCCTATGGCAACTTGTACAAGCTATGCGTAGCATCACCAACAGGCGAAGCGACTGCATTAGCAAGTCGGGAGAACTGCACGCTGCACGTAACTTACTTAAAAGTTAGATTACGAACTTCAGCTGTTTGCCCAATGCTTGCCAAAAAGACGACTTCCGACCATCAGAAATTCGGAAATCGTCCACTGTGGACTCAAAAAGTGAATTGGTGTAAGTAAGCTGTTTCAACACTCACAGGTGTATTTTCAGCTCCTAATTACGAAAGAATCTACAAATATTTTTGTAGTAAATCGAGAGATTTGAATTCTGATGATAAAACGACAACATTGTTTCTGGCTTTTGACTTAAAGTTTTGGGAGGAGATTTTTTCTAGATTTAGTATCATCCTTGGCGATTATCACGGTAATTATGGTATACAGATTAAGTATTTAAAGACTTATTTACATATTCTCAGCTTTGGGAATGAATGTAAGTATGTTTGTTACCAAACTAAGCTCGATTGGAGCGCTTATTGAGGTTTTCGCTCAAAAGACTTCTAATTTTCTAGTTTCCTATACCCAAATAATTACTCTGAAAGCGTTATAAATTATTCTTTGAATAAAATATTTTTCTGACTTTAGAGATATGCTTTGGGAATTAAGTTATGCAAAAAGGAAAAGATTTCTGAACTATCACCAAAACTATAGGGCTTCTCGTTTTGATGCAATACACTTTGATCTTTCTTCGAAAAGGCTACGGTGTACACACATCTCTCTACAAGGGTCGGGGTTAGGTTTATATTCCATACAATTGAGAACATATAGTAATTTTTACGGGTTGGATTTTGACTAAAAATACATGATTTTCAATGACTAAGATTCCATCAAAAATACAATAAGCAAATAAAATACTGATAAAAGTTGCCTGTTACGTCTTTATACTCTTGCTAAAGTGACAAGTCTTGTCTAATTATGGTTTAGCAATACGAAAGCCAAAAAGCTTATAAGTAATCTAAAATCTGCCAATATAAAGTGCAATAATACCTGTGCCTGTGTCTCAACTGCCCTCTCAACCCACTGACAACAATAGTAGTGCCGCGACTGATGTCACCCCAGTCGTGGCACTCAAAGAACTCGTGGCAAGGTTGCACCGGGAACAGAACAAAATTCAAGATTTGCTCAGTTCTTTAGGATTTGCCCTGAGAAGTTTCAATAATTTGAATCAGTTTTTGGAACTGATTCCGCTAATGGCAACAAGAGTGACAGATGCAGACGGCAGCGCCCTGTTTCTCTACAAACCTAATGGTCAAGTCAGGTTAGAACAGTTACATTGGCAAGATAGTGGACAGCGTAAAAATATCCGCAAAGCGCTAGAAATAGCCAGCAGTCAAATCACGCTTTTGCCAAATACTGCCCCTCTAGCGAATGCGACGGGGATTTTGGATGACCAGATGCATCGTTATTTGGGGCCAGATGTGCAAATCTTTGGTACGGCGATTCTGGTAAAGCATACAGAAAGGGGATGGCTCTACGTATTGAGCCGCGATCCAGAATACAGTTGGACAGAAACTAGGCAAAAGTTAGTTAGGTTAGTGGCAGACCAAACAGCAGTAGCGATCGAAAACGATGAACTAGCTGTAGAACTTAGAAAAAAAGAACGGTTAGACCAAGAGCTAGAAATTGGTGCAGAAATTCAACGGCGACTTCTACCACGTCAATGTCCCACAATACCTGGTGCAGTCCTAGCGGCCCGTTGTAAACCTGCAAATCGTGTCGGCGGTGACTACTACGACTTTATTGCTACTA
Source organism: Nostoc sp. FACHB-133 (assembly GCF_014698055.1). Taxonomy (NCBI): domain Bacteria; kingdom Bacillati; phylum Cyanobacteriota; class Cyanophyceae; order Nostocales; family Nostocaceae; genus Nostoc; species Nostoc sp. FACHB-133. The sequence goes on from NZ_JACJSH010000009.1 coordinate 95,290, forward strand.
ATCAGAATAAAATTCGGTCTAAGACTAAAGGCGACACCGAGACTGGTCGCTGGGGTTTAGTTATTGGAGATGTCATGGGCAAAGGTGTCCCTGCTGGTCTGATTATGACGATGATGCGAGGAATGCTAAGGGGAGAAGTGCTACATGGGAATTCCCCAGCAAAAATTCTGCAAAACTTGAATAGAGTTATGTATGCGGATTTGGAAAATTCTCACCGTTTCGTAACACTATTTTATTCAGAATATAATCCTCACAGTCGAATTTTGTCTTATAGCAATGCGGCACACAATCCTCCCTTGTGGTGGCACGCAGCCACGAAAACTGTCAGCCGTTTAGATACTCTAGGAATGCTAATCGGTTTGGATGCTAACAGCCAATATGAAGATGCTCAGGTACAGTTAGAGCCTGGGGATACAATTATTTACTATACAGATGGCTTGACCGATGCAGCGGCGGCTGGTGGCGATCGCTTCGATGAAGATAACTTTGTTGCTGGCTTCAATACTGCTTGCAAGTACTGTAATGGGCCAGAGGAGATTGTGGATTATTTATTTGACCAAGTTCAGCAATTCATTGGTGATGATAAGCAAAACACTGATGATATGACACTAGTTGTTCTGCAAATTTTATAGTCATTAACCATTTTTCTTGGTCAAGTCATGAATAAATACCTAATTTCATGGCAACTGGTTATGGCAACTGGATATTTACCACGCCAAATTTAATTTTTAATTTATTTTTTCTTTAAATTTCCGTAGAGATCGCTCAAATAATCGCAAATTAACCTTTTTTCAGGACTTGTTTGTATTTAGTCATTAGGATAATACATAAAAAATGATCCTTAGAATACATTTCTGTTTAAGCAAAAACTATATATTTTGCACATCTAGCACAGTAGGAAACGTCAAGGAGGAGAGCAGGTAAAAGGTAAAATGTACAAGGCAAAAAGTAAATTTACTTCTTCATTTTTGCTTTTTTCTATCCTTGTTACGCAAGCATTTAGCCTGTTCCCTCTTGGCGTTTTAATTTTTCTTTTCTCCGCCGTAGCAAGTTCACAACAGTTACGACGGAGTTTTGCTTTCTCTGTTTCTTAGGTCTAAACTTGGCCGTTTTCAACTTACTTTGTCTTTAAGTTAATAACCTTCATTTAATCATTTGTCAAGATATTTCTAAAAAGATTTTAGTTGAAAAATTCAGAATTAAAATAGCTATTCTTGCGCTCCAGCTTTTTGCAGACTCCGCACTACGTTTTTATAACCATTAAATTCTGCAATCATCAAAGCAGTATAACCACCACGGTTTTTTAAATTCACATCTGCCCCAGCTTGGAGTAATAACTGCACAATTTCGCCATAACCTGCTGAGGCAGCCCACATCAATGATGTTGCCCTCGCTGAGTCTTGAAAATTCACATCTGCCCCTTTTGCCAGCAGCAAATGTATGATCTCTGTGTGCTTGCGTTCGGTTGCTTTAATTAAAGCAGTTTTGCCATCGTCCCCCAGAGTGTTGGCATCAGCACCATAGTCTAACAACACTTTCACTGTTTGAGTGTGTCCTTGTGATATAGCCAACGTCAAAGGCACTTCACCAAGATTTTTCCCATTAATATCTCCCCCAGAACACAGTAGGGCCTCGACAATTTTGCTATGTCCCTGCAATGCTGCTACAAGCAGTGGTGTATCACCTAGACGGTTCCTAATTTGGACATCTGCACCCCTGTTAAGTAATACTTGCACGACATCAATGTAGCCTTCCACAACGGCAAGATGTAGGGCAGTTTCACCATCTTGGTCTTGGAGATTAATTTCAGCACCTCGATCCAGTAAAGCTGCTGCGATCGCACTATGTCCCCCTGCTGCTGCTGCCAATAATGCAGTTCCACCATCAGCGTTTTTCGCATTCACATCAGCCCCTGCTGCTAGCAGTGCTTCCACAACCTCCAGATGCCCCAAGTCTGCGGCTAATGTTAAGAGTGTCTCACCCTCTTGATCTGGGATATTGACATCAACACCAGTTTGGAGAATTGCTTGTAAAATTTCTATGTTTCCCTGCTTAATGGCGAGTTTCAAGGCAGTATCATCATCTTTATCGGCAATATTCGCCTCCGCACCAGCAGCCAATAAGATTCGTACTACATCGATATGACCTTTGAGGACTGCGGCCATTAAAGCTGTGCTGCCATCTTCATTAGTGGCATTGACATCAGCACCTTTGGATACTAAAAGTTTCAAAATGTCAAGTTGTTTGGCACTAGCTGCTAACATCAAAGCCGTCAAACCATAGAGTTTTCTGGGCAAGTTGATATTTGCCCCAGCATCCAGCAGCGATCGCACAATTTCGGTGTAGCCTAAATTGGCAGCAAACATTAACGCCGTAGTACCTTGGCGATCGCACGCATCTACCCTCGCACCAGCAACCAGTAGCGTACACAGTCCCTTAATATCACCACTTTTAGCAGCTTTTAGCAGCAAAGTATCGTTGTTTTCAGTCATGAATGAGATCCCACACAGGGGTTTTGTTCGTCTACCCTCAAAACTCAGTCTGAGATTGTTTATGCACTTTGGCAAGAGGGCAAAGGAAAATAGCAAAATCTTCCTTATTATCTTTTAAGTTGGGCAACTTGAAGCATAGAGAATAGAGTTATGCTAATTTTTATGAAGATTTAATAATTAGGCGAGAACACTATGAGCTTGGAACTTTCTGCGTCGGTGAAATATTGGCTGAATTTCTTACATCCGGTACTGATGTGGGCGCTATTAGTACTCTCAATTTATGCTGCCTACTTGGGGCTGCAATTACAGCGTACCAGAAATGCTCAGGGGGAAGAAAAGAAAGAACTGATTAAAGGTAGATATAACGTCAGACACTACCAAATCGGGTCTATACTTTTAGGTTTGATGATAGCAGGTGCAATTGGAGGGATGGGTGTGACTTACATCAATAATGGCAAGTTATTTGTCGGCCCTCACCTGCTGGCAGGACTGGGTATGACGGGTCTGATTGCATTTTCTGCTGCTTTGTCCCCTTATATGCAGAAAGGGGCAAACTGGGCACGCGCAACCCATATTTTGCTAAATTTCACGCTTTTGGGACTTTTTGCTTGGCAGGCTGTTACTGGCGTGCAAATTGTCCAAAGAATTCTTACTAAAGCTTAGTCATTTGTTCTCTCTTACAAAGTTCTGATCGGAGGAGACCTCCGCTCAGACTTTTCGCTTTGTCCTTTGTCATTAGTGTATGAGAAATGACAAAGGACTGTTGACTTAGCGCTTTAGTTTGGAATTCCCAGAAAAGGGTATTTCCAAAGATTTCTGAAAATCTTGCTGAACTTTGCATGTTAAGCGACGAGAAACTTGGCGGACGATTTGGTTAAGTAAGCGATCGCCTGTAGATTGAATTATAGACTTTGGTAATCGCTGAATAAACCGGGGAAAGTGCAAATCAACTATTAAATCCAATTCCCATTCAACTCTCGTAACCTCGCCGCTACTGCAAGCATCGTTTTCTATTAGCTGTAGAGAGGCCCGATAGTCTACGTCATAACCAGGCGATTGGTAATCAGGAATGGGGATTGTACGGATGCGGTAAATACCTTCCTCTGGGGGCAACAATTCTAAACCAATTTTCGGTTCTACTTCATAACCGAAAGCACCAAAACGACCAATTACTAAAGCATAGCCATTTTCCCCAAGTAATTGCACTTTCATGGGTTCAGCACAACGAGAAAACCATAAGGCATGAGCATTAAGATATTCAGCAACCTTCTCTGCTGGGGCAGGCATTTCCATAAAATCTTGATAACGACCGTAAAATTTTGTAATCGTCGCTACATTTATGTCTGTTAATGTGTCCTTCGCTTCTTCTTGGTTGGACGCTACAGGTAAAACTGCTTCTGTTATTTCCCAGGATTTATATTCGCCGTTTGTTGAAAGCATAAATGCATTACTGTATATTTTGGCGTTCTTCTATACTAATAATTCCCCACATTCCTGGGTCATTTCGCATCAATATCCCATTTTGACCAAAACCTCATTAATCTGCCATCAACTCCATAGAATTACTAAAATAAAGAACTGAACAAGCACACAATAGTTTTCCAGGATAGCATTTCTCATGAAAGCATTTGTAGCAGGGGCAACCGGTGAAACAGGTCGCCGGATTGTGCAAGAGTTGATAGCGCGGAATATTCCCGTCCGAGCTTTGGTGCGGGATATAGAGAAAGCTAGAGGTATTCTATCTCCTGAAGCTGAGTTAGTTGTAGGCGATGTGTTACAACCAGAAAGTTTGAATGCTGCGTTGGGAGATAGTACAGTTTTGTTCGTCGCGACTGGTGCAAAACCTAGTTTTGACCCCACAGGGCCTTATAAAGTAGATTTTGAAGGGACTAAAAATTTAGTAGAAGCTGCCAAAGCAAAGGGGATTGAGCATCTTGTCTTAATTTCTTCTTTGTGTACTTCGCAATTACTCCATCCACTGAACTTGTTTTGGCTGATTTTGGTGTGGAAAAAGCAAGCTGAAGAGTATATCCAGAAAAGTGGTCTGACTTATACGATTGTGCGACCTGGTGGGTTGAAGAATGAAGATAACCTCGACGCGATCGTGATGCAGAGTGCTGATACACTCTTTGACGGTAGCATCCCCAGGCAGAAAGTCGCCCAAGTTGCTGTTGAGGCGCTGTTTGAAGCAGATGCACGCAATAAAATTGTCGAAATTGTTGCCAAACCTGAAGCAGCCTCAAAAAGTTTTGGAGAATTATTTGCTAACGTTGCGTAATTAAGCAGTTTAACCGCTGTAGAAATCTTGCTTTGATACAACAAGCATTTTGGGCACAGTACTACTGTGCCCTTACAAAAATACTGTATTGGATGGAAGTGAACTTAGTCAGAATGAACTCGTCAATCATTGTTGAGAGCAAATTTGAAGGAGTTAGACTCTGAAAGGCTTTGAATTCAAAGGTGTTGAAAAACTTATTGGGCCAATAGCTGCGCTTCTTGGCTTTGTGTATTTGTTGCAATGGTATATTGGAGACTTGCGATCGCCTTCCGATCCCATCTTTGCAGATAAACAGCCGCCCTTGGTGATGAAACAGGGCGATCCCTATATCCGCGCTTTAATGCGAACCATCTCGGCGAGTGAAGCGAGTGGAAACCGTCCCTATTCGCTGTTGTATGGTGGACAACAAGTTAATGACCTTAGCAGACACCCTGAGATATGCGTCACAATTATCACAGGCCCTAACACAGGTAATTGTTCTACTGCTGCTGGCAGATATCAAATTATCAACATTACTTGGTATCGTTTAGCCCCACGTTATCACCCAAAGCCGATGCAGATGATGTTTTGGACTGCTTATAGTTTTGAAGCAGAATATCAAGATATAGTAGTTTACCGTTGGTTAACTGATTCTAAAGTTTGGGGAACTGATCTTTCTCAATTGCTGCGTCAGGGAAAGTTAAATGATGTTTTGCGGCGACTTTCTCCGACTTGGACGAGTCTAGGATATGGTATAGAAACTAATTCTGTTAGTAGCTCTTTGCCTAAAGTTTATCAGAAAATGTTGCAAGAGGAATTAACCACAGCTAATCAACCAACTGTCCAGAATTTGACACCATCGCCAACTCCTTCTAGGAAGCCAGTAAAGAAGCCGTGAGATTATCTTAGTTTCTAACTTGCTGTAGACAGGAAATATTTGATATTTTCCACAAATGCCAAGGTATTTTCCAAGTGAATATTATGTCCAGCATTTTTAATTATTTTTAGCTGTGCAAATTCACATAGTTTAGCCATTTCTGTATTAATAAATATAAATTTTTCATCATATTCACCAGCTAGTAAGAGTATATGAATTTTATTCTCTTGTAGCTTTTCCCACAAAGAAGGTTGACATCCATTCCCCATGAAGCGCAATGATTTATCTAATTCCTGCGGATTGTTTTCCAAGCGACTTTCTATCATGCGATCGTATTCTGGATGATTTTTTATATAACCAAAAATTGGTTGATTGTACCAATTGGACAAAAAAGTCGCAAAATCACTTTGAATAATACTTCTGCTTAATTTCCTAGCTATTTGAGCATCACGCCTAACTCGTTCTAATCGTTCTGCTTTTGTTGCTAAACCTGGGGAAGCTGATTCTAATACAACTTTAATAAAACGTTCTGGGAAATTTAGAGTTAGGTATAAACCTAGTCTTCCACCCATTGAATAACCAATTAAGTGGCATTTATCTATTTTTAATTCATCCAATAAATTAATTATTCCTTGAGCGGTGGATTCCATTCCATAGTATTCATCACCTCCTACAACTTCGGTTTTCCCGTGTCCTGGTAAATCAAGGATAAGATAAGAAAAATCTTCTCCTAGAAATTTTATAGCTTCATCAAATTCATTAATATTTCCCATGAAGCCATGTAACAAAAGAATTATAGGTTTGTTAGTATTTATATTTATAGAATAGTTAAATTTATATTTATTTAAAATCATTCTTGGAAGATATCTATAAAATCCAAATGCAAAAACTTCCCTACCGTACTCTAATATAATTTCAAGGGTATAAGTTATCGCCTTATGACTGCTTTGGAACTAACCAGACTATCAACTATGACTGTGAAACACTTATGCTAATTTTGGCATAAAAACCCTTTGTCTGAGTCAATACACCAAATATTACATCTCTACCAAATGTCTTGTAGTGCTAGTCAATTTCTGATTTTTCTAATTTTTAAGGTAAAAATCGATCTAAAGCAGCTTTTAACTGTTTAATTTCAACGTCAATATTACCCTCTTGTGCAGCTCTCGCAATACATTCAGTTAAATGTTCATCCAAAACAATTCGCGCTACCTTATCCAATGCGCCCCGGACTGCGGCAATTTGCAGTAGAACATCAGGACAAGGGCTATTTTGCTGCACCATTGTTTTAATACCACGAACATGGCCTTCTATACGCGATAATCGGTTGGCAATTCGCCGTAATGACTCTTCGCTATGGATGTGAGGATGAGCAGGCTCTCCAGTCCCATGAGTATGATCTGTATGCTCGTGGTCTGCATCGTGATGCTGGGAATGTTCTGCTTGTTGGGATATTGGCAAGGTTTTGTTGCCTAATCGATTTGATCCATTCATGGGTTATCACAGGACTGGTAATACTAAAATCCTAGCCTAGAGGGTAATGGTTAATCGTTAATTAGTTTACGCCCATACGTATCAATGGCAAATTCAATTCGTGGAGTTAATGGGCACATTAAAATAGGTGAAGCTTTTCCGCAGGGTAGCCTACCTGTGTGGGCTAATAGAAAACAAGGGTATTTTGCCCCTTGTTTTAACCCTTAGAGACGGATAAAGCCTCGTGTGATTGCGGTTTATAACGGCCATTTAACTACTGGCGATTGACTCTTTCTTGGGGAATAATTTCTGTTACTACCCTACCGCTAGAACTGCCACCTTTGACAACAATATTTTCTGTTTGCAGATTACCAACTGCTGTTTCACCCATAAAATTTAACGGTGGGTCAACTTGTCGATAAACCACATTTCCTTGAGCTTCAACTAACTTATTGTCTAAATACCAAGTTAATGTATTGGATTTCAAAGACTGGCGACGCTGACCAATGGCGTTGACATTACCTGTTAAATAAACCGTTTTTTGGGGTATTTTCATTTCACCTTGATTGGCGGTTACAGTAAGATTTTCAACACGCTGGAACATCCGCACGGGAGAATTTGTAGTAACAGTTTCTGCGTTCATGTTCCATGTCATAGAGTTACTAGCTATTTGCACTGGTGGGTCTAGTAAATCTAATTGAGCATTCTGTTGAATAGTGGCAATTTTTGTTTTTAAGTTGACTTCAGCAGAATTTCCCTTACCGCGATCGCTAATTTTATTATCTTTGTAGCGGTCAATTTGTATAGGGCGATCGCCAATCAGTTTTTCTTCTTTAATATTCCAGATTAAATGCTCGGTTCTTACTTGTAATTGGGGATCAGCAGAATTTGCTACGACTCGTCCAGAAAATTCCATACGCTGTTCGCGGGTTTTAACTCGCGCTTCTTGCGCTACAGCTTGTAGTTGTTTGTGAGTACCGTTAATTTGGTTACGGACAATCAATAAATCTTCTTTGGGCCGCCATTCTAACTCATTGCCTTGCAATACAATTCCATTACTAGGGTCTGTGGCAAATATCTTACCTTTAAGAAACAACTGCTTCCCATCTTGTTCAATATCTGCAACATCTGCCTTGATTTGGTAAACTACTTTACCATCTTGATATAGTTCACCATAAGGACTTTCAGCTTGACCAATTTGTTTTTCTTTGGTGTATTTTGCTTGTTTAGCCCTGACTTTCCAAATTGGTCTTCCCACTTCATCTGCCTGTTCTAGGGTGACATCAAAGAACGTTAAATTGCTATCTTGCTTAGATGAAGCCGCAGGATTTTCTTGAGACGCTGGAGGGGATTTACCCCCACAACTTACTAAACCAAATATCAAGAAAAAAATCAAAGGTAAAAAAAGGAAGGAGGGAGTGGGGGAGTTATTTTGAATTTTTCTCTCCCCCTGTCTCCCTCTTTTATGAAATTGATACGCCATTATTCTTGGATTTCTAGGTGTCCATCACTAGTTCTTGGGTCTTCCAAAAAGCCGATACCAGATAACGGCCGGTATGGATAGCTTTGGCGAGGGGTTTTTTGAATATCTTCTTTGATGGCTTCTAAATCGATGTAGCGATCGCTTACATTAATTAAGCTGTCACTGGTCATCGAACGCAAACTTACTACTTCTACCCGCACGCCGCGATAGCTGACTGAATTGACTGCATAAGCCAAATCCCCATCACCGCTCACTAAAACTGCGGTATCATAAGAATCGACTAGCGCCATCATGTCTACTGCTATTTCTACATCCAGGTTAGCTTTTTTAGAGCCATCTGGTAGCTGGACTAAATCTTTAGCAATGACTCGATAGCCATTGCGACGCATCCACAGCAGGAACCCCTGTTGCTTCTCGTTTGTCCGGTCTACACCAGTGTAGAAAAAAGACCGCAGGAGTCTAGAACCTCCAGTCAATCGACACAATAGCTTCGTGTAATCGATCTCAATCCCTAGTTGCAGTGCAGCGTAAAATAGATTTGAGCCGTCAATAAATATGGCGACCCTACCCCGATTCTCCAAAACTTGTTCTGGCGTAAATATTGAATCGGTTTCAAAATTATTCAACATCATTGTGATACCTCGATTTTTATCCCTGTTATTTTTGATACAAATTACGAACTTTTAGATGCTAGTCACAGCGGCTTATGATAATGTTCCGGGGTTAATATAAATTAAGCCCCGATAAATTTTTTGAGAGAATAAGAAATTGAACAAAATCAGAATTTGATAAGGACTAATCGTTTTTCGGGGGTTCTATTCGCTTAAAAACTGGTTGGAATGTACCCAACTGTTGTTTACTAGATAGTATCCCCCATGTCGCATGGGTGGCAAAAGGAGCGCTAACTGAACTTTGTATTTGATCGTTAAAGTCTATTCCAAAGCCCAGTTGTTGATAAATATCGCTACTGATGTTTGGAATAATTGGGGAAAGCAGATAAGCTGCCAGTCTAACTGATTCTAGAACTGCGTAGAGAACTTTTTCTACGGACTCTTGCTGTCCCTGTTTATATAATGACCAAGGAGCTTGTTCATCAATAAACTTATTACTGGCTTGTGCCAGTGAAAGGATAGCGCCGCAGGCTTGACTGAAAGCTAGTTCCTTGTATGCTTCTTGCACCTGTTCCCCTAGACGTAAACCAATTGTTTTCAAAGGATTTTCGTCAGGAATTCCTTCATTGCCGATTGATGGAACATTATTGTCAACGCAGTATTTCTTCACCATGCTCAAGGTGCGATTGAGCAAATTACCTAAATCATTTGCCAAATCTGCATTCAGAACATTAATGAACCTTACTTCATTAAAATCTCCATCTTTGCCAAATTCGATTTCCTTAAGGAAGTAATAACGAACGGCATCACTACCATAGCGTTGAACTAACGCAATAGGATCAAGGGTATTACCCAGACTTTTACCCATCTTTTGACCATCTTTAGTCAAAAAGCCATGCCCAAATACTCTTTCTGGCAAGGGTAAGCCAGCTGACAACAACATTGCCGGCCAATAAACTGCATGGAAGCGCAAAATATCTTTACCTATTAGGTGCAGGTTGATTGGCCACCATCTTTCTAAAGCATTTGCTAAAGTTGGTTCTGCATCTGGTTCGAGTAATGCCGTGACATAACCTAGCAGCGCGTCAAACCAAACATAAAGGGTGTGTTTGGGATCAACTGGTACAGGAAAACCCCAATCTAGATTTACCCGTGAAATAGAAAAGTCTTGCAGCCCTTGATTGACAAAGCTGAGGACTTCATTGCGTCGACTTTCTGGTTGAATAAAATCGGGTTTGGATTGATAAAATTCTGTCAGCTTATTTTGATATTTAGATAAGCGGAAAAAATAGTTTTGCTCGTCTCGCCACTCAACTTCTTTGTTAGTATGAATCGGACAACGATGTCCTTCTAGCAGATCCCGTTCTTCTTTGAATTCTTCGCAAGATACGCAATACCAACCTTGTTGTTGTCCTTGATAGATATCACCAGATTCCCAAACTCGCTCAAAAAATTCTTTGACGATCGCTTCATGACGAGGTGCAGTAGTCCGACTAAAGCGATCGTATTTAATGTCTAGTAACTGCCACAAACTAATAAAACTAGGGACAACTTCATCGCAGAACTCTTGTGGCGCTTTGCCTAAACTTTCTGCCGATCGCTGAATTTTTTGTCCGTGTTCATCTGTACCTGTAATTAGTAATACCTGATGCCCTAGCAGCCTGTGAAATCGTGCCACTACATCTGCTGCGATCGTCGTATAAGCACTGCCTATATGGGGGACATCGTTTACATAATATAGTGGTGTTGTCAGTGCAAATGTTTTTTCTGTTTTATTCACTAGATTCATACAAAATAAAAATTAACTTATTAAAACCTTTTGCTTCTTACTTTTGTGGGAAAAACCACGTAATTATACAATAATATTTCCATTTTTTCCAATAACACCTTAATAGTAGCAAATTTATCAGGTCAAAAATTGTTTTGTAATATGTATCTATTCAAATCATTTTTGCCTATCTGAGGAAAAGTAACTAATCATAATTTTTTTGAATACTTTCTATTAGAAATTATTGTGATCGAGAATACATAATGCAGAATGCAGAAAACTTAGCTGGTTTTGTAGATCAGATATTTCTATCTTAAGACGGTCATGGCAGTAGTAAAGAAATGTAAAAATTAAGTTAAGATAAACCGCCATATTTACCGGAATATATTGATGATTAGGTATGAGTCGAAATAGCCCCCTAGAGATTTCTCGCGCTTTGGTGGCGGCACTCTCAACACAAATGTTTCGCTATTATGAGGATCGCATTCCCCAGGATGCTAGCGTTTTGGTAGTCAGCAATCACCGCAGCTTCATGGATGCACTGATATTAATGGCGGCGTTATCAAATCCGATTCGCTTTGCTTGCCATCACTATATGGGACAAGTGCCAGTAATGCGGGAGATTGTCACCGATCAATTGGGGTGTTTTCCTTTGGAGGAAACTCAAAACCGCCAACAAAGCTTTTTTTCGCAATCGCAGTTCCTATTGCAGTCTAAGCAGATGGTGGGAGTATTTCCAGAAGGGACTGCACCAATGGTGAAATTTACTCAGCCAAACCAGGTGGGTGAGTTTCAACGGGGATTTGCCCATTTAGCATTGCGAGCTGATGTGCAGGATTTAGCAATTTTGCCGATCGCGATCGCTTCCTTAGAAGAGGTAAACACGAATGGTTTTCCCTTAAGGCTTTTGAGTGTATTTGACCCTTCAGAACCTTTATTTAATCAAGCTGGTTGGCATCCTTTGGTAATTTATCGTCGGGTTGCGGTGTTAATCGGTCGCCCTTATTGGATAACACCCCAACATCAAAAAAAATATCACGGGAAGCAAGCCAGAACTGTTGTGGCTGAACTGACAGAACACTGTCATAGTGAAATTAGCCATTTACTGCGTCAAGGTTGCTATTAAAGCTATTCGATTTTAGACTTCGGCTCCGCTCAGTCGAACAATTTTGGATTGTCGGAACAATTAACAGTTCAAAAGTTTTATACCATTGACTAATGACCATTGACCAATGACCAATGACTATCTCTGAAGTTGAGTTAAAGCCTTGTTTCCTGACTCCTAAACGAGTACAGCCAGAGTATCCGCTATTGGTATATTTACCGGGAATGGATGGAACAGGTCAATTATTGCGATCGCAGACTGCTGGATTAGAAACTGGCTTTGATGTCCGTTCTTTGGCACTCCCCCGCAAAGACCTTAACACTTGGGATGTGCTAACAAAGAGTGTATTAGACTTAATCGACGCTGAATTACAAAAAAGCTCTCACAGGTCAGTTTACTTGTGTGGTGAGTCTTTTGGTGGTTGCTTGGCAATGAAAGTAGCGATCCAAGCACCGCATTTATTTAAGCGAACTATCTTAATTAACCCAGCTTCGTCCTTTCGTCTTCGCCCTTGGTTGAGTTGGGCATCTCAACTTACTTACCTAGTGCCATCAGAATTGTATGATATTGGCGCACTGGGATTGTTGCCGTTTTTGGCATCTTTGCCCCGCATTTCTCGGAGCGATCGCCATGAACTGCTGAAAACCATGCGTTCTGTACCAGCAGAAACCGTTCTGTGGCGATTGTCTTTATTGCGAGAGTTTGAAGTTGATGAGGAAAAATTAAGTCGCTTAACTCAACCAGTTTTGTTGATTGCTGGTGGTAGCGATCGCCTTTTGCCTTCTGTTACAGAAGTGAAGCGGATAGGGAATATCTTACCAAATAACAAGATTGTGGTGCTGCCTGAGTGCGGACACGCTTGCTTGCTAGAGCAAGATATTAATCTCTATGAAATTCTTAAAGATAACGACTTTTTAGAAAATAATGCTGATATAAGTACAAGGCTAGAGGTGAGAAAATAGGGTGAGCGCCCTGCTCCTAAAAAGAAGTTAATAATAAACAAACTGCTTTTTCTACGCCGGAATTATTTCTCATCTGGAAACAGACTGGAGACTCAAATGACCCCAGCAGCCATCGCTATACCCCGTCAGGAATCACCCCTGTTGTTTGAGGGACTGACCTGGAGAGAATTCAAAGCAGTTGAGCAGTTACTAGACCGTCCAGGATATAGGCTCTCTTTCCTGAATGGAGTTTTGGAGATCCGAAGAATGCCTGGAGAACCACACGAAACCGTTAAGAAAAGAATTGCGGCATTAGTGGAACTGTACTTGCTTGCGGCTGAGTTTGACTTTATTCCCACTGGCTCAATGACCTTGGAAAGTGAAGTGGGTGCTGTCAAGCGTGAGGTGGATGAATCTTATAAACTGGCTCCAGGTCGAGTGCGTCCCGATCTGGTTATTGAAGTGGTGTTTACGAGTGGCGGTATCGACAAACTAGAGGCATATAAGCGCCTCTTGATTCCAGAAGTGTGGTTCTGGGAAGATGGTGTGTTAGAAGTTTATCACCTGCGGAAAGAGGACGAGGCACTTCACTATGAGAGGGTTTCCAGTAGTGAGGAGGTCAAAGGAATCGATCTGGATTTGTTGTTACGTTGCATTCTTATGGTGAATCATGTGGATGCCATCAAGACTTTTCAGCAGGCGCTGCAAAAATAGCTGGCGATCTGCTTTAATTTCTAATTGTGTGATGCCTGCGGCAACCCAGAAAATAGTTAATCTTCAACTGATATTTACGTTTATAGAGAGATGTAGAGCCGCTCATAATTCGCTACAAGTTTAGAAAGAGGCTTTACAGCATGGTGTCAAGTAATGGCAGACAAATCCCAACAAGAAATAGTAGTGAATAAATCAGTTAATTCACCTAATGAAACTTCAGAAATAAAAATCCAGGCTCAATCATCAGTAGAAAATGAACCGTCTGTATTAGAGTCTTTTGTTCAAAGTGTTGCTCAGACTGGCAAAGCAGTTTTAGACACAGCATTAGAGGTGGGAGAAGCCACGGCAAAAGAAACACACAAGTTTATTGAGCAAACAACTCAAACCAGTGGTCAGGTTGTGAATCGCCTCAGCGAAAATTGGTTGATTAGAAAACTATCTGGAGTATTAAATCTCAATTGGCTAATTGGTACTACTGATGCTGTTGATTTGGAAAAAGCAGAAGCTGCGGTAAACAAGCTCAAACAAAAGTATCCAAATGAATCACCCAGCCAGATTGCTCACCGAATCATGGTGGAAAAAGCGACTCAAGCAGGCACTGTTGGACTAGCCACTAGTATTTTGCCAGGAGTAGCAATTGCATTGTTGGCAATTGATTTAACAGCAACAACAAAATTGCAGTCAGAAATGCTTTATCAAATTGCATTTGACTACGGACTAGATTTAAAAGATCCTGCCCGTAAAGGAGAAGTCTTAGCAATTTTTGGTCTGGCTTTGGGTGGAGGTCGTCTTTTGAAAGCTGCGGGATTAGGATTACTGCGAAATGTGCCTTTAGCGGGTGCTGCGATCGCAGCTAGTTCAAATGCAACAATGATCTATTCATTGGGTTATGCTGCTTGTCGATTTTACGAAGCCAAGCTAGATGAATCAACTTCCCTAGCATCGCCACAGACTCTAGCAACATTAAAAGCAGAAAGTGAAAAGTATCTCGAAAGTGCGATCGCTCAAGAAGCCGTCATGGATCAAATCTTAGTTCACATGATTCTGGCTAGCCATCCAGATAAGACTTTAGAAGAAATTTTGCCAGAACTACAAGCATTAAAACTCAGTCCTACCTCGTTGGATGCCATTGCCCAAAATATCAAATCACCTAAGTCTTTAGATATACTGCTCAATCAGCTGAATCGTGATTTTGCTATACCCTTACTCGTTCAGTGTAAAAAAATTGCCCAGCTTGACAATAAGACTACACCACTTGAGCAAGAAATAATCGCAGCGATCGCCAGAAAATTTAACATTGATCCAACAATTGGGGCATAGGGAATGGGGAATGGGGAATGGGAAATGGGAAAAGAAGGAGGACGTAAAAGAATCTGATTTTTCACGGTATCTGGAAAACCTCTCTCTAAATCTCTCTCCTAAAAGGAGAGAGACTTTGAATTTTCAGCCTTCTCGCGTTGGGAAGGGGGTTAGGGGGTTAGGTTTTTGGTGGACTTTTCCACATAACGCGAAAAGTCAGGTAAAAGAATGGAGATCATAGCTTCATTAACGAGGATAAAAGACTCGTTAACGGAGTTCTGAGGTGGATTCATGAGTATAAAAGCCTCGTTAACGGAGTTCTGAGGTGGATTCATGAGTATCAAAGACTCGTTAACGGAGTTCTGAGGTGGATTCACGAGTATCAAAGACTCGTTAACGGAGTTCTGATGTGGATTCACGAGTATCAAAGACTCGTTAATGAGTACTACTTCCACTAATTCACTAAATTATAGCTACCGATCCCTGCTCCGCAATGCCCAATACCCTATACCCATTCCCCTCATCCTGAAACAAGAATTTTGAGCAATACTGGTACAAGAAGGAATATTTACACAAAATCCCAAAATGACAATTCAACCTAGTGATAAGCCTTTGCTAGAGTGGGCAGGCGATAGTTTGGCAATAGGATTATTTGAAGATGCAGTAGAGTTAACCGGAGAACTAGCAACTTTAGATCAAAAGTTTTCCGGGGTCTTAAAAGAACTAATTGCGGAAGAAGAATTTAAAGGTAAAGCCAACAGTACAATTTTCACTCGTGTGAATCCTGGTAGCCCAGTACGTAAATTGATTCTGGTAGGATTGGGTAAACCAGATACACTAAAACTCGACACTTTGAGACGCGCTGCTGCTGCGGTAGCCAGAGTCGCAAAAAAGCAGAAAAGCAAAATTTTGGGATTTAGTTTTCCATTATGGAATAATGATCCAGCCGCAAGCGCCCAAGCGATCGCAGAAGGTGTTGAATTAGCACTTTATCAAGATATTCGTTTTAAATCAGAACCAGAAGATAAAGGATCGCCAATAGAAACCATCGATTTATTAGGTTTCGGTGGACAAGAAGCAGCCATAACCCTCGCCAATCAAATCGTTTCCGGGGTAAATTTGGCACGGCAGTTAGTGGCAGCACCAGCCAATGCGGTAACACCAATTACTTTAGCCGAAACTGCCCAAGCGATCGCTAAAGACCACGGTTTACAAGTAGAAATTCTCGAAAAAGAAGACTGTGAAAAGTTGGGTATGGGTGCTTTTTTGGGAGTAGCGCAAGCTTCCGAGTTGCCACCTAAATTCATTCACCTGACTTACAAACCAGAAGGTACACCGAAAAAGAAACTAGCAATTATTGGCAAAGGTGTAACCTTTGATTCCGGCGGACTCAATATTAAAGGTGCTGGTAGCGGCATCGAAACTATGAAAATGGATATGGGCGGTGCAGCTGCTACCTTGGGGGCGGCAAAAGCAATTGCTCAAATTAAGCCAGATGTTGAAGTTCACTTTATCTCGGCGGTAGCTGAAAACATGATTAGCGGTCGCGCCATGCACCCTGGAGACATTCTCACAGCGTCAAACGGCAAAACAATCGAAGTGAACAACACCGACGCAGAAGGACGTTTAACCCTTGCAGATGCTTTGGTGTATGCTGACAAATTGGGATTAGATGCGATCGTGGATTTAGCCACACTAACCGGTGCTAACGTCATTGCCTTGGGTGATGATATTGCAGGTTTGTACACTCCCGATGATGACGTAGCTTCCCAGATCGAGAAAGCTGCCCAAACTTCAGGGGAAAAGATTTGGCGGATGCCAATGGAAGAAAAATATTTTGAAGGGCTAAAGTCTGGGATTGCGGACATGAAAAATACAGGGCCTCGTCCAGGTGGTGCCATTACTGCTGCTCTTTTCCTCAAGCAATTTGTCAAAGAAACCCCTTGGGCGCACATAGATATTGCTGGCCCAGTGTGGACAGATAAAGAAAATGGCTACAACGGCGCAGGAGCAACCGGCTACGGCGTTCGGACGCTAGTTAACTGGGTATTGGGGATTGAAGAATAGGGAATAGGAGGCAGGGGGGCAGGGGGCAAGGGAGCAAAAAGGGGATTCGACCCCTCCCTTGAGAACCAATACTTTTCGGGTTTTGGGGGAAAGGGGAAAGGGAAAAGGTTTGAATTTCCCTTTCCCCATTACCCTTTAACCTTTCCCCAGACCAAAAGAGAGATTATTGGGTTTAACCGAAAAGTATTGCCTTGAGAACCACTTACTAGAAGTGGGGGAATCAGATCCATGTTCCGCAAAGCTTGTTGGCTCAAAGCTTAGGTCATTTCCCCCTGCCCCATTCCCCATTCCCCATTCCCCATTCCCCATTCCCCAATTCGTGCTATCTTGAGCTTGCCAGCAAAAATTGTTGCAATAGTAACAGAAGTAATTTGGCGGTCAGAAAGTTAAGCTTTTTCGGCAAAGCCATCTGGTAAAATTTATAAGGTTTCTAAAAGCTCTGAGCAATGGGATCGACTCGCGTACGGATCGCAATTGACGCAATGGGAGGGGATCACGCACCCGGTGAAATCGTTGCTGGCGCACTGCGAGCAAAGGAAGAATTGGGTGTAGAGATATTACTTGTTGGTGATCCCCAACAAATAGAAGCTGCCTTGCCGCCAAAAACGAATTTAGCGCAGGTGGAGATCGTTCCTGCTGAGGAAGCGATCGCAATGGATGAGGAGCCTTTAAATGCGGTTAGACGCAAACGCAAGGCTTCTATCAATGTGGCGATGGATTTAGTCAAGCATCAAAAGGCAGATGCCGTATTTTCTGCCGGTCACTCTGGGGCAGCTATGGCATCGGCTTTGCTTCGCTTAGGGCGATTGCCGGGAATTGATCGTCCAGCAATCGGGACTGTTTTTCCGACAATTGTTGCTGGTAAGCCAGTGTTAGTTCTTGATGTTGGCGCAAATGTAGATTGCCGCCCGAAGTTTTTAGAGCAGTTTGCCGTCATGGGATCGGCTTACAGTCAGTATGTCTTAGGTACAACTGAACCGAAAGTGGGTTTGTTGAATATCGGTGAAGAAGACTCTAAAGGCAATGATGCAGCCGTCCGTGCCCACCAACTGCTCCGCGAAAATTCTCAAATTAATTTTATTGGCAATGCCGAAGGGCGGGATGTGCTTTCCGGTCACTTCGATGTAATTGTCTGCGATGGGTTTGTGGGCAATGTACTGTTAAAATTTGCCGAAGCAGTTGGAGAAGTGATTCTGCAAATTCTGCGGGAAGAATTACCCCAAGGATTGCATGGTCAAATTGGTTCAGCATTCTTAAAACCAAACCTGAAGCGAGTTAAACAACGCATGGATCATGCAGAACATGGTGGTGCTTTGTTGTTAGGCGTGGCAGGAGTTTGTTTTATCGGTCACGGTAGCTCACAAGCACCTTCAATTTTCAATGCTATTCGTATGGCTAAAGAAGCTGTTGACAACCAGGTGCTACAACGAATTCAGTCCCAATATATCCTAGAGCGCGAAAGCGGTTAGTCATTAGTCATTAGTCATTTGTCATTTGTCAAAGACAAAGGACAACTGACAACTGACACAGGACAAATGACAAAGGACAAATGACAAAGGACAAAAGCTGATAGCTTGGGAGATTAGGAGTGGAAAACTTAGGCATAGCAATTACCGGAAGTGGCTCGGCAGTACCAGCAACTTCCCTACACAACCAGACATTAACTGAACTAGTTGAAACATCAGACGAGTGGATTGCCACAAGAACGGGAATTCGTCAACGACGATTAGCGGTGTCATCTGAGTCCTTAAGTGGGCTAGCTACTGCCGCCAGTAGTCGCGCGATCGCAGCTTCAGGAATTAGACCAGAAGACCTAGACCTGATTTTGCTAGCGACTTCCACCCCTGATGATTTGTTTGGTAGTGCTTGTCAAGTACAGGCTCAATTAGGAGCTACCAACGCAGTCGCCTTTGACTTGACAGCAGCCTGCTCTGGCTTTGTGTTTGGTCTGGTTACAGCAGCCCAATACATTAGAACAGGTGTCTATAAAAATGTACTGTTGATAGGGGCAGATATCCTCTCTCGCTGGGTAGATTGGCAAGATCGTCGGACTTGTGTATTGTTCGGCGATGGTGCAGGAGCAGTAGTATTGCAGGCTTCTAAAAGCGATCGCTTATTAGGATTTGCCCTTAAAAGTGATGGTACTCAAAACTATCACCTCAACCTTGCTTATGCAGCAAGTTCCCAAGAATTACTCCCTGGTGTAAATATCACTAAAGGCACTTATCAACCTATTACTATGAACGGCAAAGAAGTCTACCGCTTTGCTGTGCAAAAAGTCCCAGAAATCATAGATAAAGCCTTATTTCAAGCTAACCTTAAGGTTGACCAAATAGATTGGCTAGTGTTACATCAAGCTAATCAGCGCATTATTGATGCCGTTGCTCAACGCCTAAATATCCCAGAACATAAAATCATAAGTAATCTCGCCCAGTATGGTAATACCTCTGCTGCTTCCATTCCCTTAGCTTTGGATGAAGCAGTGCGACAAGGTAAAATTAAACCCAATGACATCGTTGCGACATCCGGCTTTGGTGCCGGTCTTACCTGGGGCGCGGCAATTTTCCAATGGGGAAGATAAATATTTTGTCATTAGTCATTCGTCCTTTCTGAATGACCAATGACAAATGACAAATGACCGATGACCACTGACTATTGACAAATGACAAAAACTGCATGGGTGTTTCCCGGACAAGGTTCCCAAGCGCTGGGAATGGGAATGGATTTATTAGATATACCGTCCGCTAAAGACAAGCTTGCCAAAGCTGAGGATATTTTGGGTTGGTCTGTAACTGAAATTTGTCAAACTCAAGAAGAGAAGTTATCACAGACGCTATATACTCAGCCAAGTCTTTATGTGATAGAAAGCATTCTTGCTGACCTGCTTCGAGAACGAGGACACCAGCCAGATTTAGTTGCTGGTCACAGTTTAGGAGAATATTCTGCCCTTTATGTAGCGGGTGTCTTTGAGTGGTCGGCTGGTTTATATCTAGTAAAGCGTCGTGCAGAACTCATGGATAATGCCGTCGGTGGGATGATGGCAGCTTTGATGAACTTTGACCGCGAACAGTTGGAAAAAGTCATTGCCCAAACGCCTGATGTGGTTCTAGCAAACGATAATAGTTCGGCTCAGGTGGTAATTTCAGGCACGACTGAGGCTGTACAAGCAGTGATGACTCAAGTTAAAGCCAAGCGTGCTATTCCCCTAAAAGTTTCTGGAGCATTTCACTCACATTTAATCGCACCAGCAGCTGCGGAATTCCAAGACATTTTAGAATCTGTGGAATTTCAACCAGCTACTGTGCCAGTCTTATCTAATGTAGAACCAATTCCGTCTATTGATGCCGAGATTTTAAAGCAGCGCCTCAACAAACAAATGACCGGTTCTGTAAGGTGGCGAGAAATTTCTTTGCAATTACCAGCTAACGGTATCCAGCGAGTAGTAGAAGTTGGCCCAGGTAAAGTCTTAACTGGCTTGATTAAACGTAGTAGCCCTGATTTGATTTTACAAAATATCCAGAGTGCTACTGATTTACCTGTTGCTGTTGAATCTTTTTAGCTTTTAAAGGTAGGGTGACAACAAATTCTGCACCCTTTCCTAGTGTGGAATTACAATTAAGTTTATCTTGATGTAGTTCAGTAACAATTTGATAGCTGATAGTTAAACCTAATCCAGATCCTTTACCCACATTTTTAGTTGTAAAAAAGGGGTCAAATAACCTTTTTATAATTGTGTCTGGAACTCCAAGACCATTATCTGCAATGGAAATTTTGATTTGGTTTTCAGATACCAAGCAAGTATGAATCCAAATTATGTTGGGATGTAAATCAATTTCTGTAGGCGTGCGCTGCTGATTTGCATCTTCTAACGCATCAATAGCATTAGACAGAATATTCATAAATACCTGATTGAGTTGTCCAGGGTAGCAGATCGCCGGAGGCAATTTACCTTTGTTTCTTTCGCCCTTCCCGCAGGTGAGCCTTCCTTGGAGACTCACGTTAATTTAACTTGTTAGGTTTCGCGATTAATTAGAATATTGGCGGGTTTGATATCTTTATGAATAATCCGTTCGCGGTAGAGTATATCTAAGGTATTGCACAGTGCGATCGCAATTCGTAAAAACTAACCTTGTATCCAGGAATACTGACTGTAGTGTGAAACATACTATTAAATTCTAAGGATTTCTAGATTTAGTGTTCCCCGATGGGTGAAGTAATACATATCTATAGCTTTTTTGCGTTTGATCTGGGTGTTGCGATCGCTTATGCTAAATTCAGTTTGATTTGCATTATCTTCTGTGGACAAAAACCGCGAACCGTTTATCAGTCTGGCACTTTACCACGCCTTTAAATGGTCAGTCGTCAGCCCCATGCTTCACGCTTACTTTCGGGGCCAGATTCATGGTACGGAAAATGTCCCTCAATCAGGGCCGTTATTAATAGTAAGTAATCACGCTAGTTACTTTGACCCGCCGATTGTCTCTAATTGTGTACGTCGTCCTGTGGCGTACATGGCTAAGGAAGAGTTATTTAAAATCCCAGTTTTGGCGCAAGCGATTAAACTGTATGGTGCTTACCCGGTGAGTCGAGGAAGTGCTGATCGCAATGCTATCCGTTCCGCCCTAGAATATCTCAATAAAGGTTGGGCTGTTGGTGTTTTCTTGGAAGGTACTCGCACCCCAGATGGTCGAATTACAGACCCCAAAAGAGGCGCACTGCTGCTAGCTGCGAAAGCAAAAGCCCCAATATTACCAGTAAGTGTCTGGGGTACTGAGAAGATTTTGCAAAAAGGCTCGTCTCTACCTCACGCAGTTCCCATCACTGTGAGAATTGGTAGCTTGATTGATGCTCCCACTTCCACTAATAAAGAGGAATTGGAGGCGTTGACACAAAAGTGTGCCACGGTAATTAACGAAATGCATGATTTAGGACGATAAGCTAGACAAGCTCAGATAACGCAGTTTCCAAATGAAGAAAGGGAAAGAGGAAAAGGGGAAAGGGGAAAGGGAACCAGTAACTTAAAAGCAGGGGTTTCAAATATGGACACTGATTTTTATCGCACTGCGTGTCTTAAAAATCTTCTTTTTTATTCGACCTATTTAAAAATAGGGGCTTTATACCTTGTGGGGAAAAGTTTTTTATCCTTTCCTTTCCCCCTTACCCTTTCCCTTTTTCCCCTTTTTGGTAAATAAGGTATAAAATGCGGGACTAAAAATCATATATAAAGAGTTTCTGCCCCTGCCTCCAAACCAGTAGCTTCGTACTTCATACGAAAGAAAACTGCTGTATATGCTTTAGGGAGGTAGCGATCGCCCCTTAACCTCTGTATGTTTAAGGTCAATCTGCTCTAGCAATGACATCAGACTTTGTGCTTAAATGCAACTGCTAGGCAAATCTACCAGCAATTTCACCCTAAACAGCATTATGAGCGGCTTTGAAGCCAAGAATTTTTGGGAGCGATTAAATAATCTGGCATTAGTCCGCTTTTTACTTTTAGTTGCTTCTGGCTGGGCAATTGTACAGCTTTTAGCTTACTTTGAAGCAGTCATTGTTATTTTTACATTTGCGGCAATTTTGGCTTTTTTACTCAGCTACCCTGTACAAGGGCTGCGGCGTTTTTTGCCCCACGGTGTAGCTGTTGGCTTAGTTTTCTTACTCAGTATTGTGATTATAGGCGGTCTGATAATTACCGTGGGCTTAACGGTTTTATCTCAAGGACAAGAATTAATTGATAGTATCACTGTATTTTTAAATTCTTTAGTACCTTTATTAGAAGGACTAGAAGCATTTTTGCGAAGCCGGAATTTACAAATAGATTTAAGTTTCATTGAAGAACAATTGCGTAATCAAGCTGTATCAAGCCTTGTGACTAGTTTGGCTATCTTACAAGGTTTCATGACGAATTTTGTGACTTTTATCTTGATTGCAGTTGTGGCTTTCTTCATGCTATTGGATGGAGACAAATTGTGGAATTTTATTTTAAAAATAGTCCCCAAACATCGCCGCAATAGATTTACAAATATAATCAGGCGGTCTTTTTTAGGATTTTTTAGAGGACAGTTATTATTAAGTGCATTTCTCACAAGTACAACTTTTCTAGTTTTCTTAATATTAAAAGTACCTTTTGCTTTGATATTATCAATAATAGTCGGTTTCCTTGATATTATTCCTGGTATTGGAGCGACATTAGGAGTAAGCACAGTGACTTTATTTGTGTTGTCTCAAGGTGTTTGGTTAGCATTGAAAGTCTTGATAGCTTGTATTGTCCTCCAGCAGATACAAGACAATTTGATTTCGCCTCGAATTATGCAAGATGCGCTGAATCTTAATCCTGTAGTGATATTTTTTGCTTTGCTAGTAGGTGCTAGAGTAGCAGGATTATTAGGTGTTTTTATATCTATTCCAATCGCAGGAGTAATTGTATCTTTATTTGAAATTGATGAAATGAAATCTGAAGTTTAGAGACGCGATTCATCGCGTCTGTACAAAAGGTGGGAGTAGAGATGCAATGAATCGCGTCTGTAGTAATTAATGTAAAATAATTTGTTAGACAATACAAATTGATGAATGATGTCGGATTTAAGAGCGGAATTAACAGAAATTTTGGATGAGGCAGAGTGGGAGTGGCTAATTCCTCATGTACAACGAGATGCAGTAATTTTGGTAGCACCAGAGTTAAACTTGGTGGATGTTGGAGTAGCGATAGCCAGTGATAACATTCCATCAGTAGAACAGTGGATTGATGAGCAATTAATTACCAAACCCACAACGGTACAGGTGGGAGAATGGAATCTTGAGCGCAGTAAGCGATTTAATACTCTCATCGTTCAGCCTTACGTTTTGGTGAAGGAAATAGTTGCTACTTAAATTAGTTTCTGTATTGTTTTTGATGACAGTTTGTGTTGGGGTAGTTTCTCAGGAAAGATAGCTTGACCTTTTTTTTAATTAAAAATTAAAAATTAAAAGTTAAAAATTAAGGAGGATAATAATTTTTAATTAATTAATTTGGGGTACAAGCCCCCACTGAATCAAAGATTTCAGTTGTCTACAAGACGCTCGAATACTCGCTAAGGCTGCGTTAGCGAGTATTCGAGCGTCGCGTCTTGCAATTTTTAATTAATAATTTTTAATTCTTAATTGGAGCGTTCGCGCAGCGTCTCGTAGAGAAGCGACTTGACGTGCTATTTACTACTTGGTGATTACCACACACTATCCGGCTGATTTGAATAAAGCGAAATTTTCTCCTTTAAGATTTAGCCATCTAGGAGCTAGAATTGTTACGATAATTTCAGATTAGATGTTGAAACCTTGATCCAATCTGAAACCTTAGAATTATTAGAATGGCATCGCCTCTGCCAGCACCTTGCCACCTTCGCGGCAACTAAGCTGGGGGCGACAGCTGCGCGTCATCTGAAAATACCCGATTCTCAGACCCAAAGCGAACAGTTGTTAGAGCAAACCAAAGAAGTCTACCAACTGGAAAGTCGCCTGACTACGGGACTGTCATTTGAGGGAATTCAAGATATTGGCGATTCCTTAGAACGAGCAGAACGCAGTGGAGTTTTGGCAGGAGAGGAACTGTTAGCGATCGCCACCACCCTCGCAGGTGCTAGAAGTTTGCGCCGTGTCATCGACAATCAGGAAGATTTGCCAATACTGACTGAGTTAGTTGCCGATTTACGGACTTATCCAGAACTAGAACAAGAAATTCACCGATGTATTGATGAACGGGCCCAGGTAACTGACCGCGCGAGTCAAAAACTGGGAGAAATTCGCACAGATTTGCGGCGATTACGCAGCCAAATTACCCAAAAGCTGCAAAATATCTTACAGGCAAAATCTGGGGCAGTTCAAGAACAGCTAATTACGCAACGCAGCGATCGCTTTGTCATCCCCGTAAAAGCACCGCAAAAAGATGCTATCCCCGGTATAGTTCACGATACTTCTACCAGTGGTGCAACTCTTTACGTAGAACCTAATTCGGTAGTGCCTCTAGGCAACCAACTGCGGCAAATCATCCGAAGAGAGCAAGCGGAAGAAGAAGCGATTCGCCGTATTTTGACGGAACAAGTAGCCGCAGTCAAACCAGATTTAGAGAGATTGTTAGCGATCGCCACCACTTTGGATATGGCAACTGCTAGATCGAGATATAGTTTCTGGCTAGGAGCGAATCCCCCGCGATTTATCCGGCGTGAAGACAAGGAAATCATTACCTTACGGAACTTACGACATCCTTTGTTAGTGTGGCAACAACAACACGAACAAGGGCAACCAGTAGTTCCTGTAGATTTGCTGATCAACCCGCTAATTCGGGTTGTAACCATTACCGGGCCAAATACTGGTGGTAAAACTGTAACCTTAAAAACCTTGGGGTTAGCAGCATTGATGGCCAAAGTGGGTTTATTTGTCCCCGCCCGCGAACCAGTGGAAATTCCTTGGTTTGACAAAGTGTTAGCAGATATTGGCGATGAACAATCCTTGCAGCAAAGTTTATCCACATTCTCTGGACACATCCGCCGGATTAGTCGGATTTTAGAAGCATTGGGAGATGAGGGAGAGTCCAATGCCCCATGCCCCATGCCCAATTCCCTAGTTTTACTCGATGAAGTCGGCGCAGGAACCGATCCGGTTGAAGGAAGTGCCTTAGCGATCGCCTTGTTGCAGTATCTCGCTAATCATGCCCAACTAACCATCGCCACCACTCACTTCGGGGAACTAAAAGCCCTGAAATACGAAGACGAGCGGTTTGAAAATGCCTCTGTAGAATTTGACGAAAGTACTCTCTCGCCTACTTACCGTCTGCTGTGGGGCATCCCCGGACGTTCTAATGCCTTAACCATTGCCTTACGCTTGGGATTAAAACCAGAAGTGGTCGAAGAGGCAAAAATCCAAGTGGGAGAGGCCACAGATGAAGTCAACCAAGTGATTGCTGGCTTAGAAGCCCAACGCCGCCGCCAGGAAACCAAAGCAGCCGAAGCCCA
Organism: Nostoc sp. FACHB-133; assembly: GCF_014698055.1. Classification (NCBI taxonomy): domain Bacteria; kingdom Bacillati; phylum Cyanobacteriota; class Cyanophyceae; order Nostocales; family Nostocaceae; genus Nostoc; species Nostoc sp. FACHB-133. Next base: position 121,358 of record NZ_JACJSH010000009.1, read on the forward strand.
AAGTTTGTTGCAGCAAGCGGAACGTTTATACAAAGAAGTATCCGCAAAAGCCTCAAGTTTGGAAGAGAGGGAAAGTAGTTTGCGGGCTTCACAGGAAATAGCAGTCCAACAAGCGATCGCTCAAGCAAAAGGTGAAATTGCCCAAGTGATTCGGCGCTTGCAAAAAGGTACGCCCACAGCCCAAGAAGCCCAGCAAGCCACCAATGCTTTGAATCAAATTGGCCAGCAATATCAGCCAGCAACGCCAGCAAAACCAAAAGCTGGGTTTATGCCCAAAGTAGGCGATCGCGTCCGCATTCCAAAATTGGGACAGATAGCAGATGTAATCACTGCCCCCGATGAAGATGGAGAGTTAAGCGTTCGCTTTGGGCTAATGAAGATGACAGTGAAGTTGCAAGATGTAGAATCTCTAGATGGTCAAAAACCCGAACCAGTTGTCAAAGCCAAACCAGCCCCAGCAGCAGTAACCCCGCCACCACAAAATGTCCCAGAAATTCGGACTTCCCAAAATACCATCGATTTGCGTGGTAAACGGGTAGCTGATGCCGAATATATTTTAGATAAAGCTATTTCGGAAGCTACAGGCCCAATCTGGATTATTCACGGGTACGGCACTGGTAAGCTACGACAAGGAGTTCACGCTTTTTTGCAACAGCATTCCAGAGTAAATAACTACGAACCAGCAGAACAAGCAGATGGCGGTACTGGTGTTACCATTGCTCACATCAAAAAGTAGCAATCAATGTGAAAGTAGGGGCGCAAGGCATTGCGCCCCTACTTAACGCCGTGTGCAACTTTCTCTCAGACCTAACCCCCTACCCCTTCCCTTGTAGGGAAGGGGAGCAATAATCAAAGCCTCTCGACCTTTCGGGGAGAGGAATGGAAGTGGGGTTTTAAGAATAAGTCGCACATCGCATTACTTAGGCAGACAATGGCCGAAAAGAAAGATTTTCATCTTAGGGCAATTCATAAATTGACCCTACCGCGTGTAGTTTTGCGTAAGTCCTAATTAGTTTCAAGAAGTTATCAATCATCCTGATGTTACCCACGATGTCATGAAATCAAACGCTACACGATGTCATGAAATCAAACGCTACACATAGATGGGATGATGGAAAGGGAAAGCAGTAAGAAGCGCCTTTAGCAAACAGGTAAAAGATTTGTATAGTAATTATGTATACATTAAGAACAAGTAATAAACATCAAGAAATTTCAAAATCTCAAACCGCAAATAAATGTAGGAGGTATTCTACATAATTAGCAGTTAGCATTCAAAACAATAGTTTATTTATACTCTTGTACGGAATTAGCAGTGAAAGTCAGGTAAACCTTAATTAGAATTGATACTTTTCTACTTTGTTGAAAATAAATTTTCATCTAGAGTAGGACAAAGATACATGCTGTTTACCACATAGAAAAATCTAGCTGAAGTCTCTGGCTCATAGCTATGGGAAACCAAGTTTGATGCTTGAGAGTCTGGTTTCAAAATGGGTAACAGCAACATCCCCTATCAGCTTGATCACCTATGCTAAAAGTTATGCACTCGGCCGCCAACTCAGCCACGCCAAATTCTCAGTGGGAGGATTTAATCAAGCTTCCAGCCCCAAACACAGTTCAATGGGACAATATCAAAACCCAATTAGACTTGGTGCTGTTGGCGCTAGAAACCTTAACTGGGATTGGTTCAGAGGCTATGCTTTCGGCGGCAACTGATCTGAATTTAGAGTCAAGAGTGCCAGACCGCGTAGCTTTATGGCGATTGCGCCAATCAAATCCCCTACGCAAAGGTCAAGGAGGGCGGAAAAAGCTAGATGTCGAAGAAGCGCGATCGCTTGTTCTGATCATCTGCTACTTAGCCAAACAGCACCAGGAATTGATTCGCCGCGCTGTCGGTCTGTTGGAACAAATGGCAGAAAATAACCGGGAACCTCACCAAGCTGCCTTACTTGGAGACTATATTGATGCTTTTTGCAACACCTACCAAGAGCGGATGGAAGAGGATGAGAAAATCTCAACAGATTTGCTTACCAACCTGGCACTAAAACTGCTTGTAGATTTACTTTTTTACAGCGCCCCTGGTGGACATCGCCGTCTCTGGCTAGCACTTATAGACGGTTCGACAAAATTTTAGATTTGAAATTTGAAATTCCTCAATCAAAATTTGCTTGTGATTTGTTTGCTAGATCGGGAAACTCTTTTGATCGTCATTAGCTCTTGAGCGATGCACTATCAGCAATGCTTCCTCCTAGTACAAGACTACATAACGAAAGAAACCTGACCAACTTCCTTCACTCAGAAGGAATCCACCGTTTAACTTTTCTTTGCAAGCAACTGGCTTAACTTTTTGCAAAATCCCAAATAGTCTTCCTCGCAGTTCCTGCCATGCCTCTATCAAATTCTGTAATTCGTCGCTACACACCACCTACTTGTACGCTAGAAGTATTCGCCCAAAGCTCGCCTCTATCCCGTTGGATGGGGAAAACTGTCCTCAAACACCTAAGCTTTGAACTACGCTTTGATGATCCCCGACTCCCAGAAGAACACAGAGTTCCAATTCGGGGCGATCGCGAGCAACTTGAAGCTTTATGTGATGCAGTCACAAACTACGTACAGCAATTCCTTCAACAGTCTCCAGAAAGCTTTTGGGTAAGTTTCTCCGGTACCCAGGAATCAAGCACAGCAATGGGTGAGCCGGAATTAAAGTCCTCAACAAAAACATTAAATTCCTTTAGCACCCAGTTTCCTGGGGCAAATATCCGCTTAGAACCAAGCAGCTATTTAACTCACAACTTATTTCTCGGTTCTCTTACCAACCACTCATCTGGCCCCGTAATTAAACTCACTCTGCTGCAATTATTCGATTTGGCAAGTGCTTTAGATGAATACTCAACTGATGTTATGGCACTTCCAACTCTCAACAGCACGAGTTCGACTCTGAGGTTCCCTGCCTGGGCACCTGTTGCCGCAGTATTAGTGTTAGGTATAGGATTCTTACCAGTTACTTGGCAATATGCTAACAGCATTAGGGGAAAGGAACAGCAGACAGCCAAAACATCAGATCCAGCAGCAGTAAAGACTGCCTTAGAACCTTCAACCTCACTAAACTTTCCTACGCCTGAACCTGGAATTATCCCTCCATCGGATAATTTGCTAGGTTCCACTCCTCCACTTTCCACATCTACTTTGCCCCAAGCACCTTTAACAGCCCCTAGTTCTAGTTTTTCTGCACCGCAACCTCTATTTCCCAATAATGCACTGACAACAACCCAGGGCAAGACTGCAACCCTTCCTAGTAATCGAGCGATGACTTCTCTGCGAGACGCTACGCGAACGGCGAGCCTTGCTAACTCACCATCAAGTAAAATCCCAGGGCAGGAAGTAGCCATAGTACCAAATCTTGCACAGAACCCTACAGGGTCAAATCCCCAAGGTGGAACTCTCCCTCAGTTGCGGAATTTGCCACCCAGACTATCTTCTAACCCAGGCAGCTTACCAACTAATGTCTCACCAGTTCTCCCTCCGTCTCTTGAGAGCATACCCAATAATAATCGTGGCAATACCTCTGCACTAAACTCACAACAGCTAGACGAAAGAATCAATTCCCTACAGCAACCTTCTACTGGAGAAAAACCCGCTTCACAACTTCCTTCGTCTAGAACTGCGGAGAACAATCCATTCATCGACCAATTAGGAGATGCACGTAAAACCCCTAAATCCAGAGAAGTGGCTACTGGTACATTATTTGATACACCTCAAGTAGCAGAAGCTAGAGAATACCTAAAAAAGCGTTGGCAACCACCTACTGGGCTAGGACAAACATTAGAGTACAGTCTGATAGTCAGTGTTGACGGCACAGTTGAACGAATTTTTCCTCTTAATAAGGCAGCAAGAGAATTCGTTGATAGCACTGGGATGCCTGAAGTTGGTAAACCTTTTGTTTCCGCCAATACACGCGGACAAGATGTCAGAATTCGAGTTGTTCTCAGTCCTGATGGCAAGGTACAGACTTTTCCAGATGAATAAGTAAATACCGAAAAGCTGTCATAAATTAGCTATATTACGAAAAGCAAAAGGACTGGATATACCCAGTCCTTTATTATATTGATTCAATGTTTTTTGTTAATAACGAGATCTTTTTGTCTTTAACTTTTGCTTTTTACGGCGATGTTCGCTAGCAGCAACGGCCTGTTCTACCGGATAACCCACTACGGGAATTACTTGATATTTGCGCTCTGCTTCTAAGTTTTTCAATTCAGTGTAATCAACCCAGTGAATACAATCAACTGGGCAAGTATCAATTGCTTCTTGGATAATTTCTTCAGCGTCTCCATCTTGTCGAACCACGCGCGATCGCCCGTAATCTGGTTCAATATAAAAGGTGTTACGTGCAACATGAGCGCAATGCTTGCAACCAATACAGGTGATTTCATCAACATAAACACCATTTTGGCGCAACAAACCGCCCAATTCCGGTTCTAAACCAGAACGTTCTGGGGCATCCCGTAAAAAACCCCCTAATTCTGGTTCTAAACCGGAACGGTTATCTTCTTGTTCTTCCGGCGACGGTAGAAAATCAGCCATTACGCACTCCAGCGCTGTACTACCAGGCGAATGGAACCATCTTCATTTTTTTGTTGTTCAGAGACTTGAAAACCAACACGAGCGGTTTCTTTCACAACTGTTTGGTAAGCATAGCGCTGTGTTACCTGGCGCAAAAATCCATCCACAGAAAGGTCTTGCTGCCAATATTGCAAATCAGCTACTAATTCATATTCCTTACCATTCCATCTAAAGCCGATATCATAGCCATTTTCCTGCTCAATACTAACTTCCGCAGGATGGGTTTGACCGCGATAGCCACGGACTTCGCGTGGGCCGGGTTTCCAGTCTACGCCCAATTCAGTCAAAGCATCTTTCAAAGAATCAAGGTTACGGATTTGAGTCTTAATTTGGCTAAAGTGTGACATGGTGGTTGTGAATTAATAACACTAAACTACTGTGAAAACTTACCAATCGCTGTAAGTGGTGTGCGTATTCGCCACATTAGATTGCTGCAACTTCGCGGCGAAATATTCTGAGGTTGGCTCATGATTAAGTACTTGCCCCAATTGCGCCTCTATTGCTGCTGTAACCTCAGCGCAAGAAGCACCCACAATACCAGTGACTTTCTCTTGTACCCGACCGTCTGGATAGATTATGAACTCTAATGTCTCCATGCTCTTGGACAACCAGGATAAGTACGCTTAAAATTGTACTGCCTTAGCAGAAGGCTATAAATATAGCCGTAGGAACATTTTTACTTAGATACAAACTTGCCATTTGTTAAATAATGTTCCATCTTTCAACATATATATCTCAGAATCTTTACAAAATTTATTAAATTTATAAGCAGTCACATCAGTATTTAGTTAGTCTCTCTTAACCTCATCGATTAGTCAAGGTAACAACCGGGCCTGCCAATTAAGCGGCAAAAGTCCTAGAAATAAGCATTAGACGTAGTATAGCCAGCTAGTTGAGTTACAAAAATATAAAAATTCTTGAAAAACTTTATCATTACCATTCGGTTGGACTTATTTTAAGCAAGGGTTTTCACTTAGGTTGGATGCAGCGCAGTGTATCTGAAAGCTCACTCGCTGCCCTACACCTCTTGAGCATGTAGTGGCAAGTAAACTCTAATCATTAAGTGAAAACACTCCTTTAGATTTATGAACTTATAGAAGGAGCTAGTTGCCAAACCCTTGAATAATCTCTAATAACCTCCCTCGCCTGAGAAGAAATAAATATTGTAGCTTTTTGGACAGCAATCTTTGCGGCATCTCGGCGACGTTGAAACTCACCCCCTTCCCTGTGATATTCTTTGGCTAAATATGCCATTTCTCTAGTAACATAGTGCTTATTAATTAAGTGAAAATTGCAACCTAATAACATTATCAAAATAGCAAGATTGCCCGCTACTTCTTGTTCTATATCTTCAAACCTGGTGAAAACTTGATATGAATAAATAGTTGCATGGGATACGTTACACAATGCTCCCCAAAGAATTTTTAACTCTTTAAGTTCTGGTGTAACAATTTTCTTCAAAATTGCATTTGAAAAATAAATTGTTTCTCCAGCTATCCACTTCGAGATAAGATTATCGCTTTTTCGTATGGAAGCGAACTTTGCAATCATTAAAGCTTCATAGACTGATCGTAGTAAAGCTAAACCTGATCCGTGTAAACCGTCTAAAGTCAGTATTAGACTTGAGTAAAGAGCAATTTCATTTTTAATTACTGCTGAAAATATTGGTTTTTCTGCATCACCGTGCTGCGTAAGGTGACGATGTTGAAGCAAACCGAAAAATAATTCAATATATTCATGCTGTGTATCAATACAATTTTTTATAACTGATATGCGTTCAGTAAAACTTTCTTGAGCAAGAATTCGGTTGCGTTGACGTTCTTTTTCTAATTCATCGAATCGCATATCTCAACTAACAGTTACATCACTTCCTATTTAAACACTTTTCCTGTTTGATTTTACTTCAAGCAATGAAAAATATTTCGCAAAATTATGTTTCAAACAAACACAGCGATGTCCGGTACTCCTGAACGCCCAACATCATTTTTAACAAATTAACAAGTTTTGTAGTGAGGTCTTCAGCCCTCAAGGTAGGGTTAAATTCTTCACTACGAACTAATTTAAATATGTTTTACATTATTTCATATAGTGTGAGTTGTGCTCGCCGACTTACTTAAGCTTATGCTGCTGATGGTTAAGAGTTACTTGGTAACGAATATGTGAAAATAACCATGATTTATACCCATATTCTTAATTTTGGTAGTCGGGGTGTTTGCAATCCTTTATATTTTTGATGCTATTTTGCGTGAAAATTTGCTCAAGCCTAAATCAATCAGCAAGAATTTCTGGTAAAAAAACTGATTTGGTTGGCGAACAAACCAGGATAATGAAGCATAATTAACCTTTATAGCTAAAAGCTGTCAGCCATCAGCCACAAGCTGAGATGGTAAAGTTTGAAGGCTTGTGATTCAACTTCAGTAATTGACTATGAGTACAGCAAATATCTTGTCAGCGATACGTATAGGAGTACTAGGTTTCGGTGGACTCGGACAAGCCGCCGCCAAAGTACTTGCTGCTAAACAGGAAATGATTTTAGTCGCAGCCGCAGATCAAAAAGGTTACGCTTATGCTGCTGAAGGTTTAAATACTCAAGAATGCATTGCAACTTACCAGTCTCAAGGTTCGGTAGGTTATTTGGAACCAGTTGGTACATTAACAAATCAAAGTATTCAGGATGTAATTGCAATAGCTCAACCAGTGGATGGGTATTTTCTGGCTTTACCCAACCTACCAAACGATTTTATCCCCTCTGTAGCGAAAGAGTTTATTAAATCTGGTTGGCGTGGAGTGCTAGTGGATGCAATTAAGCGCACCACTGCTGTAGAACAATTACTGGCGATGAAAGAAGAACTGCAAACAGCCGGGATTACCTATATGACAGGCTGTGGTGCAACACCCGGATTGTTAACTGCCGCAGCCGCATTAGCAGCCCAAAGCTACGCCGAAATTCATCAAGTCGAAATTACCTTTGGAGTGGGAATTGCCAACTGGGAAGCTTACCGCGCCACTGTTCGGGAAGATATTGGGCACATGCCTGGTTACACAGTGGAAACTGCTAGGGCAATGACTGACGCAGAAGTAGAAACACTACTAGATAAAACTAATGGCGTGCTTACCTTGAAGAATATGGAACACGCTGATGATGTGATGCTAGAGGTAGCGGGAATTTGCGATCGCGATCGCGTTACTGTTGGTGGTGTAGTCGATACTCGCAATCCGAAAAAGCCCCTCAGCACCAACGTTAAGGTAACAGGACGCACCTTTGAAGGTAAGATTTCCACCCATACCTTTACTCTAGGAGATGAAACTAGCATGGCAGCTAATGTCTGCGGCCCTGCATTTGGCTATCTCAAAGCTGGTAGACAATTGCACCAACGTGGCATTTATGGAATATTCACTGCTGCTGAAATTATGCCTCAATTTGTGAGGTAATAATTAGGAGAGACGCGGTTAATCGTGTCTGTATAGGAGTTAGGAGTTAAAAAACTAAACTTGAGACTTAAAAATCTCTGGTTTTGTTTAAAAGTTGCAATTGAAAACTCTTAACTCCTAATTTTTTCTAAGCTGGTGGGATTTCTGGACAAAAAATATCTGTCACATCCTCTTCCAGCAGCGAATCTGGTGTTTGTATAATAAATGGAAGTTCGGCCCCTACGAGTCCTCGTTGGATACGTTCTAAAGTATCACTAAACACAACGAACAAAGGATATATAATATTAGCGCCCTCGCTCAAAATATGACTGTGACGGAGAGGCATTAACCATTCATAATCATTGTCCAGGAAAACTTGAGTTTGTCGCCAACGTCCTAACAAATCAGAAAAGTCTTCGTGAGCGCGATGAATAAAGACTAAAATTTCGGCTCCAGTTTTGATCTTCCACTCTGGATCGCACATCAAAATTGCTACATCACAGGGTAAGCAGATTGTTTGTGGAATTGTTGTCGCAGTATTGCGAAGACGGACAATTGGCAAGGGGATAGTGATAACACTTTCATCTGGACGGCGCAGGCTGGGAATCATCTCTAAGTATGGCCGATATTGCTTTAGTAAGGCGATCGCAGCTAGATGATTGCTGTACTCCGCCAAACTCGCTTCGTAGTGAGATTTTTGCACAGTCATAGTTGATTAAATAGTGAGGAGTTAGGAGTTAAGAATAAAATTAATCAGTTAGAAGCTAAAAGTAGAAATAAAATGTTTCTATTCCTAACTCATAACTTCTAACTCTTAACTATTAATCCTTTATCCCAGCTTTTCAAATACCGCAAACATAGGCAGATACATCGCTAGCAAAATGGTTCCAACCATTCCCCCTAGAACTACAATCATCACTGGTTCCAAAATACTGGTCATTGCTTTTACTGCTTGCTCGACTTCATCTTCATAGAAATCGGCAACTTTCATCAACATTGCATCTAATTCTCCAGTTTCTTCTCCGATACTAATCATTTGAATTGCCATAGCTGGAAAAACGGCATCTTTTTGTAAAGCAATGCTAATCATGCCCCCTTGTTGAATCTCCATACGAGCTGCGTCTATGGCATTAGCAATCACTTGGTTTCCTGATGTATCTCGGACAATTTCTAAGCAAGTTAAAATTGGTACACCTGAACGAGTCAAAGAACCAAAAGTCCGGCTAAAGCGGGCAACTGAAGATTTTTGAATTAAGTCACCAAATAATGGCAGTTTGAGGGAAAAACGATCAATTGTGATGCGACCAACAGGAGTTTTACCGTATTGTGTAAAAGCAAATTTCAGTCCTATAAGAGAAGCAAGAAGGACGATAGCACCCGGACTTCTCAAAAACTTACTAGCATCCATCAAGAATTGTGTTAAAGGTGGTAATGTGATTCCAAGTTGTACAAAAATTGTGGCAAAAATCGGAATCAGAAAAATAGTCATACCGAGAAAAATAGCAACTGCGATAAAACCCACAACCGTCGGATAAGACATTGCTGATTTAATTTGGTTTTGTAATCGGGCAACATCTTCTAACAACTTAGCTAAACGATTCAATACTTCGTCTAGAACACCACCAACTTCGCCAGCTTGAATCATACTCACATATAATCCATCAAAACAGTCAGGATGCTTCCGCATTGCCTCTGAAAGATTCATTCCGCTTTGAACATCGGTGCTAATGTCTACAAGAGCTTGTTTCAATTTAGTATTACTACACTGTTCGGAAAGCACCCCCAGACTTCTAACGATCGCAACTCCCGCATTCATCAAAACGGCAAATTGACGCGAAAAAACGGCTTTGTCTTTCACAGAAACCTTAACTAAGGAATTCTGGAAGTTTTTGAAGGCAACATCTGGCTGAAATCCCTGAGATTGCTTGAGTTCTTGGATTACAAAACCTTGATCTCTGAGATTAGTACGAGCTTGTACCAAGGATTCAGCAACAATTTTTTCTGTTCGAGATTTTCCTTGCGAATCCCGAACACGGGCAACGAAGTTTGGCATAAATAAATTCAAAATTCAAAATTCAAAATACTCAAGGGGATGAAATATTCTTCATCTCCCCTATCCCCAATTCTTTTAATGTGCTTTGGCAGCCGCACCGGGTTTTGCACCAGCGCCTGCTTGTGGTGTAGAATTCCCGATGAGACGTTGGATTTCATCTGGCTTAGAAGTTTTAGACATCGCTGCTTCAAAGGAAATCGTTCCTGCTTTGTAAAAATCAGCTAAAACTTTCTCCAGAGTTTGCATCCCCAATTTGCCTCCAGTTTGAATAGCTGAGTAAATTTGAGATGTTTTGCCTTCTCGAATCAAGTTGGAAATAGCGGGAGTGACTATCAGAATTTCTTGAGCCATCACCCGACCATATTCACCGGGTTTCGGGTTTTTCTTGGATACCAAAGTCTGGCTAAATACTCCTACTAATGAGTTAGACAACTGCACCCGTACCTGGGTTTGTCTTTCATGGGGGAAAACGTCAATAATTCGGTCAACAGTTTGGGCGGCAGAACTAGTGTGGAGAGTACCAAATACTAAGTGTCCTGTTTCTGCTGCGGAAATCGCCAAAGAAATCGTTTCTAAATCGCGCATTTCTCCTACCAGAATAATATCTGGATCTTCCCGCAAAGCTGCTTTCAAGGCATTCGCAAAGCTCTTAGTATCTTCACCCAGTTGTCGTTGGTGAACCAAACTTTTAATAGGTTCGTAAACAAATTCAATTGGGTCTTCCACCGTTAAAATATGCTCTGCCTTGGTGCGGTTAATCAAGTCGATCATTGCCGCTAGGGTAGTTGTTTTTCCGGAACCTGTAGGACCTGTCACGAGAATAAGTCCTCTGGGCTTATCGCACATTTCCCGCACTATATCTGGTAGACCTAACTTTTCAAAGTTAGGAATCTTAGAACTTAATGCCCGTAAGCAAGCGGCATAAGCACCACGTTCTTTATAAACATTCACCCGAAAGCGAGCCAAACCCTTAACACCATAAGAACAATCTAATTCCCAGGTCTGCTCTAAGGTTTTACGCTGGGTGTTATTGAGCATACTAAAAATCAGCCTTTGACATTGATCGGCTGTCAATATATGCTCCCCGATGGGAGTGAGTTTGCCACTGATGCGGAAGTAAGGAGGCAAACCTGCGGATAAATGCATATCCGAGCCACCCAGTTCAATCAACTGTTCCATCAAATCTTCAATCATCATTTCCATAGTTCTGCTTCCTTTTAATGTTTATTGTTTGTCCTTGTCTTTTGTCATTTGTTTAAAGTTACTAAGCATCAACTAATGACTAATGACCAATGACTAATGACTAGTCTCAAAATCGAGATGTCATACAGTAAGGACAATCCAGCCATTCTTGTTTCAATGTGGCATCACAACTGCGGCAGGTAAGGCCAGTCTTGCGTTTGGCTTTTAACTCGGCTTCCAAACCAGTATCAGTAAACGTCACTCGTTCTACTTCTTCTAAAGTGGTAGAACCCTCGCGCACTAAGTCCAAGCTGTAAGCCAGCAAAGTTTTCATGCCCTCTTCTATTGCCACTTCCTTGATGCGTTCTGTGGGTGCATCTTCGTTGATGAGAGTTTGCAGGGTTTCGGTGACTCGCATGACTTCATAAACACCACAACGACCTTTGTAGCCAACACCATTACATTTTGAGCAAAGCTGATTTTTGCCTTTGGCTTCGGCGATCGCATCTAATGTCAAGGTGTTAGCCTTATAAAAGGTGACTCCGACATCAGAAGAAGCTGATAGACCATAACGAGCCAGTTCCTCGGTTGTAGGAGTGTAGGGAATGCGACATTCAGAACATACACGCCGCACCAAACGTTGAGCTAGAACGCCAATTAGCGAACTAGAAACCATGAAAGGCTCAATTCCCATTTCTCCCAAACGAGCGATCGCACCTGGGGCATCATTGGTATGTAAAGTAGTTAATACCAAGTGACCGGTCAAGGCAGCCTCAATTGCTGTTTTTGCCGTTTCCTTATCCCGCGTTTCACCCACCAGCAGCACATCTGGATCTTGTCGCAAGAAAGCCCGCAGAGCGGTAGCAAAATCCAGCCCTTTTTCCCGAATCACCTGTACTTGAGTAATCCCTGGAAGACTGTACTCAATTGGGTCTTCCACAGTACTGATATTAATTCCGGGATCATTCTTTTCTGAGAGTGCAGAATACAGCGAGGTTGTTTTCCCGGAACCAGTTGGCCCAGTTACCAGAATTAGCCCAAAGGGACGGCTAACCATATCCTTGACAATATCTAAAGTCTCTTGATCGGTAATTAACTTATTCAATCCCAGTTGGGTTGAAGAGTTATCCAAAATCCGCAGCACGACCTTTTCCCCGTAGCGACTGGGTAAGGTATTTACACGAAAATCTACTTTGCGTCCCTCAAACATCCGCCGGATGCGTCCATCTTGGGGTAAACGGCGTTCGGCAATGTCTAGATTCGAGATGATTTTAAATCGGGCTGTCACTGCCGGGATGATTTTTTTCGGTAGGGGATCGAAAGCTTCACGGAGTACCCCATCCTTCCGAAAGCGAATGCGTAAGTTTTCTTCTTGCGGTTCTATATGAATGTCAGAAACGCCCTCATGCAAAGCTTTAGCCAGGATTCTGTTGACTAGGTTAATGACTGGGGCATCCTCTGCACCCTTCATCGCTGCTCCTAAATCAGCCTCCATTTCTTCAGGAGCATCTGCAAGATCAAGATTTCCGAGGTTTTCTAAATCCTGATTAATATCTGTAAACTTTTCTTGTTCCAGGTGCTTTTGCCGAACAGCCATTTCATCCAGATATTGGTTGATTAGCTGCTGGTAGTCTTCCTGTGTGATCACCATGCGCTGTAATGCCAGCCCTTGGGGACGCAAGATGCGGTTCAGGTCATCGGAAGCTTCTAGATTATCTGGAGCGACCATCGCCACTAAAACTGAGGGCGGGGTTTGGTCTTCGTGTTTCGATAGTGGTACTAAACGATGGCGACGGCAGATATCCACTGGGATGAGGGTTTCAATCAGGTTCCCCATCATCGTGTTGCCAATGGAGTTGACTTCCGGATCGAGGAATTCAACACCGTATAGTATTTTAAGTTCAAATAGCTGCTGTTTTTTGTATTGCCTGAGCAACTCAGGTGATAGTTGTTGCCCAGTAATTGACTCTAGTACTTCCGTTAAGGGTCGGCCAGATTTGCGGCTTTCAATTAGTGCCTGCCTCATCTGTTCGGTATTGACATAGCCAGATTGTACTAGCTTGTTGCCAAAGGGCGAAAACTCTGTTCTGGTAGTTAGAGCGGTACTGCGCCGTTGTGGTGACGAGTAAGTCATAAATGAGCGAATGAGTAGGGGAACCTCTGCTTAAAGTATTCCCAGCCTGTGAGATAGAATTCTCATTTCCCAAAAAAGTCCTGAGTCAAGTCGCTTGCTTTACCAAAGGAGTACGCTCAGAATTCAAAATGACGCTTTCTATGAGACGCTAAAAGCGTAACTTGCAACTCTTACAGAGTATGCGCGCTAACTAATGCTGCGCTAACAAAATTAAAGATACTGCCTCTTGCCACTCTTCCAAATTACTTACTCCTAGAGGTAGACTATTCGTTCGGGTTCCCGCCTTAATAGTGCCTACGCGAACGTGTTCACCATTTGTCACAATAAGAAAATGGTTACATCACTTCCAGAAACTTGTCGGCAACAAAATCAGCCTCAGTTGCAAGTCGTGGATGACGACGGTTGCAAGCAATGGAGATACACTGCCATAAATAGCAAGCATCTGGAATGAGTGGACAATGATGGATGAAAATAAACAGATAAACAATACTAGCCAGCAATTGGGTGAACCAACAGAGGTAAAGCAAGCAATGAAGAGTGACTTCCCAGCCCAAATTAATTTCAATGAATCTGGTAGCGAGGAGACAGAGCAAGTGTCAGCCCCAACTAATGTATCGGGAGATGCAGCTACTTTCAATCCAGAAACTGGTGTTGCTGCAACCGAGAACACTGGAGTGGAAACGGCAGCTCTGGCAGAACTGACTCAACAAATTGAGTCTCTCAAAACACAGCTAGAAGAGCGTAGTACTCAATATATGCGGATTGCTGCTGATTTTGAGAATTATCGGAAACGCACTAGCAAAGAAAAAGAAGAGCTAGAGACGCAGATGAAGCGGAACACGATTCTAGAATTGCTGCCAGTGGTTGATAATTTTGAGCGGGCGCGATCGCACCTCAAACCTCAATCTGATGGCGAAATGACTATGCACAAAAGCTACCAAGGCGTTTACAAACAATTAGTAGATAGCTTGAAGCGGTTGGGTGTTTCACCAATGCGTCCTGAAGGTCAAGAATTTGATCCTAACCTGCACGAAGCAGTAATGCGGGAACCTACGGATGAACATCCTGAAGGAACAGTGTTAGAAGAGTTAGTGCGCGGATATTACTTGGGCGAACGTGTGCTACGCCATGCAATGGTCAAAGTAGCTGCTCCAAAGGAAGATACACCTTCTACGGAGGAAGATCAGTCGAGTCAAGCCTTCAGTTAAGCTGTAGTCGCTCGTCTCGCTGACCAAAAGTGCCTGGGTTCTAGCAAGGACGAGCATCGCGTACCAAAACTTGGACAAGGCTTTGGATAACTTTCTGTGTTTCAACTTCCTCTTGCTACCAGCAAAATGGGTTCCACAGACGTTATCCGCTAGCCTTAGTTCGGAGCTAAAAAGTTAGTCCGCGACATATTACAGCAGGAAGACTCAGTAAAAATACTGGCGAATATGGGAAAAGTTATTGGAATCGACTTAGGCACTACTAATAGTTGCGTCGCAGTTTTGGAGGGCGGTCAACCACTGGTGATCTCCAATTCTGAAGGTGGACGAACTACTCCAAGTATTGTGGGATTTGGCAAGAGTGGCGATCGCTTGGTTGGTCAATTGGCAAAGCGTCAAGCCGTAACCAATGCCGAAAACACAATTTACAGTATTAAACGATTCATCGGGCGGCGTTGGGAAGAGACTGATATAGAACGCGATCGCGTCCCCTACAACTGTGTCAAAGGTCGAGACGATACCGTTGATGTCCAAATCCGCTCAAAAAATTATACGCCACAAGAACTATCCGCCATGATCCTGCAAAAGCTTAAGCAGGATGCGGAAAACTTCTTGGGTGAAGAAGTCACTCAGGCAGTGATCACCGTACCTGCATATTTTACAGATGCTCAAAGACAAGCTACTAAAGATGCAGGCACAATTGCAGGATTAGAAGTTCTGCGAATCATCAATGAACCAACAGCAGCGGCTTTAGCTTTCGGATTGGAAAAGCAAGACCAAGAGCAGCTAATTTTAGTATTCGACTTAGGAGGCGGTACTTTTGATGTATCGATCCTGCAACTTGGGGATGGCGTTTTTGAAGTTAAGGCGACTTGTGGTAACAACCACTTAGGTGGAGACGACTTTGATAATGCGATCGTGCTTTGGCTGATGGAACGCTTTCAGCAAGACGAAAAAATCAATCTTTCCCAAGATAAGATGGCACTGCAACGCCTACGGGAAGCAGCAGAAAAGGCGAAAATTGAACTCTCCAGCATGGTTAATACCTCCATTAACCTGCCGTTTATCACATCTGATGAAACCGGTCCAAAGCATCTGGAAATGGAACTCAGCCGCTCTAAATTTGAAGAGCTTGCAGGACAATTAATTGAAGCCACCATCGAACCAATGATCCAAGCACTCAAAGATGCGGATCTCAAACCATCAGCCATAGATCGGATTATTTTAGTAGGTGGTTCTACCCGAATTCCCGCAGTCCAAAACGCGCTGATTAAGTTTTTCAATGGCAAAGCTCCCGATCGCTCTATCAACCCTGACGAAGCGGTAGCATTGGGAGCAGCTATCCAAGCAGGGGTGTTGGGTGGCGAAGTCGATAATCTCTTACTTTTGGATGTCACCCCCCTGTCTCTAGGAATTGAAACCTTGGGTGAAGTATTCACCAAAATTATTGAACGCAACACCACAATTCCTACTAGTAAGTCACAAATTTTTTCCACAGCAGTTGATGGGCAAACCTCGGTAGAAATTCATATTCTCCAAGGTGAACGGGCAATGTCACGGGATAACAAGAGTCTTGGCAAGTTTCTGCTAGCAGGAATTCCCCCATCGCCCCGTGGTGTGCCACAAATTGAAGTATCTTTTGAAATTGATGTCAACGGCATCCTGAAGGTTTCTGCCCAAGACAAAGGCACAGGTAGAGAACAGAGTATCAGGATTACCAATACAGGTGGCTTGAGTACTAACGAAGTCGAACGGATGCGCCAAGAGGCCGAACTATTTTCTGAAGAAGATAGAAGACGTAAAGAACTGGTTGAACTCAAAAACCAAGCAGATAATCTGTTGTTCAGTTACGAATCTACGATTAAGGATAATAGCAACTTTATCGGCGAGCAGATGAAGACTTTGGCTAGTGAAAAAGCTTTACAACTCCAAGCTGCAATGATTGACTCCGGTATCTCGACTGTGGAGTTTAAGCAGCGCTTAGACGACTTCCAACAAACACTGTTTGCAATTGGTGCTGATGTCTATAACCGAGCTAACAGCCAAACAGATGAGATTGAGGAGGCTTCAGCTAGTCTCTTTACCTCAGAAGTAGACTCACCAATGAACGGTACACTAATACCACAATTCAACTTTGATTTTGACGAAGAAAGTACCGCACAGGTTGATTATGAGGCGATAGATTAAGGATTGGGTAATGGGTAATGGGGAACGGGTAAAAAGGGGACAAAGGGGACAAGGTGACTTGAGTGAAAACTTACAACAAGTCTTTCTCCTTGTCCCCTCTTCCCAATTCCCCATTCCCAATATTCTAAGTTGCAGATTTTTATTAAGACATTTTAATATATCTAATATTGATTGTAGGTTTAGCTAAGTTTCACAAGACCCCTGGGGTTTGCTAGATTGTAGAAGCAAATTACTGCTAGGCAGTATGCCGATTCAGATGCACTTCCATTGCATAAGGGTGGTTTTCCACACCGAATGGTGCGGCTAGCACCTCTGGTTAATGGGCGGGGTTTTCCTCTCCTACGTAGCACAATTGTAAAAGAGACAACCGACTCGGCAGTGATGAAGTCTGAGCAGTGGCTTCCCCTGATCATAACTTCTATAGCTTTTGTCGTCTCCCACGAGGAAAGCACCTGTTGCTCAAGATTTGTCGGTGATTTTTGTAAAAGGTAAAGGTTAAAATCAGTTATTAACAAAAATTAATTTTACCTTCTGCCTACCTCCGGCAAATCGCCCTTTAAAGGACAAGTGTGTTGCTCTTACATATTCTGTAAAGCAAAACGCCTTACCGTAAAGTAGCAAGTGACCGTGAGTGACGTTCTGCTGACTTCTGCTTTCTTCCTTCTAACTTTTACCTTTGCTATATGGCCCGCGACTATTATGAAATCCTGGGTGTCTCTCGTGACACCGACAAAGAAGAACTCAAGCAAGCTTATCGCCGTTTAGCCCGGAAGTATCACCCAGATGTGAACAAAGAGCCGGGGGCGGAGGATCGATTTAAAGAAATTAACCGCGCTTATGAGGTACTCTCGGAACCAGAAACCCGCGCTCGTTACGATCGCTTTGGGCCAGAGGGTGTGTCAGGTGCTGGCGCTGGCTTCCAAGATGTCGGCGATATGGGTGGTTTTGCCGATATTTTTGAAAGCATTTTTAGTGGCTTTGCTGGCGGTATGGGTAGTCCCACGCAACAAAGACGGCGCAGTGGGCCTGCGAGGGGCGATGATCTGCGACTAGACCTGAAGTTAGACTTTCGGGAAGCGGTATTTGGTGGCGAAAAAGAAATTCGTATTTCACATTTAGAAAATTGTGAAGTCTGTAGCGGTTCTGGTGCTAAACCTGGAACCCGCCCCCGGACTTGTTCGACTTGTAGCGGATCGGGTCAAGTCCGCCGTGTCACTAGAACACCCTTTGGCAGTTTCACCCAAGTCTCGACTTGTCCCACCTGTAATGGGACAGGGATGGTAATCGAAGACAAGTGTGATGCCTGTGATGGGAAGGGCGCAAATCAAGTCACCAAGAAACTCAAAATTACCATTCCAGCAGGGGTGGATAATGGTACTCGCTTGCGGATTTCTAGTGAAGGAGATGCCGGTCAACGTGGTGGCCCTCCTGGGGATTTATACGTTTACTTGTTCGTAAATGAAGACGAAGAATTCCAACGGGATGGGATTAATATTCTTTCGGAAATCAAAGTTAGCTACCTACAAGCGATTTTAGGTTGTCGGTTAGAGGTAGATACAGTAGATGGCCCTGTAGAACTGATTATTCCAGCTGGAACTCAGCCAAATACGGTAATGAAGTTAGAAAATCGCGGCGTACCTCGCTTGGGTAATCCTGTCAGTCGTGGGGATCACATGCTGAACGTATTAATTGATATTCCCAACAAAGTAACCCCAGAGGAGAGGGAACTTTTGGAAAAGCTGGCTAAAATTAAGGGAGATCGTACTGGTGAAGGCGGTCTAGGAGGATTTTTGGGAAATTTATTTAAGTAATGATGCCCTCTTCTCTGTTAACTCCCGATGCTCAACTTGATTTACGTGGCACTCCTTGCCCAATTAATTTTGTCCGGACAAAACTACGTCTGGAAAAAATGCCATTGGGAGGTTTGCTAGAAGTCTGGCTAGACCCAGGTGAGCCAATTGAGCAGGTTCCCGATAGCCTGATAATGGCAGGTTATGTGGTGGAACAAATTACAGACTGTAATAATTATTTTTCTCTGTTAGTGCGTCGTCCAGTTGCTGGCCAATGACAGGGGAAAATTTTGCTGAAACTGGACAGTTATTGGGTACGGTGCTTGCTGTACAGGCTAATTTTTACCGAGTACAGCTGGATCAAGAGCAGGGGGAGATGAGGGAGATGGGGGATCAAGATTCTCATCTTCCTTATCCCCCTCTCCTCCTCTGTACTCGCCGAACACGGCTGAAAAAAATCGGACAACAGGTGATGGTAGGCGATCGCGTTGTGGTTGAAGAGCCAGATTGGGCCGGAGGACGGGGAGCGATCGCTGATGTCTTACCCCGTCACAGCGAATTAGATCGTCCTGCGATCGCCAATGTCAACCAAATTTTATTGGTATTTGCCGTTGCCGATCCACCTTTGGAACCTTATCAACTGAGTCGGTTTCTCATTAAGGCTGAGTCTACTGGCTTAGATGTGCTTTTATGCTTGAATAAAAGTGATTTAATTTCACCACAGGAACAGCAGCAAGTTAGCGAGCGCCTACTCGGTTGGGGCTATCAACCAATATTTATTAGTGTCAAAGATGTTATAAATACTGAGCAAGCAGGCAGATATTTAAGCAATAAAATTACTGTCATTGCTGGGCCTTCCGGCGTTGGTAAATCTAGCTTGATTAATACGCTAATTGACTCGGCGAAGTTGCGAGTAGGAGAAGTTTCTGGCAAACTAGCTCGTGGTCGTCACACCACTCGCCATACAGAATTATTTGAGTTAGCTAGCGGTGGAATGCTTGCTGACACTCCCGGCTTTAATCAGCCGGATATGGATTGTATCCCAGAAGAATTAATCCATTATTTCCCAGAAGCAAGAAAACGGTTAGCAGTTGCTAGCTGTCGGTTTAGTGATTGTCTGCACCGAGACGAGCCTGAATGTGTGGTGCGGGGAGACTGGGAACGATATGAACATTATTTAGAATTTTTGGATGCTGCGATCGCTCATCAAACTCAGCTACACCAACAAGCCGATCCAGAGTCCACCATGAAGTTAAAAAGCAAAAGCAAAGGCAAAGGGGAGAGTCAATACGAACCCAAGCTAGAAAGTAAAAAATATCGCCGAATTTCCCGCAAGACTCAGTTACAGGACTTGCAAGAATTATATCGGGATGAGGAATAAGGAGTGCGATGTCTACGATGGGATGCGCCTAGCCTACACACTTCTATATAAAGGAAGACTTTACTTTGTCGGCTTTTTGGGCGATCGGTACAACACTCATCTGGCTGCAAGTCTTGATCCAATATGTAATTGTTCGGGTTTCTAGGTTGCGGGAATCACAGGTTTGCGAGTTTAAAGGCTGACTGGCAAACTTTGGGTTAGCACTTACCCGCAGTATCCCTCTTTTGTCACTTTCCGGAAGGGCGATTGCCAGAAGCCTCATGAGGCAATCAATACAAGCTATCCTATTAGAAAAAAATGGGTCTTGTATTTGTGATTAGAAAATAATCGTGCGTAGGCGTAGCCCGTCGTATACATCGCATGCTATGCAAAAGCTCTAGAATTCAGCAATAGCAAATATATAAAAATTATTATTGCAAGATTATCTCATCAGATTTGGATTTATGATTTGCGATCGCATAGCGTAAAGCCTTCTCTTCTCCTTCTCCTGTCGGAGACGCTGCGCGAACAGAGACGCTAACCTGTAGCTTGTTTCCACGAAGTGGTAGGAGAGGTTTGTCTACGATACTTTTAAGCACTATTACTTATTGACAAATTGTTCGTGATCCTAAATTGTCACTGATGCTCTTGAAGTAAACTCTTCCAGGAGGAGACACCAAAAGCGATCGGTAAGAACTGCCTCTGTTGGTAAACCTGAGTAAATATTTTCAGTACAGGCTTATACAATAAGCAAATAGGAAGGTTTTACAACTAGTTAACAACAACATGCAGTAGGTGCATAACGGCATAACATTGTTGTGTACGTACACACACTATCTTTAACTCAATTGAAAACTATTCTTACGATCCCCATAAAGTCTTAAAATATTGTTAATTTCAGCCAAACCTCTTGACCTTCAACTTACAAGTATCACCCCAAAATCACTATGTCTATCGGCTACGTCGCGCTTGTACTCCACGCACATCTGCCCTTCGTTCGTCACCCGGAAAGTGACTACGTGCTGGAGGAAGAATGGCTCTATGAAGCCATCACAGAAACCTATATTCCATTATTGAAAGTATTTGAAGGCTTAAAGCGAGACGGTATCGACTTTAAAATCACGATGAGCATGACACCTCCTCTCGTGTCAATGCTTCGCGATCCTCTGCTTCAAGAACGCTATGAAGCACACTTAGCCCAACTAGAAGAACTTATAGCACTAGAAGCAGAACATAATGTCAACAACGGGCATCTTCGTTATTTAGCCGAACATTACGCTACTGAGTTTAGTGAAGCGCGTCAGCTATGGGAACGCTACAACGGTGACTTGGTAACAGCTTTTAAGAAATTCCAAGACAGTAACAACCTGGAAATCATCACTTGTGGCGCTACTCACGGCTATTTGCCCTTGATGAAAATGTATCCAGAGGCGGTGTGGGCGCAAATCCAGGTAGCTTGCGAGCATTACGAACAAAACTTTGGACAAGCACCCAGAGGTATTTGGTTGCCGGAATGTGCCTACTATGAAGGTTTAGACCGGATGCTAGCCGATGCGGGGTTACGCTACTTCCTCACAGATGGGCATGGCATTCTTTACGCCCGTCCCCGTCCGCGCTTTGGCACTTATGCGCCAATTTATACAGAAACTGGTGTTGCTGTTTTTGGTCGAGATCATGAATCTTCCCAACAGGTATGGTCTTCTGAAGTGGGCTATCCTGGGGCGGCGGAATATCGAGAATTTTACAAAGATTTGGGCTGGGAAGCAGAATATGAGTACATCAAGCCCTACATCATGCCCAATGGCCAACGGAAAAACACGGGCATTAAGTATCACAAAATTACAGGGCGTGGCTTAGGTCTATCAGATAAGGCACTCTACGATCCTTATTGGGCTAGGGAAAAGGCAGCAGAACACGCTGATAATTTTATGTATAACCGAGAGCGGCAATCTGAGCATCTCTATGGTATAATGCAGCGCCCGCCAATTATCGTTTCGCCTTATGACGCAGAGTTATTTGGACATTGGTGGTATGAAGGCCCTTGGTTCATTGATTACCTATTCCGTAAATCTTGGTATGACCAAAAAACATATCAAATGACCCATTTAGCAGACTATTTGCGAGATCAGCCAACGCAGCAAGTCTGTCGTCCTTCACAGTCGAGTTGGGGTTTCAAGGGTTTCCACGAATATTGGTTGAACGAAACAAATGCGTGGATTTATCCACATTTGCACAAAGCTGCTGAACGGATGATTGAAATCTCGCACCTGGAACCAGAGGATGAATTGCAGTGGAAAGCGCTTAACCAAGCGGCGCGGGAATTGCTATTAGCACAATCTTCTGACTGGGCATTTATTATGCGGACGGGAACAATGGTACCCTATGCAATTAGACGGACGCGATCGCACCTGATGCGCTTCAATAAGCTCTATGAAGATGTGAAAGTTGGTAAAGTTGACAGTGGTTGGCTGGAAAAAGTCGAGTTAATGGATAATATCTTCCCCGAAATCAACTATCGCGTCTATCGTCCACTATAGTCTCACAAAAAATAATCAACAGCAGTAGGGTGGGCATTGCTCACCCTATATTATTAGCTAAAGGCTATCTGGATCAATATTTAATTCTCGAAGTTTAGCAGCTAATCTTTGCGCTTTCTCTTCTGCGGCTTGTCGTGCTGCTGCTTCCTCTTCATGAGTTAAGAGTATTTGACCCGTAGCTGGATTGTAAAAACGTAGTTTTCCCGCCTCTAAACGCAATTCTAGCCCCAAAACTTCACTGGAGAGGGATACTGTACCATCTGGCAAGATATTGGTTGCCACTGGGAAATAATTTCCATCAACCAACTGTAAACCCTGAAGTTGGGGATTGAGATAATCGCCTGTGGGGTCATATTGAAAATATTCACGCACTCCCAGAAAGGCGTAAATTCCTTTCTTTGCACCTTGGTCTTTGCTGCGGGTGGTTTTTGAGGTAATCTCTAGAACAAAATTTGGGGTTTGATTATTTTCTTCCCAAGTTTTGTAAGAGCGTCTGTCACGGTTTTCCACTCCAAAGACTACAAATACATCTGGTGCGACAACCGATTCTGGATAACCTTTTTCGTAGTAAATAAATAGATTACCAGCGACGTATACATCTGGGTGATTTTGAAAATAAATCTGTAGTGCATTTATTGTATAAGCCAAGTAACTGAACTGGATATCACCTTCAGCCATTGGCTTACCATCCTCATCTGGGTACTCAATCGGGGTAACGGGGATATACTCTACTGAGGCTGTCATGGGCAAATCCCTCAACTCAACTAGGGCTAGATTCAATACTATCGCTCAAAATGCGATCGCCATGACTTGAGGGCTGTAAAATCACCAAAAATTCCAAATTACAGTCGCTTTCATTGAGCATCTGATGAGGAACATTAGGCGGAATTTCTACACCTTCATGTAGAGAAAGTACTTGATGGAAACCATCGATTTCTAAAGTTGCCTTTCTAGATAAGATCAAGAAAAACTGGACTTAGGAGTTTTTATTTTCGTTTTAATACGCGATCGCCACTCTTGAAATTTTATGAATAAAAAAGGAAAAGATTTATCTGCTAGTCAGCTTTGGTCGGAATTTTCGCAAAACTATAAAACTGAAGCTATCGCATTAGCTGAAGCTATCAGATTACTAAATAAATGGTTTAAAACTACCGAATTAAATAGAAATCTTAAACGACAAGTATATCTTATCAAAGATGAATGGATTCAAAAGCATGAGCAATACTTAACCGAATTTTATATTTCTAGTATTAGTGGTTATTCAGAAAATTTTCAACAGTTGTATGCTTATACATTTTGTATTGATGGAGAGTTTTTTTGTTTTCACAGTTATTTACGGTTAAAACAAAATACAAAAGTTTATATTACTCATCATGGCAGTAGCAAGGAACTTTTAGAGGAACAGATTAGGTTATTAGAAACTGAATTGCCTTTGTTTATACGTATGGTTAAACATCAACTTCAGTCCATACAGCCAGTGAAAGATTAGTTATATAATTTCTGGCTAGTGACATTCTAATAAGATTCATTTATCGACATTTTCAAAGTCTACTAGCAGTTAATTCCCAAATTTGCATGTTTCGTGTAAATAGAGTAAAAAAAGACAGGCAAGATGCCTGTCCTACAAAGAATGATTTAGCAAAGAATTTAGAAATTCATTTCAGCAGCTTGAACTTTCTCAACCTGCTTCTTCTTCAGCACAAGCATAACTTGAGCCAACATTACAAGAGCGACGAACGCAATCATCCATTTGACTCTAGAGGAATCTTGCAGTACGATTTCTGCATCTATTTGACCGAATCCACCGACGTTCGGGTTGTTGGTCAAAGCATCACCAGTCTTAACTGCTTGCCCTTCGGAAACAATCAGGTCTGGCCCTAAAGGAACCGTATCAACAACAACATCACCAGATTCAGGTTGGATGTTTACTAGATATTTGACGTTACCATCTCCATCTTCCTCTTTGGCAATCTTGGTAATTGTGCCAGTCGCGGAAGCGTTGTAAACAGAGTTGTTGCTCTTTTCGCCAGTAGGATAAACTTGTCCGCGTCCCCGATTACCACCTACGTGAACTGAATATTTACCGAAGTGGATGTTTTTGTCGGTTGCGGGATTGGGAGAAAGAACTGGGAAAATGATTTCCTGATACTGTTCACCAGGTAAGGGGCCGACGATGACGACATTTTCTTTGTCTTCGCTGTAGGGTTGGAAGGCAGTGTCGCCAATTTCTTCTTTAAGTTCCTCAGAAATACGGTCTTCAGGAGCAATCTTAAAACCTTCAGGTAGCATCAGTACAGCACCGACGTTCAAGCCAACCTTAGAACCATCAGCACCAACTTGCTGGGCACTGAGATCGTAAGGGATTTTCACCACAGCTTTGAATACAGTGTCAGGTAGAACCGATTGAGGAACTTCTACTTCTGTAACTTTGGCGGCTAGGTGACAGTTGGCACAAACAATCCGCCCGGTTGGTTCGCGGGGGGTTTCGGGATAGGTTTGCTGTGCCCAAAATGGATAGGCGGCAGCTGATTGGGGAAGGGCTAGATCGCTGGTGAAGTAAAATGTCACAGTGGCGATCGCTATGAGCAATGTTTTTACGATCGCTCTAGCACTGCGAGTTAACCTCGCTGTTCGGAAAACATTTCTCATCTCTAATAAGGGCAACGATTGAATTTGTCATTAGTCATTGGTCATTAGTCATTAGTCATTAAGCCCTGAACAAAGGACGAATGACTAAGAACTAAGGACAAAATTATTAACTCCACCAAGGTGCATCACCGGTGCGGAAGTCGGTTTCAGTCCAAGGGGTCAAAACAATTTTGTCGTCGCTTACATTGGTATGGGCTAAAGCCAAAGACAGTGGTGCTGGGCCCCGAACAACCTTACCAGTTTCGTCATACTGGGAACCATGACAAGGACATTTAAATTTGTTCTCAGCAACGTTCCAAGGGACGACACAACCTAAGTGGGTGCAGATGGCGTTAATGCCATAATCTTTGATCGCCTCTTTGCTATCTACCACAATATAGGTAGGATCTCCCTTAAGTCCTTGGACTAGGTTGCGATCGCCTGCATTCCGGTTTTCTAGAAATTTGGTGACGCTAACATCGTTACCTAACTCATCTTTTGCCGTTGTACCGCCACCAGCACCACCAGCAGCTGGTGGAATAAAGTAGTTGACAACGGGATACAATGCACCCAGAGCTACTCCAGTGACAGTCCCAAAAGTGAGCAGATTCATGAACTGACGACGACCCATATCGGGCACGTCTGCTGATTCAGAAAATTGAGCCATAATCTACGCGCTCTTTGTGTATTTTGTTAAGCATTTTGACAAAAGTACTGTACTTGAGGAACTCTTGTCTAAGTCGAAATGCTAGCGCTCACAACGATGCCATACTTCTTTGTTCCAAGATATAAAAAGCATCTTTTCTGTTAGCATTACATTTCTTTATATCCTTATCATACTGGAGTCACGGAACTTAACATCATAACTAAATGTAAAATCTGATTGAGAAAAGCTATGACAGGACAGGAATTACGTCAGATGTTGCTTGATAAGTGGGGATATTCTTATGATGTCCAGTTCCGGCGGGCACAGGGAAAGATATTTTTGCAAGTAATGTGGAAATATCTGGAGCAAGCTTCTTTTCCCTTGAGTGAGGCAGAGTACCAAGAGCATCTTGACAGCATTGCTAATTATCTCCATGCTTTGGGCGGGTCAACGCAAGTACAAACATTTATTGCCCAAACACGCGATCGCCCCCGGCTTGGTAAAGCTGTTAGCATTCCTCTAGATTTGGGTGAGCGTTCTTCGGAATGGATATTATGACCCGTTATTGCATTAACATTAATAATTTCTTGGGTAATCACAGTGTTTTTTATACAAAAAAACCATAATGTTTTATAAAACTCTTTTGCCCACCGCTACGTCTCTATCAGGCTGAATTAATACAACTTCTCCATCATCTAAAACCACTCCCAAGACTAAAACTTCAGAGATGAAATTGGCTATTTGACGGGGTGGAAAGTTAGTCACAGCTAATATTAATCTGTTGATTAATTTCTCTTGATCATAAAGTTTAGTAATTTGGGCACTAGATTTTTTAATGCCCAAATCGCCAAAATCTATCCACAATTTATAAGCTGGTTTTTTTGCTTGAGGAAATTCTTCGACTTTAATGACTTTGCCAACATGAATCTCGATTTTTTCAAAATCACTATAGCTAATAAACATTTGCTCAAAAACTCAGCATTAAAATCTTTTTACCTATTTTCTATGTTATTTACCTGTAAGCTTCACCAGCCCAACACCACCGAAATAAAGCCCTAAAACGGCTCCTGCTAAAAGACTTTGAGTTAGAGGATCAGTTGAAGGTGTAAGCACGGCTCCTAAAACTACTGCTCCCATAATCACGTAACGCCAACCAGAAACCATCCGTTCAGACGAGACAATATTCAAATTACCAAGCAACAATTGGATTATGGGGATTTGAAATGCTAAACCAGTGCTGAATAAAAGTAGCAGCACAAATTCAAAATATTTATCTATTGACCAAAGTTGTTCAACTACATCTGCTCCGTAGCTGATGAAAAATTTCAAAGCTGCGGGGATAAGGAGTAAATAAGCAAATGCTAAACCCGCGCCAAACAGTACACTTGAACCCAAAACCACAGGCCCCAGTAAACGGCGTTCGCGGCGAGTCAATCCTGGAAGCACAAACTGGATAATTTGGTAAAGAATGAAAGGACTAGAAAGTACTAAACCAGTGTAGGCTGCAACTTTGAAGGAGACAAAGAAATATTCTCCGGGTGCAAGTTGGAGAAATTTTACTCCTTGCGCTGGAACCTCAAGCAGCTGGACAATCGGCTTAACGGCAAAGAAACAGCCAATAATACCTATCGCTACGGCAATCAGCGAATAGAAAATGCGCTGTCGTAACTCTTCTAGGTGGTCGAAAAGGGACATTTCGACTTCATCGGGCAACTCATTAAGAGGATCTGTGTCTGAATTGCCATATCCTTCTGGATCGATGTTGGGAACGTTTACAGTATCTACGTCTTGTAAAGGCGGCATGAGTCAGCTAGTAGGCAACATTTATAACTGAGTGCTAAGTAATAAGCAAGATTTTTCACTTAGGACTTGGAACTCAGCACTCTTCATTATTTTATCCGGGGAATGCAGTCACCAAGATATGTTTTTGGATGCTGTGGGTTTTTTGTCCTGTTTTTTAGGGTTGCATCTGCATAAGTTAGTAGGAAGCCATCTTGTAGGCAATGCCTAACCTAAAAAAGGGTGGAACTGATAATTTAGAAATCACGTCTCTGCGGCTAGTAGTCTGTCTAACTTGTTTTGATGGTTTGTAGTAAGCATTTTAGTGCAAGAATAAGGGCTAAAATCCTTGCTCAGAGATTGTTTACCCATCAATTTCAAGTTGATACACGACTAGTAGTGCTGGGTAAATTCACACAACATCAACATATAATACTCAGTTTTAAAAATCCGGTTCATCAAGGTGGCATCTATACATACATAGCGCAATCGGAAATTTTTAGCTGAGGTTGAGTATGAAACGGACAATTTGCATTGTCATGATGGCATTGCCTATTTATTTATACAATGTTGGACTAAGTAATAGTCTTAGTAGTGATGTGACAATTGTCAAAAACCAGCCTCCGATAATAGCTGCTCTAATTGCTTACAGTACAAATGCTCCGTCACGCATATTACCTTGGCAAATATCAG
Source organism: Nostoc sp. FACHB-133 (assembly GCF_014698055.1). Taxonomy (NCBI): domain Bacteria; kingdom Bacillati; phylum Cyanobacteriota; class Cyanophyceae; order Nostocales; family Nostocaceae; genus Nostoc; species Nostoc sp. FACHB-133. Next base: position 149,583 of record NZ_JACJSH010000009.1, read on the forward strand.
CTAGAGATGACCAAACTGAAGATTGTCTTCGGTTTGGTACTTGCAAAGATTGATACTAATTGGGAATCCCTTCGGCTTCGCTCAGGGCAAGTGGGAATTGGGAACTTGTACTGAGCGCAGTCGAAGTATGGGGAATTGGGAATTGGTAGTCCAAATTATAAAAAAAGAAAATTAATGGTTTTAGAACATCAACGTACAGTGGTGGTTACGGGAGCATCAACAGGAATTGGCCAAGCGTGTGCTTTGCTTTTAGACCAGTTGGGCTTCTCTGTTTTTGCTGGCGTGCGTCAAGATATTGATGCTCAAACACTTAAGCAGAAAGGATCACCAAGACTCATTCCAATTTTTTTAGATGTTACTGATGCTGAATCGATCGCAGCTGCGGTTGATAAGGTAACAAATGAAGTTGGTGGTACTGGAATTTTAGGTTTAGTGAATAATGCCGGAATTGCTATCCCTGGGCCTTTAGAATTATTAGCGATCGCAGAATTTCAACACCAGATGCAGGTTAATGTCACCGGACAATTAGCAGTGACACAAGCATTTCTTGGTCTTTTACGTCAAAGTCGGGGCCGAATTGTCAATATGGGTTCCATTGCTGGTAGGAGTCCTACGCCGTTCTTAGGAGCTTACAATGCTTCTAAGTTTGCCTTGGAAGCACTCACTGATGTCATGCGGATGGAATTACGTCCTTGGGGAATCTCGGTTTCAATTATTGAACCTGGTTCCATTGCTACCCCAATTTGGGAAAAGTCCCTAAGTCAATCGGAAGTAGCACAGCATGATTTACCACAATCGGCACAAAATCTCTACGGTCAAGCAATGAATATTGTCCGCAAGAAAATGCAGATTCTCGCATCTAAGGGAATTTCTGCGGATATTGTCGCTCAGACTGTTGTTCATGCGCTGACTGCAAAGCAACCCAAGACGCGCTATCTGGTTGGCTCAGATGCCAAACTCGGAGCGGTGCTAAAGCATATTTTGCCTGATAAGCTACATGACCAGATAATTTTATACTCGATGGGATTGTAGATTAGCGATCGTTAATACTTCAGGGGTAGTCACTCTGAATTCAAAAGCTGTCATGAACAAAAGCATGGTTTTCATCAATAAAATCATGCTTTTCATCAACAAAATCGTTTTAGTCATCAACAAAATCGTTCTGGTCATCAACAAAATCGTTCTGGTCATCAACAAAATCGTTCTGGTCATCAACAAAATCGTTCTGGTCATCAATAAAATCGTTTTGGTCATCAATAAAATCGTTTTGGTCATCAACAAAATCGTTATTTTTGTAACTAGAAGCAGGAATCTAGTCAAAAATTAACTCTAAATTGAAGTTGTAATTAACCAACGCTTTTGCTAAAAGTCTTATGTTGCAAGGATTGTAGATCATTCTCTCGCAAAAGTGACAAAAGCTCTTTAATAACTCAAGCTGATGATGGGTTCAAGAGAGCTACAAAACTGTACTTAACAGTACCTTTTTTTGTACCGGATATTTTTAGTATTGATAAGAGTAGCTTATTTAATATTAAATATTTTTGCTATTTGTACTTATAGTAGTATTTTTGCTTACTTTAACTAAAATCTCAGCATTACTATGTGCTACATCTAACTTATGTATAAACAATTATCCGAAATTCTGCTAGTTTAGTTAGTAGTTTGATTAAAATAAAGCATAAATTCCCTAAAATCAATATATTTATTCAGTGAATTTTGTCATCCCCATTCTTGAGTGAACTTGATTAGTTATGCTCCTAGATTTAGAAAGATTTTATCAGGCTTGCAATCCGAGCAGACCTCTAATCATAGGAAACGCCAGCGATCGCAGGTACTATATTGATTTTGCTGCGGTGCGGGGTGGCAAAATTATCGAAGCTTTGCAGCGCACGATCGCTAAAATATCGCCCGACGAACCAACTTGTCAGCTATTTACAGGACATCTCGGCTGTGGAAAATCAACGGAATTGTTGCGATTGAAAGCTGAGTTAGAAGCGCAGCAATTTCATGTAGTTTACTTTGAGTCTACCCATGTCTTAGAAATGGCAGATGTGGATGTGACTGATATTTTGTTGGCGATCGCAGGCCAAGTAAGTGAAAGCCTAGAAGCCATGAAAATCAGGCTCAAATCTACTTACTTTAGCAAGTTGTTTGGTGAAATCGTAGATTTTTTGCAAACGCCAATTGACCTTGGAGTAGAAGCAGAATTGTCTGTAGGCATTGCCAAAATTACAGCTAAAACTAAAGAAAGTCCCCAATTGCGGCGGCGGTTAAGAGATTATCTAGAACCGCGAACAGCAAACATTTTACAGTCAATTAATCAGGAATTGCTAGAACGTGCCACCAAGGAACTAAAAACTAGAGGTAAAAAAGGACTGGTGGTTATTGTTGATAACCTGGATAGAGTTGCAATTCGACCTTTACCATCGGGGCGATCGCTGCCAGAATACTTATTTATTCAGCGTGGTGAACAGTTACGCAAACTAAATTGCCATGTAGTCTACACTATTCCTTTAGCTCTGACTTTCTCCAACGATAGCGCCGAACTTCAACATCGTTTGGGGGGAGGAGTCGCACCAAAAATGTTACCGATGATACCTGTACGTCTGCGCTCTGGAGAGATTTTTCCTCAAGGGCTAGCAATGTTGCGGCAAATGGTACTAGCTAGAGCTTTCCCAGACATTTTACCTAGCGATCGGTTAGGCTTAATTACAGAGGTGTTTGATAGTCTGGAAACCTTAGATCGGTTGTGCTTGATTAGTGGTGGTCATGTCCGCGACTTGCTGGGGTTACTGTTTGACTGTCTGCGAGAACAAGATCCACCTTTTGAGCGGGAGTGTGTTGATTTGGTGATTCAAAGACAGCGAGATTACCGAGCTAACGCTATCGATCCTCATGAGTGGGAACTAATCTTTCAGGTGGTGCAACAGCAAAGAGTTAGAGGTGATATAGAATACCACACTTTATTGCGAAGTTTATTTGTATTTGAATACCGAGATCATCAGGGAGCTTGGTTTGCCGTCAACCCAGTTTTAGCAGAGACGGAAAAATTTAAATCATGGTTGAACGACACCCACAAGCAGATATAAGAGCAGCTAATGAGCGGGCTTTACGGAGTTTGGGGAGAGCAATTGCCCTTTCTAGTGGTCAATTCTCTCTGGTTTTGGTGTGCTGCAATTATCGAGTTTTGCAAGAACTTATGCTGCAACGACTCGAAGAACTCTCTTCAGGAGTACACCATATTCAAAAGGTGATTCTGCCGCATAATGCTAGAAGTCTTTACACAAGTATTCATTTACAACTGGTAACTGAAGAGAATCCGCCATCGGCGTTGATGATTTTGGGTTTGGAGTCAGTAGATGGAATCGACGATTTACTGAGGTCTATCAATCATATTCGTGATGAATTTCGCAAACGCCACCCATTCCCGATGATTATGTGGGTGAATGAAGAAGTGTTGCAAAAGGTAGTCCGTTTAGCACCAGATTTTGCAAGTTGGGCGGCTACACCGATTCGGTTTGAGATGACAACTCAATCATTACGGCAATTTTTGCAACAGGAAACGGACGCTTTATTTGCCACGGTGTTACCAAGCGATGCTGGACAACACCAACCTCCTCAAGTTGCCAAGCATTATTTCACTGTGGAGCAAGTCTGGAAAAATAGCTATGAACTCCACTTTGCTATTGAAGAGTTGCACAATCGTGGGATTACCTTAGAGCCAGAATTACACGCTAGTTTAGAGTTTGTTTTTGGTCTAGATAATTATATTAGCGATCGCATCAATACAGCTTTAAGCCATTTTCAGCAAAGCTTGCAAGTTTGGCAAAAGTTGGAGGAAATAGGGGGAGCAGGAGAGCGGGGGAGCGGGGGAGCAGGGGAGCAGGGGAGCAGGGGAGCAGGGGGAGTATTTTCTTACCCTGCGCCTCCTAGTCGCCCATCTCCTCTACTTCTGCGACAGGGAGTCTTGCTGTTTTATATTGGGCTGTGTTATTGCCGTTTAGCAGAGCAAAATCAAATAGAAAACCGTCGTCATTGGTACACAGCTAAATTTTATTTTCAGCAATGTTTGAATGTTTTACAGGTGGCTGGGCGTTTAGATGTAGTTGCTGGGTTTATTAGTCAACTCGCTGAAGTTTTGCAATATCTGCAAGAGTGGGAAGAATTGCAGACTGTTGCCCAAAAGTCTCTGGAGTTGCATCAAACTTATGGTAGTCAAATTCAATTAGCTTGTGACTACGGTTTTTTGGCACAAGTGGCTGTGCAGCAGTCTCGGTGGGTACAGGCGAGTATACTAGCCCATGTATCGCTGTTGAAATTAGGTGAAGCGCAAAAGCACAACGATCCTTATAACTGCTTATTTCCCTTACTGTTAGCGCAAATTTACTATTTAGTGTTGGCGAAAGCCCAACGAAATTTGGGTGAGCTAGTAATCGCTCATGAATACTTAGAAAAAGCAACAAAAGAATTGTCAGCAGCTTTAGAAAGCAGTGCCCATCAATACGATGCCCATCGTTATATTCGCTTATTGCGGACACTGCGATCGCTATACTTTGAAGAAGGGCGCTATCTGGAAGCCTATTATATTCGGCAGAAACGGCGTTCTGTTGAGCAGCAGTATGGTTTTCGGGCTTTTATTGGTGCAGGGCGCTTGCAACCCCAAAGACAGGCGACAAACCCAGCATTGATGTCACATTCTGGGAGTAGCAGCGTTGCTTTAGAAATTGCGGCTTCTGGTCGGGAGCGTGATATTAATAACTTAATTGGGAGAATAAGCCGCGCCGATCAAAAGCTGACGGTGATTCACGGTCAATCGGGGGTAGGTAAGAGTTCTATTGTCACTGCTGGTTTAGTTCCGGCACTGCAAAATCGAGCTATTGGCGATCAAATCGCTGTGCCTGTAGTACTGCAAGTTTATACCGATTGGGCGCGGGAATTAGAGAAATCTTTAAGTGAAGCGATGTTTAGCGACGCATCCCTTGCCGTCTACGCTGATATTAAGCTAGAAGCAACCATAGAAGCGGTGGAGGTTTTGCCCTACTCTCCTACACCCATCACCATCGTCAGAATTTTACAACAACTCAAACAAAATGCTGATAACCACCTGATTACAGTTTTAATTTTTGACCAATTTGAAGAATTTTTCTTTGGTTATAGCGATCGCAAGCAGAAGCAAGAATTTGATAAATTTATTAGTGATTGTCTGAATATCCCCTTTGTCAAAGTTATCCTTTCCTTGCGAGAAGATTACTTACATCGTTTGTTAGATTTTAAACATCTTTCGGCACTAGAAGCGATTAATAATAATATTCTCGACAAGCATATTCGCTACCAGTTGAATAATTTTTCACCAGAATATGCCAAAGCAATTATCCAAAAATTGACCGAGCGATCGCAGTTTAATTTAGAACCTGCTTTAATCGATGCCTTAATCGAAGATTTATCCACAGAATTTGGAGAAGTCCGCCCCATTGAATTGCAAGTTGTGGGAGCGCAAATTCAAGATGAGCGAATCACTACTCTAGAAGAATATCAGCCATATAGACCCAACAAACTCATCGAGCGATATCTTAAAGAACTGATTAAAGACTGCGGCCCAGAAAATGAACGAGCCGCGTTACTCGTCTTATACTTATTAACAGATGAAAGTAATAATCGACCTTTTAAAACTCGTGCTGAGTTAGCGGCGCAATTAGCAGAATTAGAAGATGCTAGCAAATTAGAGTTAGTATTAGATATTTTAGTACGCTCTGGTTTGGTAGTACTTTTCCCTGATGTACCAGAACGCTATCAATTAATTCACGATTATTTAGTAGACTTAATTCGCTACCTACAGCAACAAGAATCAAGTTTACAGGTACAACTAAATCAGTTGCGCCATAAAGTAGAACAAAGTAAAGCTGAAATTGACCGACTTAAGAGCGAACTTAGCCAAAAAACGCAGCGTTCCACATTAGTAGATTCTTATCCTCAACAGGGATTAGATTTATTAACGGAATTGCGAGAATTACACAAGCGAGAAGAATTAAGTCAGTTACAAATTGAGCAATTACGAGCTGAACTAAAAGAAAAAGAATTAACAGCAAAACTTGCAGAAAGTCAAAAGAAACAAAGACTTAGTGAAGCTCAATTAAATCGTTCGTTGAAAATTGCTCTAACTGCTTCCGTTCTCGCCATATTGGGATTAAGTGTTTCCATCGTCACAGCAGTAGATAGTGAAATTAAAACCCTCAGTGCATCCAGTGAAGCCCTCTTTGCATCGCAAAAAGGTATTGATTCTTTAAAAGAAGCTTTAAGGGCAGGAAGAAAATTACAACAAATAGTTTGGGTAGATTCCTATACCAGAGAGCAAGTACAGACGGCGCTTTATCAAGCTGTTTCTGGGTTAAGAGAATATAACCGCTTGGAGGGGCACCTATCTGGAGTAAATAATGCTACATTCAGTCCTGACCGTTCTTTAATTGCCTCAGCCAGCGCGGATACTACAATTAAACTTTGGCTTCCCGATGGTAGTTTGTTCAAAACTTTATCAGGGCATGAAGATGTAGTTAATAGCGTCAGTTTCAGCCCCGATGGTCAAATTATTGCTTCCGCTAGTCAAGATAAGACGGTGAAACTCTGGAGTCGAGAGGGTGTACTACTTGTTACTCTATTAGGTCATCAAGGTGTAGTGAATAGTGCCAGTTTTAGCCCAGATGGACAGATTATTGCTTCTGCAAGTACAGACAAGACAGTAAAACTATGGAGTCGGGATGGAAAACTGCTCAAAACCTTGCCAGGACATGATGGTGCAGTTTTGAGCGTTGCTTGGTCAACCGATGGACAGACCATTGCTTCTGGGAGTTCTGACAAGACAGTGAAATTGTGGAGTCGGGATGGTAAGCTGCTCAAAACCTTACAGGGACATGATGATGCAGTTAAAAGTGTAGCTTGGTCAACCGATGGGAAAGCGATCGCTTCAGCTAGTCTAGACCAGACAATCAAACTGTGGAATCTAGAGGGTAAATTACTGCGAACCCTATCAGGGCATAGTGCTGGAGTTACCAGCGTCAGTTTTAGCCGTGATGGTAACACTATCGCTTCTGCAAGTACCGACGAGACAATCAAACTCTGGAGTTTTGAAGGTGTGCTGCTAGGAACCCTGAAGGGACATAATAATTGGGTTAACAGCGTCAGTTTCAGCCCAGACGGTCGCACCCTAGCTTCTGCAAGTCGGGACAAAACTATTAAACTCTGGCATTGGGATGATGTGTTATTGCGAAAACCCAAAGCCGATAATGATGACTGGATAACTAGCATCAGTTTCAGCCCAGACGATCGCACCTTAGCAGCAGGGAGTCGAGACAAAACTGTAAAACTATTCAGTCGAGAAGGGAGATTACTCCGTACTTTCACTGGGCATGAAGGTCAAGTTTGGGGAGTTAGTTTCAGTCCAGATGGTCAAGTAATTGCCTCAGCTAGTAAAGATAAAACAGTGAAGCTTTGGAGTGCTGACGGTAAACAGCTCAACGCCTTACAAGGTCATAATAGTACCGTCTTGAGTGTAGCTTGGTCGCCTAATAGTCAAGTAATCGCCTCGGCTAGTAAAGATAAAACAGTAAAGCTTTGGAGTCGAGATGGTAAACTGCTCAACACCTTGCAAGGACATAAAGATGCAGTGAATTGGGTAAGTTTTAGCCCAGATGGTAAATTGCTAGCCTCAGCCAGTGATGACAAAACATTAAAAATCTGGAGTTTAGAGGGTAAGTTGCTATATACCTTAATTGGTCATAGCCGCCGAGTAAATGGGGTTGCTTGGTCGCCTGATAGTCAAGCGATCGCTTCAGTTAGTATTGATAGCACCGTTAAGATTTGGAACCGAGATGGTCATCTGCTAAGTAATTTTGCGGGGGATGGTGATAGTTTTATTAGTGTAAGTTTTAGCCCTGATGGTAAGACTTTGGCAGCTAGCAGTGACGACAAAGTGAGGATTTGGAACCGCGAAGGGACATTGCTGATTGCTTTGAAAGGTGATAAGCAAGAGTTAACCAGCGTCAGTTTTAGTAATGACGGTAAGACTTTGGCTGCGGGTAGTGGTAATGGTACAGTGATTTTCCAAAATTTGGCAGATATCCAACTGGAAAAATTACTAGCACGGGGTTGTTATTTGCTCCATGATTATTTGCAGACTAATCAGAAGGTGATGAAGAGCGATGGTTTTACCAACACCAGGGGCGAACGCGCCTTGTGTTCTAGTAGGTGATAGCGTATTTATTTATCAAATTTACTTTTTAGTTTTACTTTTGCCTTGTTCTACTAATATGTTTACTAGTTCAATTTAATGTCTACTATTTAAAAACTAACTTTACAACATTCGCTAATTTACATTCATACTTTCTTCTAAAATTTTACTTATAAGTTGACCGCGAACATTACGTCCTTTTCTACTAGCAGTACCTTGATGTGTATAATAATAATATTGAGCAAACATATTTTTAGATACATCTTCTTTTTTATTTATATGTAGTTCTTCTTCTAAAAATTTTAAAGCATGAGCTAAAGTTTGCTCTTGAGGTAAATAACCATACTTGTTTTTAATTTTGATTAATTCAACCATTAAAGTAAACAAACTAGACTTCTTTATCCACAAACTATCTGGAGGGAGATTAGACTCAATAATTAATTTAGATGCTTTGTTAAAATTATTAGACATTAACTCTTTATTTGGATATTCATTATTATATTTTTCTACATAGGTCTTTACCTCTTTATCACTAGTAAAATAACCACCTTCTTCTATTGTTGACATAATTAGCAATACATATTCCAGGTCTTTCATACGAGAAGATTCACCTTCACTAAAGACCTCTAAACTAGTAAAAAGAGCATTATTTTCTAGAATATTTTTAGCAGTTGTGATGAACTCCCCTTCATATAATGAGTTGCTAATTTCTATTGCATTTAGTGCGTATTGTACAGAGTTGATTCTCTTAAAAACTTCTCTAATTTCACTTTCAGGAATTCTTCCTAAATCTCTAACGACAACTGTATAATCAAAAAAATCTGTTTTTTCTTGTTTAGACAATTTTTCAAACTTACTGATATTTTTGATAGTGAATTCTGGTGATGCTGTGACATATTGGTAGATTGTGCTTAATCTTTGTTGACCATCTACGACAAGTGTTTTTGATGTTTGAATATCAAGATCGATTTCACCATCAGCTAGATATATTTCAGGGAAAGGAAGTTTTAATAAAATTGTTTCTATAAATTTTTCTTTATGTGCATTATTCCATACGAGCTTTCTTTGAAAAGATGGAGCAAGTATTAAAGTACCAGTTTTCATCATGTTGAATAAATCTAAAACTTTTTTATTAGTTGCAATACCATTTTTGCTCATTTTAAACATCCTCCTGTCTCAGTTTTTTGATATTCTGCATGTGATATTTTTCAAAGAGAGCGGAATTATAATAAATACCCCCTGCTATTTTTTGGGGTGTATATTTATAAGAGATTGATTTAAAATACTCAAACCACTCATTTGTACGAGAATATTTAAATGGAAATAAATCTGGTCTTAGCCATCCTTTAAAAAAATATTTTAAAAATTTTTTATACCTTTGTTCTTCTTTATCAGTTCTAGATACTAAACTTATGTCGAAATCATATAATTCTGACCAAAATTTTTCAAAAATTTCTCTAGATATAATAGCTATATCTATATCTGATTCTTCAGAGAACAAATTCCATAATTGACTTGGAGCTATACTAAATCCTAATTTAGCTGAACCAACCATCAATACACATTCTGGTCTTTCTTCAAAATAAGTAGCAATTTCATGTTTGAGGTCAAAATATTTACCTTCATCATCTTTAAAAACATAAGGTGTACCATGTATTATATTTTTGAACAATTAATTTCTCTGTTAGAGAGTAATCACGTAATGCTGCTTTGAACATATCAATCTTTTGATTAATATGGCTTTGGTCAATTATTAAAGTCTGCCACATAGAGTATTTTATTTAATCAACATAACTTGAACCAAGTTTTTATAGCTAAAAATACATATACTAAATGCTAAAAATTACTAAGTCAATAAGTGTATATACTTCAATAAATGGTGATTTGATTTTTTAGCTTTGTTAATCCGAACAAAAGACAACAGAAGTTACAAACTGTTAATAGTCACAGAATACAATCGGATAATTAAAATAGGTATTTTCACAAAAAGGCGATCGCACTACATTACCAATTGCGATCAGATCGCCTTCCATTAAACAACCTCAAGCTGTTGTTTCAGAACTACGGCAGGAAAATCAGCCAGGACTTATAGACAAAGCTGTACATCTTGGTAGCATTGAGTGAAGTACCCGTCAGCAAGGGAGCGAGGGCGATGTATGCAACCGTCACACAACCACTGACTTTTGAAGAGTTTCTTGCCTGGGACGATGGTTCAGGCAGACAGTTTGAGCTATTGGATGGGATTCCCGTGCCATTATCAGAACCAAATGCAAATCATGAGGATTTGATCCAGCGACTGTGTGCCTATTTAGAAAATCACTGCCAAGAAAATGACCTGCCTTATGTGTCGCGACAGTCCAAGCAGGTTCGGCTCAAAACAGCACCAGGAGAAAAGGAAAAAAGCCGGAAAGCAGATATTGTCATATTTGCAAGAGTTGAATGGCAGAGGATGAAAACGATCTCTAGTTCTGCTGCTGCATATATTCCACCACCTGGAATCATTGAGGTCGTTAGCAACAACTGGAAGGACGACTATCTGACAAAACTTGCTGAATATGAGGACTTGGGCGTTTTCTAGTACATCATTGTAGACTATGCTGCTTTTGGTGGTATTCGGTTCATTGGCTCTCCCAAGCAGCCAACTATTACAATCTACCAACTTGAAGATGCAGAGTATTTACCCCCAAAGGTGTTTCGAGGAGAGGATCGAATTGATTCTAGATTGTTTCCCAACATTCCCTTAACGGCTGAACAGATTTTTGAAATGAGTCGCTGATTAGCAATGAAGAAATTTCTTCTAGTCGTCTTCTTGCCACTAGTTTGATGCGCGATCGCTCTTAGCATTGGTGGAGCGATCGCTGGCTTAACTCAAGAGACTTTTCTCCTTACGAATGGATAATCAGTATCTACGAATTTTTTAATTTTTACTTGTTATGCATAAGTAGAGTAGCCAATGTTTCGCAGACTCATTCCGTTTGGGACAAATTAAGGTCTGGGTGCAACATTTGGATGTTTACCTGCGTAGTAGACAACGACTTTCAAAAGTTCTTCATCAGGAACATAAAATACTCTGTCCCCTTTTGTCACCTCGTATTCCCATGCGCCTTTGTAGAGTTTGCCCTTCACGTTCTATTAAGGCTTTCCAGTCCCGATTAACCCGACGATTTTTAGCTACTACTAACCAAGTGCTTTCTGTCTCAGATAATGTTGGAGCCGTCAGTTTAACTTCTGGCGGCTCCACATTTTCTATTATTGGAACTTCTGGAGAATTTTCTGACATCACTCAAATTCATACAATACTTTGAGCAGATGGCTTAGTTAATGGTACTTCGTCAATCTCGGTACTAAAAGCTGCTGCCAATTCAGGACTAGTGATCGCAATAGCACTCTCATGCCATTCATGGATAATCGCATCAATCATATCCCATGCCTGACTAGAGAGATCAATCAACCGAAAAGCTTCACTCAGATCCTTGATAAAGTCTTGTAAATCATCGGAATCAAACACACTTAGCCATCCATAAGGATGTTCAAAGCCGATTTCTTTGCCAAGTAATAAAGAATAAGCAACGGTTAATACTTCAAAAACAGCTTTACTGTGTGTTGCTGCTTGAACAAGAAAAGTTACTTCCTCACGGCGCAACAAAGCAAAAGACTGATCATTGCGAGTAATTGTGATTGGATGTTCTAAAGCTTTATCTAGAACTCGCCCAGGTTGACGATTCAACTCAGTGGCTGTAATCAGCTCATCTGAGTAGATATTACCAAAATTACCAATAGACATAAAATATGCGTTTTCAAGAAACGCCGATTCAATAAAATTCAATTAGATGAATTATGTGTATACGTATAATTTTACGTACTATTAATATGGTGTCAATAGGGATTTTTTGGAGACATGACTGAGCAAAATTGTTATGCAGTACTCTTTTCCAGCTACTACGGTAAAAATAAAATCCCTATTACCTGCTATTCGTCAAGGTCTTAGGGATTTTTTTGCTTACGGGACTGGTGCGGCTCGAACGCACGACCTGACGCTTAGGAGGCGTCCGCTCTATCCAACTGAGCTACAACCCCAACTATGAAGCACATATAATTATAGCAGTAGTTTTACCGAGACTGCCAAACATTATCCCAAGAGCCGCCGCCTACTTCTAAACCACAAAGAAAACTTTCTGCTTTTAGGATTATTTTAGATTTTCTGCCATTTATTTCTCGTAACTCTAAAGTTAACTTTCCTTGCATAGTGTCTCGGCAACAGTATCTTAAACCATCCTCTGTGGGCGCACGCAGAGGTGTACCAGCTAAATCTGTGGTTCCAGTCAATTCAATTTCATAATTAGAATTTGTCGCTTTCATTTGCCATCTACCCCAAGGCTGAATTTCCCAGTCTACTTGGGAATTCCAGGGAACAAATTCATAAAACTTGCCTTGATAGTGCAACCCAATCATCGCTACAGATTCCATCCACCACAGCACACCCCGCCGTCCACCGCCAGCAGTTAATGCTAAATCGGGTTCGCCCTCGAAGCAATTACAATTTATCCAAAACCATTTTTGAGGAAAAGCACCACCCCAATTCTTCTCTCCATAAGCTGGGGCGTTGGTGAATTCGTAGATTTTGCCATTCCAGTCAATCTTCCCACTGGCTAAACCGTGAGCCATCAAAATTTGCCATCCTGGTTCAAAAATCTGCGAGAATGAGAGCCAGCCTGCGGTTGATTGCTGAATGCTATTTTTATTACCCCAACCGTATACTGGTTGAATTTCATACTCCCAACGGCAATAATTATTAGTGGCGCGTTCGCCCTTGGCGTTGGCTTTGCCATCGCTAATTATTCCCTGATTCAAGGTGGCTGTAGCTTGATACCCCTCTTGAACATGATGCTCAAACTCTTCTGGGAGAAGGTACAGAGGAGCAATTTGCAAATCTGTTTTACCCCAATGACCTAAACCCAAAACATCCCGACTACCCCAAAATTTATTCACATCAGGAAAAGTACGGCATAAATACTCATCATCCGGGCCGAGAACTTGGGCTGCACCGCCACTGTGGGGTTTACCGCCGATGGGGTCTTCGATGGAGTACATAAAGGCGAATGTTTGCCCAATTTCCGGTAAAGTGATGCGGTAATACCAGCCTTCAAAGAAGCGGCGACTACCGCCATCCCAGTGATAACCAGAATGGGGCGTTTGGGTTGATTGGAGGAAATTGAGGGGAATAGTTAACATAGTATATAGTTGCCGATTTTTTCAGTATGCGCGATGTCTAACGACAAGCCGAAACGTCTACGCTTCGATATCAATGATGCTTATGAAATTCTTGGGCTAGAACCCGGTGCGTCTCAAGCACAGGTGAAGCGAACTTACCGTAAACTGGTAAAAATTTGGCATCCCGATCGCTTTTTTGATCCCAAGCAAAAACAGGAAGCTGAGGAAAAAATCAAATTAATTAACGTAGCTTACAACAAGCTCAAATCAGAAAGTCCATCCGAGCCTCCCATTTCAGAAAATCCCTCTTCATCTTCGCCTAAAAATCCCACAAAAATATCTGTCAATCGTTGGGATGCAGAAGCTTTCTATACTTTAGGCGTAGAGAATGCCACTGAAGGGAGATATGAGGATGCGATCGCAGATTTTACTCATGCAATTCGTCTCAATCCTCACTATGTTGACGCATATAAATATCGTGGGCTAGTTTGCTCCCAACTAGGATATGAATATAGAGCCGCTTCAGATTTAAATAAAGCTGCACAAATAGAACAAGGGTTAAAAAATCCTGGTGCTACAAGGAGAGTGCGATCGCCTAGATATGTATCAAAGCCCAGACCTCTGGTAGAAAGATTTTGTCAGGGGATTAAAAAGATTTTGCGGCTAAATCGGCGTTGGAAATGATAGATGATTTCAGTGAATTACTATATTTCTGATCATAAAATTTAGGAGTCAGAATGGGCTAAACGCCCTACCACGGCTAACAGAATTGAATTCTGTAAGATGGTTACGGAGCTTTTCTAAGTATTGGGTAATGGAATTGGTTTAAAACCTTCTTTTGGTGGTCACTGAGCTTTGCTGAAATGTGGGTGAAACAAAATTAAAATATTAATCAAAAAGTTAATACTTCATCCCTTTATGGGCGGAGTATTCTAAATTCTCAATTCTAACTCCTGGTATCAATCCATCACCTGACAGTTTAATAACATCCATCTTTGGGATACTCTTTCTCTAGATTAAGTATTCACTTCCTATAGATAGAGCCACTTGTCCGATCTCAGAGGTTATTCTGGCATTAACCAACAGTTGGGTAATAAATAAAACTCAATATTTATCAGCAACATAGATTTTTAAACTCATTAAAACCTCTTTCTCTTACAAAGCTTTAGTTTGTCAACATCATATCAAGGAGTGAAATCAATAGTTATGTCTATTCCCAATGAACGCGAAAGCAAAAACAGTGAAATTAAGCAAGAATCTTACACTGATACTAATGGTAATATTCACACTGACTTGACGCGAACTACAGAAACAGTCAAGAACAGCACAGCTAATCCCAACTCTTACACTAACGGTTATGTACAAGGTCGAAATACCCAGCGTAGTTACCAGCAAGCTGATTTAGCCGAGCGTGACAATGAAAATGCTAGCCGTGGTTTGCTGTTGGGTATTATTGTTACTTCTCTAGTTGGTTTGATTGTAGGCGGGGTCTGGTACTTCAACCAACGCAATAACGCTGCGGTTGACACTACTGTGCCGGTCTTGGTTCCTGTACCGAGTAATAGTAGTCCAACTCCTAGTGCTTCTCCTCAACCACAAACGAAGATAATCGAAAGAATTAGAGAAGTACCTGTTCCTGTCCCTGTTCCACAACAGCAGGTTACACCTCAATCTGCACCTCGCCAACCGGATATTAATATTACTATTCCACCCCAACAGTCTGCGGCAGAAAAAGCACCTTCTATAACTCAGCCAGCCCCGAAAGCAACACAAAGTCCGGCGACGAGTCCAACTACTAATACTCCTACTTCGCAGAACGAGGGTGGTACTTCTACTAATACCGCCACTCCAGGTACGAAAGGTGATACCACTAAAACCACTTCACCTCAAGGAGTAGACCAGTCAAACAGTACATCTAATAATGGTTCTTCTACCGCAAATGATTCTACAACAGGCGGTTCTGCTCAATAACGGCTTCTAAACTTCTAGCCCACTTGATAATGCTGGCACTAACACCAACATCTAACAAGTGGGAATATTCTTAAGAAAGATTTCGGAATTGTTGCGATAAATTAATGGTGTTCAAGTTTGGTAAACGTGTCTTGTAGCTAAACAAACACGATGCTAGATTAAGAGCAAGGTACAAACAGGTTAAAAGTTAATAAAAACTTTCAAGTTAGAGCCTGTACCTCCTGCTCTAATGTTCTTGCGATCGCTCTGAAGTTGTGACATCCATTGAATGTATTTTGCTTTAAGTTCAATGAGTTCTTTTGGAGGTTTGAAAACGCACTGCCAGAAAATGCCTGCCTAGTTGAAATTTTAGGATGTGCAATTCTGAGTATAGCGATCGCAAATACTGTCCACCTTAGTTGAGTTACTTACTTCTGAATTCTCTAATCTTCAAGAAACCGCCCCAAGCTGCTGATATTTATCCATCGTAGCTTCCGGCGGTTTCTGCTTTGAGTGTTATGCATTTTTGTCCTTTGTCATTTGTCCTTTGTTATTTATCTCTTTTTTTAGGAGAGGGTTATTTAGACCAATGACCAATGACCAATGACCAATGACTAATGACTAATAACTAACTAACGTAATTACAGTCACTTCTGGCGGACAAAATAAACGTCCTGGTTTATAAGTTCCTAAACCCCGGTTGACATATAGTTGATTTTCTTGCACCTTGTGAAACCCTTGCGCCCACTCCCAATACCGGACGACTTTAGAACAGTCTCCTAGTAAAAACGTTACCCAACACCTTAATTTTTTGGGAATTTTTTTGAGTAGCTTTTTATAATGGAATACTAAAGGCCCAATGCCAGGGATTACGATGTGACCGCCGTGGGTATGACCCGATAGTTGCAAATCTACACGCCATTGTTGCAGTATCTTGGCTGTATCTGGATTATGGGATAAAACGATGCGGGGTGTAACAGAGTCTAGTTGATTCATCACAGGTGCAGGATAGAATTCCCGCGACCAATAATCAGCTAGTCCTACAAATGGTAATTCTTTTCCTAGTGGATAGGCGATTTCATTCCAAAGCACATGCACCCCAATGCTAGTTAACGCCTGTGTAACTTCTGCTTTTGAATGACTGTAGTAGATATCATGATTACCCAGTACAGCGTAGATACCACAGCGACTTTGCAAATGTTTGAGTCGATGTACCAATTGGTGAATTGGTGTCGGATCATCCGTTACATAGTCACCAGTTAATAGAATCAAATCCGGTTCGGCTTCGTTAGTAAGTGCGATCGCTTTTTCTAACATATCTTCCGACAAGCGCAAACCATCGTAGTGAAAATCTGACAACTGCACTAGCGTTGTACCTTGTAAAGATGCTGGAAGTTCCGCAATCTTAACCGTGATTTTATCTACTCTTAAATGTCCCGTAAACAACCAATGCATAAGGCAACCGATACTCCTCATACCAGCGCTTACAGCTTACCAAATATCAAAATGTAACTTGAGAAACTGCAATAATTTATGTCACATACTCAAGATAAAATTAACGAATTGATTTAAATCCTGAGACTAAACTAAGCAGGACTCACTCGAATTTACAGGTACTGATTAGCCAGAATACCTGCTGTGATTCCGTTGTGGAATTTAGAAATTTGGATTACTTACTCACCCTGTAGCGTGATTATAGTAACTTCTGGGCGGCAAAATAAGCGTCCTGGGAGGTAAGTTCCCAAACCACGATTGACATATAGCTGATTTTTTCCCAGCTGATGGAAACCCTGTGCCCATTCCCAATGTTTGACTACAGAAACATTTTCTTGCAACAATGGAAATCGACGCTGCACTTTTTTAGGTATTTTTTTTGCAAGCTTTTCGTAAAAAAACATTGCAGGGCCAATTCCGGGAATCACGATTTGACCACCGTGAGTATGACCAGATAATTGTAAGTCAACTCGCCATGCTTGCAGCATTTCCGCAGTATCTGGGTTGTGGGATAAAACGATGCGGGGTGTGTCGGGATTTAGTTGATTCATCACAGGTGCAGGGTAGAATTCCCGTGACCAATAATCAGCTAGTCCTACCAATGGTAATTCTTTTCCTAGTGGATAGGCTATTTCGTTCCAAAGGGCGTGGATTCCAATGCTAGTAAAGGCATCGGTAACTTCTGTTTTTGCGTTTTTGTAATGTATATCGTGATTGCCAAGAATAGCATAGATACCACTGTGACTTTGCAGATGTTTGAGTCTAAGTATCAGTTGGTGAATCGGTGTCGGATCGTCAGTTATGTAGTCACCAGTTAATAAAATTAAATCTGGTTTAGCTTCATTAGTAACTGCGATCGCTTTTTCTAGCATCTCTTCCGACAGCCGCAAACCATCGTAATGAAAATCTGACAACTGCACCAGCTTCTTACCTTGTAATGATGCAGGCAACCCTACAATCTTAACCGTCAATTCTTCTCTACTCAACGGCCCAGATAATAACCAGTGCATAAGACGTTCAATAAACTCTAATCATAGCGCTTACAGCTTAACGAAACATCATCGTTTTGTGTGTAGTGACCAGTGCAACTTATTGAAAATTTCATGAAATCTGTAGATTTGAACGTATTTATACTTATTTAAATCAAAAATCAATTTACTAACCAATTTTTGTCAAAAATACTACTTATCCTAGATTAGGCATAGGCCAGTGTTTGCGTAACGTCTCAGAGAAGATATCTATAACTCAATACGGTTCAGTTACAGCAGTTTCTCATGGGCGAAAACTGCCTCTTCTGCGGATTGCTTCACCGTAATGCACTGGTTCACCTGCAAAACAGCATATTTTTTTGAATGGCAAGTCTCTAATATGCGATGCTAACAGCGATCGCACACCATTAAAATCCTACAAATTTTGATTGCTCAAAAAATAAAAAATAGCACCAACCTGTGATTAGGCTAGTGCTATTTTTTTGATTTAATTCACGATAGTTAAATAAATTTGCTAAATTACCTTCAGTTATTGTCAGCAATTATGCTTTTATACCGCACTGCGATTTGTTAATAAATTCCACAGGAAAACCGCAACTATTGCACCAAGAACTGCTACTGCAATACCCGGAATGCTGAGAGTCGGTGCTGCTAAACTTAACGTTCCTGTACTGAAAAACACTCCTAGACTACCACCAACAAAAGCGCCGATAATTCCTAATAAAATTGTTCCTAGAATACCGCCACCTTGATGACCGGGGTAGATAGCTTTAGCGATCGCACCAGCAATTAGACCTAAAACAATCCAAGCAAGAATATTCATTGTTATTAATTCGGTAAAGGTTTTTTTACTCAACGAATACATATTATCAATCTTGATCTTTTGAATCCATCTACCATCAGAATCAATCATTAATATCCATAAGGAATAGTTTAATCGCAACTGCGCTTTTCTATATATACCGCCCCTACAGGTAGATAATCACTTAAAAAATATCAATTAAAAAAAGCTCCTAATAGGTCTTTAATTAGGAGCCAATCAAACTATTGCTTGGTAATTGCAGTATATGGCTTTTTAATTAGCTCTCTCCTCTACTAGAAGAATTAAGCTGAGTTTTCAAAGACTGTCTCTAAAGTAATGTAAAGGAGCAAAATCAGGCAATTTCTACTACAAGCGTAGTTTTAGCAACTTTATTACCAGCATTCCACACTGGGCATCACCAGGATACCCGTAACATCGCATCTCTTCGGGATGGAGGCTTTAATAGTTAGGACTTATGGATGAGTTACGGAAGACCAAAAGCATAGCGTCGAACAAGTTGGACATTGCCTACCCAAAGGAAAGGGACTGCCTTCCCGTTGTCGCATCTGGCGCGACACAGAGGAATAAGAGTACAAAAATGTAACTAATATTATGAAGCAATCTAGAAAAACTTAGACTATTTTTTGATACTATTTAAGACCGGACTCTTGAAATATTAATTTACGTATGAGCAAAGGTACCCTGTTTGATAAAGTTTGGGACTTACACACCGTTGGTACACTTCCCTCTGGGCTGACGCAACTATTTATCGGGCTTCACCTAATTCATGAAGTCACCAGTCCCCAGGCCTTTGCTATGTTACGCGAGAGGGGTCTAAAAGTACTGTTTCCAGAGCGGACTGTCGCCACAGTCGATCATATTGTGCCGACAGAAAACCAGGCACGTCCTTTTGTTGATAGTTTGGCAGAAGAGATGATTCAGGCGCTCGAAAATAACTGCCAAGAAAATAACATAACTTTTTACAATATCGGTTCTGGTAGTCAGGGTATAGTTCATGTCATCGCTCCAGAACTGGGACTGACTCAACCAGGAATGACGATCGCTTGTGGAGATAGCCACACTTCGAGTCATGGGGCATTTGGTGCGATCGCATTTGGTATCGGTACTAGCCAAGTCCGGGATGTTCTCGCTTCCCAAACCCTCGCCCTCTCAAAACTAAAAGTCCGCAAAATTGAAGTTAACGGCAACCTGAACCCAGGAGTTTACGCCAAAGATGTCATCCTGCATATCATCCGCACCCTTGGCGTTAAAGGCGGTGTGGGCTATGGCTACGAATTTGCAGGTACGACATTTGAACAAATGAATATGGAAGAGAGGATGACTGTCTGTAATATGGCGATCGAAGGCGGTGCTAGATGCGGCTATGTCAATCCAGATCAAGTCACCTACGATTACCTCAAAGGCAGAGATTTTGCACCAAAAGGAGCAGATTGGGATAAAGCAGTGGCTTGGTGGAATTCTATCAAGAGCGATGCTGATGCCCAGTACGATGATGTAGTCGTATTCGAAGCTGCGGAAATTTCTCCCACTGTCACCTGGGGAATTACTCCCGGTCAAGGTATCGGTGTCAACCAGTTAGTGCCTCAACCAGAAGAACTGCTCGAAGAAGACCGATTTATTGCCGAAGAAGCTTACCGCTACATGGATTTATATCCCGGTCAACCTATCAAGGGTACCAAAATAGATGTCTGCTTTATTGGTAGTTGCACCAACGGCAGAATTAGTGATTTGCGGGAAGCTGCGAAAATCGCCAAAGGTCGCCATGTTGCCGAGGGAATCAAAGCCTTTGTTGTCCCCGGTTCTGAAAGGGTAAAACAAGAGGCGGAAACTGAAGGACTGGATAAAATCTTTCAGGAAGCTGGATTTGAATGGCGTGAACCGGGATGTTCCATGTGTCTGGCCATGAACCCTGATAAGCTGCAAGGAAGACAAATTAGCGCCTCCTCATCTAACCGCAACTTTAAAGGCAGACAAGGTTCATCCTCCGGTCGGACATTGTTAATGAGTCCGGCGATGGTTGCCACAGCTGCGATTAAAGGCGAAGTCTCTGATGTGCGCGAGTTACTGTAATTTTTTGGTCATTTGTCATTTGTCATTGGTCATTTGTAGAAATTAACAAGCTGTCATTGAAATGATAGGTAAATAAAAATTATGGTGAGTGAAGTTAAAAGAGTTTCAGGGCGCGGTATACCTTTAGTGGGCAATGATATAGATACCGATCGCATCATTCCCGCGCGATATTTAAAAGCCGTTACTTTTGATGGCTTAGGCGAAGGTGCGTTTATTGATGACCGGACAGCACTTAAAGGTGAACATGCCTTTGACCAACCCCAATACAAAGGCGCGAATATTTTAATAGTCAACCGTAACTTTGGCTGTGGTTCATCACGGGAACACGCACCCCAAGCGATCGCAAAATGGGGAATCCAAGCTTTAATAGGTGAAAGCTTCGCAGAAATCTTTTTCGGTAACTGTGTCGCAATGGGTATACCTTGTCTGACAGCCGACGCTGCTACTGTTAAACAACTGCAAGAGTTAGTAGCTGCCAATCCTCAAGCCGCCGTGACAGTAAATCTGGAAACTTTGCAAGTACAAATTGATGATTATACTGCCCCAGTTGCGATCGGTGAAGGTACAAGAAGCACATTTATTTCTGGGACTTGGGATGCTTGCGGTCAATTGGTGGCGAATGCTAGCCAAGTTCGGACAACAGCTGCAAAATTACCCTACATAGGTTGGGGCAATATAGCCGCAAGTTAGTTTTCTCTCATTCTCTGCTTATCAGGCAGGGAATGAGAAAATGGCAAAAATTTTATAACCACTCGATAAAACATCAAGATTGGGTGGGCGATGCCCACCCAAAATTGTTATCCAATTACCTCAGCAGTCTTCTTCTTATCTAACTTGAGAATCAACACACCCAAAGGTGGCAAACACAAATCTAGCGAATAGGGACGACTGTGCAAAGACCAATCATCCGTCCACTTCCCGCCTAAGTTACCCATGTTACTGCCACCATATTGACGTGCATCACTATTGAATAACTCAGTATAAAATCCCTTTTGCGGTACACCGATGCGGTAGTGAGAATGGGGTTGCGGTGTAAAATTGCAAACCACGATCGCAAAATCATCAGAATCTTTGTCACGACGGATGAAGGAAACTACACTATGGCGATTATCACTACAATCAATCCACTCAAACCCCGGTTCAGCAAAATCCTGAGTGTACAAAACAGGCTCAGAACGGTAGAGATGGTTCAATTCCCGGAAAAACGTTTTTAACTGTTGGTGGGCTTCATGCTGCAATAAATGCCACTCTAAATCTGCCCAAGCATTCCACTCACTCCACTGCCCAAATTCCATGCTCATAAACATGGTTTTCTTACCTGGGTGAGCAAACATATAGCTAAATAAACAACGGATATTAGCTAACTTCTGCCATGTATCCCCCGGCATTTTACCGATGATATTGCTCTTGCCATGCACCACTTCATCGTGGGATAGAGCCAGCATGAAGTTCTCACTGTGGTTGTACCACATACTAAAGGTGATATTGTTTTGGTGGAACTGGCGGAACCAAGGGTCCATGCTGAAGTAATCCAGCATATCGTGCATCCAGCCCATATTCCATTTCAAGTTAAAACCCAGTCCACCTGTGTAGGTGGGCCAAGATACCATTGGCCAGGAAGTAGATTCTTCAGCAATCGAGAGAATACCGGGGAAATAGCTGAAGATAATGTGATTGACCTGACGCAGAAAATCTGCTGCTTCTAGGTTTTCTCTGCCGCCATACTGGTTGGGCAACCATTCTCCTGGTTTGCGGCAATAGTCGTTATAGAGCATCGAGGCAACAGCATCCACACGAATCCCGTCAATGTGATACTTGTCGAACCAGAAGAGGGCATTGGCTGCTAGAAAATTACTAACTTCATGGCGACCATAATTGAACACCAAAGTACCCCATTCTTTGTGTTCACCTTTGCGGGGGTCAGCGTGTTCGTAGAGGTGGCTACCATCAAAGAAAGCTAAACCATGTCCATCTTTGGGGAAGTGACCCGGAACCCAATCCACAATTACCCCTATATCATTTTGGTGACATTTGTCAACAAAATACATGAAATCTTCGGGGGTGCCAAAACGGGAAGTGGGAGCATAGTACCCAGTTACTTGATAACCCCAAGAACCATCAAAGGGATGCTCCGCAATGGGCAGCATTTCTATATGGGTGTATCCCAATTCTTTGACATAAGGAATCAGTCGGTCAGCTAGTTCCCGGTATGTAAGGAAACGTGCGCCCGGCTTAAGTTCCGAAACGATAACTACCGGTTCAGTTTCACCATTTGGCAGTTTAGCTGGTTCGGCACTCGAAGCGTGTAACCAAGACCCTAAATGCACTTCATAAACTGAGACAGGCTGGGTAAGGGGGTCAGTGTGTCGCCGCTTTTCCATCCAGCCTTCGTCATCCCAACTGTAAGCATCTAAATCAGTGACAATAGATGCCGTTTTCGGGCGGGGTTCTTGCTGGAAACCGTAGGGATCGGATTTTTCGTAAATGTGTCCTTCAAAATTTTTGATTTCATATTTGTAATGCTCTCCCACACCGATTTCAGGAATAAACAATTCCCAAACCCCGGTTGGCCCTTTACGCATTTGGTGTTTGCGCCCATCCCAGAGGTTGAAATCTCCCAACAATGAAACGTTGCGAGCATTGGGTGCCCAAACTGCAAAATAAACGCCCTTAACGCCGCCTATTTCCGTGGTGTGCGCTCCCAGTTTTTCGTATATCCGGTGATGGTTGCCTTCACTAAACAAATGCAAATCAAAATCTGTCAAATTAGGAGAACGGAAGGCGTAAGGATCATAAGTAACACGCTCATGTTCTCCTTCTTTAATCCGTAACTGGTAGTTTGCCAGTTCTGCGGTTTCAATAGTGCATTCAAAAAAGTGAGGATGATGCACTGTTTGCATTGGGTATTCTTTCCGTTGTTCAGGAAGAACGACCCATACTGCACTTGCATTTGGTAAGTAGGCCCGCACAGCCCAGACAGTTTTGCCGTCTTGTTCTATGGGATGAGAACCTAGTATTTCAAAGGGATCGTTATGCTGATTCCAAACAATGCTGTTAACCTGCTCAGGGGCGATCGTGGTCATGGACATGAAGCTACCTAAGTGAAATAACGTGATTGACTAAATCTACTTTTTTAATATCTATATATATTCTTTACATTTATTTGCAATTTTGTCGCCACCGTTATCGTACATCAGAATGGGGAATGGGGAATGGGGAATGGGGAATGGGGAATGGGGAATGGGGAATGGGGAATGGGGAATGGGGAATGGGGAATTTATCAAAAATTTAAAAATGGGAAAAACTGAAGTAAGGTTTTACGTAGGCGAAGCAAGAAAATCTGTTCCCGAATTTTGGGATCTAGTTTTGGTGGTGGGGCTTCTTGAAGCTGTGCTTGTAATTGAATGTATTCGGCAGCTGTTAGGAAGCTTCCATCAATTGGCGATCGCGCTTCTATGATAATCTTTGTCCGTAATATTTCTTCTGGTGTATCTTCTGGTGGCGGTAATGCTATGACTACTGATGATGTCCAATAGCCACTTACCACAAAAAAAGTTGCACTAATCACAAACAAGCTCAGAAATTTTACTGCCTTTCTCGCTTTAACTTTCCCCATATCCTGAACTGCATTCACAACGCAGCATGAAAATCTATTTCCCAGTACCAAATTCCCAAAGTTATAAATTTTCCCAATAAAAATCTGGCAATATCAAGAAACATCACTAGGTCTGTCCTAATACAGAATAGACTACAGGGAATGCTCTTGAGCAATTGCCAGCGATCGCAATGAATTCTTTTGTCCTCTCAAAATTCAGGAGTTTCAGCTATTCCAAACACTAAATTGTGGAAGTATTTTGCCCACAAGATGGCTTAGATTTACGGAACTAAACTCTCTTTTACTTAGAATAAGGTTCGGTCAGGCGAGAATTTTCAGGCGGACACTTGGTTGACGAGGTAATCCTCATCACCAGTGTCCTTTTATTGCTGCCCTACTTAGCTGATATTTGAGCAAACTCTAGGCTCTGATACACCAAAAGAAAGATAAAGGTTTCTAGATAAACCCATTAATTCAAGCTATGTGGTGACGAGCGTTGTTACTAAGCTATTTTGGGCATGATTTCAACTAAAGCTAAAAGCTTAAGATGCCTTATTTAGGAGTAGCAGCAGGTGTAGTCGCAGGTGTAGCAGCAGGTGTAGCCGCAGGTGTGATTTTAGTAGCGGGAGGCGCATCAGTTGGTTCACCTGTAGCAGCAGGAGTACTATTAGTAGTACCACCACCATCACCACCGCCTTCACAGGCTCCCAGAATTGTAGCTAGACTTAAGATTACAGCCAAACCAAAGATTTTTGTTTTCATAACTCCTCTTTCACCAATTGTGGCTAGAAAAATTTTTCGCCTGTTGAATACGATACCGTATTTATTGCTTTTTTTTTAATGCTGTGAGATTACATACTTAAAAAAAATAATCCTTTGGGATATTCTTTTTGGCAGTATGTCTCATACAGCTATCTGATTAGTTTCTCTTAACTCAGAAGCAAAAAGGAAATTACCAAATTTTCTAGCAAACCGAGCTATCATAACAAAAAATTTTATTTTTTTCACAGAGTATTGCACCTTGCTGCCCGGCGTTGCCATACTTTAGGTGCTATCTCTAAAGGGTAAGCTGTCTGGTTGCTAATCGCTGATTGCAAACATTGCAATATCTAGACGATGCAAACATTGGTACAGCTATCTATCAGAACAGTTAAAAGGGTGTAGTCTGTTATGTGTGCTTGTTGCACAGAAGTAAGTCTTAACCCTATCAAAAACAGACAATCAAGAAAATCAATCTAAAGTACAGTATTTGCAATCTAAAAAATTTATGGTAGTTGCTCGTAAATCTGCTATTTCTGGAAAGGGTAATTGGTTCTGGCGAGATTCTATGTTTTCTTTAGGAAGGCGACGTGCGCGTATAGATTCGGTAGCACAGAGCGCTGCTACACCAGCGACCAAAGCCACACCCTTATCCTCTCAAAGACAACAGCGTTCCTCAAAAAATTTAGCGGTTTCTGCCACAAATAAGGCAGCTATGCCCAAATCGGTGAAAGAGTTGGGTAGACAAAAATTACCAAATCTCAATGAGCAGTCCAGTGCAACTCAGAAAAGTTCAGGGGTAGATTTTCTTGGACTTCCCACAATGCCTAATTCTGGAGCCGTACCTTTATGGTTGTTGCGCTTGTACACATTTCATCGTTATTCGACAGTTTTGGCGTTTTTGGTAGTAGCATCGACACTTGCTGTTTATGGCTGGACAGTATATTCCCAAGAGCTTTGGAGTAAGTCATATCGCAGACTGCAAAACCTCCAACGTCATGAGCGGCTACTAACGACAACCAACGCCACGCTGACAAATAGAATGGCTAAAGAAGCAGAACAATCAACAGCAGGGCTAGTATTACCAACCCCTCAAGGAATGATTTTCTTGTCTCCAGCACCTCATACGTCTAAGTCAGCATCATCTAATAACATAACGCCAAGTTCGGAAACGCAACGGCAAACGCTATCACCACTTGGATATTAAGAGTTAGGAGAGACGCGATTAATTGCGTCTATACAGGAGTTATGGAGTAACTAACTTTAAGTTTGGACTTTTGACTCCGAAAAGTAATTTGGTACTGAGTAGGCAATGCAAAAATTACCAAGCAGAACAAGATTAAGAAAGTCTCGGAATCCAGCATTCAAAAAGCAGCAGAAGGGTTCTAAACGAGGGTTGTTGGGGACACTTGCCTCTAATATCCAAAATCAAACATCCAATACCAAGTCCCGGCTGTTCGTCGTCTGGGGCGTATTAATGGCAGCAGGATTGGGGTTAGGTATCAAGTTGTATAACTTGCAAATTGTTAAGGGGGCAAAATTAACAGAGCAGGCGCGGAACCAGCAAATGGTGGATTTGCGACCTTTTATGCCCCGTCGCCCGGTGGTAGATCGCAATAGTGAACTGTTGGCGATTGACCGTCCTGTGTATACTTTGTACGCTCATCCCAAGCTGTTTGATAAGTCTAATGAAGATATGGCAGAGCGACTTGCCCCAATATTGGCCAAAGATCCTGCTGAATTGGTGAAAACTTTTCAAAGTAAAAGAAGCGGAATTATACTTGCCCCAGCCCTACCGGAAGAAATTATCGATCGCGTGACTTCTTTGCGTTTAAATGGCTTAGAGTTAATTCAAAAATACTCCCGATATTATCCGCCAGACGATTTGGTTTCTGATGTGGTGGGTTATGTGAATGTTGACCGTCGTGGTCAAGCAGGTGTGGAATATTCTCAAGAGAAGTTGTTAGAACGTCCTGTGCAAACGGTGCGGCTCAGTCGCTCTGGTAATGGAGCCGTGATGCCAGATCATGCACCGGAAGGTTTTCTGCATTTTGATGATTTACGGCTGCAACTCACAATCGATAGCCGTCTGCAACGGATTGCTAGCCTGGCACTCAAACAACAAATGGAGAAGTTTGATGCTAAACGTGGGGCAGTAATTGTAATGGATGCGTTGGATGGTTCCTTACTCGCCCTCGTTTCTCAGCCTACCTATAACCCTAATGAATACGCTAAAGCTAATATCTCCCTGTTTAAAAACTGGACGGTGGCGGATCTTTATGAACCAGGCTCGACTTTTAAACCTTTGAATGTGGCGATCGCTCTGGAAAATAGTGTCATCAAACCAGATGATATGTTTAATGACTCCGGTTCTATTCGAGTAGCTAATTACACCATCAAAAATGCCATGAATAATGGTAATGGGCGAATCAGTATCGCTCAGATTTTGCAATATTCCAGCAACATTGGCATGGTGCAAATTATCCAACGCTTAAAGCCTTCAATCTACTACAACTGGCTGGAACGCTTGGGGCTAGGACAAAAAGTTGATACAGATTTACCTTTTGAAGTTGGCGGTCGGCTCAAAAGTCAAGAAGAATTTATCGCTTCGCCAATTGAACCAGCTACTACTTCCTTTGGGCAAGGTTTTTCGATGACACCGATACAGCTAGTGCAAATGCACGGTGCTTTAGCCAATGGCGGTAAATTGGTCACACCCCATGTAGTACGAGGGTTGATTGATACCAAAGGGCAGATGCATGATTCACCCACTCGGACTATATCACGCCAAATTTTCTCAGCCGCAACAGCCCAAAAGGTCGTAGAAATGATGGAAACTGTTGTTAATGAAGGCAGTGGTAAGGCGGCACAAATTCCCGGATATCGCATTGCTGGTAAAACTGGTACAGCCCAAAAAGCTAGTCCTAATGGTGGTTACATCAAGGGTGCTAGAATGACGAGCTTCGTGGCTATTTTACCAGTAGAATCTCCTCGCTATGTAGTCTTTGCACTGGTGGATGAGCCAAAAGGAGAAAGTGCTTATGGTTCTACTGTTGCCGCACCAATTGTTAAGTCAGTAATCGAAGCACTAATTCCTCTTGAGGAGATTCCGCCAAGTAAGCCGATTGAGCAACAGCCGAAAGCGCCGTAGGGAGTAGGGCAGGGGGGCAGGGGGCAGGGGGCAGGGAGCAGGGGAGCAGGGGAGAAATAACCAATGCCCAATGCCCCATGCCCAATACCCTTCTTTTGAAACTTAATTTTTCTTTATAACCAGGGAAAGAGGTACAGAAAGCTACTCGTGTGGAAACCTAGATATTAGAGGTGAAACTAATTTCTCACTTTTCCAAAGCTAGCGAAGATTCCATGCAAAGCAATTTAGTTATATTTCCTAATACTAGGGCTGCGAAAAAAAGTACGCAAGCAGAAGAAAGAACAATTACCAAGTACGACCGTGCTGAGGAGCAATTTATAGAACTGCTAGCAATGGAGGATTTGGATCATAAGCTGGATATCAAACCTGCAATAGCTAGTGAGTTTGAACAGGCGCTCTCAAGAGCAATTCGCGCCGCCTATAAAAACGATCGCTCTGATGAACAGGCTCACCGTTTTTTGCAACGGATACTTTATCGAATTAATCGGCTTAAGCTATTTTGGTACGATGATTTGCAGCATTATACCAATGAGCGATCGCTTTATTTATACTCATGTCGCGATCAAATCGAGGCTGCTTGGCAAAACTGGGAACTGGCACAGATAGATTTACCAGCGCTGCAACAATTGGATGTCAAACACGCTTTAATTGAGCGTGCATCCGCCGATTTAAATCCGCCTTTGTCGGATAGTAGCCGCTATATTCGTGAGGATATGACTGAAGCTGGGTATCGTCACCTGCTAGCGATCGGTTCTTTTGATGGCTTGGTTGAAGGTAGTCGTCTTTGCTACGTATTGGGTGGTGCTGCTAATGAAGTGCAGTGTACGCTGGTGCGAGTACTACTAGAAGAATACGGCAATGGTCGTTTATCCCGTAAGCACTCGACGTTTTTTGCCCAAATGCTGGCTGAATTTGGGATGAACACTGAACCAGAAGGATACTTCGATTTAGTGCCTTGGGAAGTTCTAGCTTGTGCTAATCATAATTTTTTGACCACCGATCGCAAACGCTATTTCCTACGTTATTGTGGTGCGTTGACATATTTTGAGGTGGCTGGCCCTGCGGCTTATAAAAACTATCTGGCGGCGGCGCAACGATTGGGACTGTCAGAGGCGGCGATGGGTTATTGGGAACTGCACATTAGGGAAGATGAACGCCACGGCCGTTGGATGTTAGATGATGTTGCTTTGTCTTTAGCAGAACAGTATCCCAAAAACGCGTGGGAACTCCTGCTTGGATATGACCAGGAGAAGTTAATGGGTGATCGCGCCGCTAGTGCTGTTGTGCGATCAATACGCCAAGCAAAACAATCTGTCTGACTCCTATGTGAAGATAAATCCCAAAAATTAAAAATAGCAGGTTTTAGCATTTTAATTTGACATTTTTAAGTCATTTTGTATCTAATTTACCTGCAAAAAAATTTCTTTAGCAACACCTTGCTAAAGGAACAGTTTCTTATTGCCTTAATACAAGGTAATAAATAATTTCTTTCTTGCTTATTATACATTACCAATTGATTGCAGTCACATGAAAGATATCTTTTTTTGTCCTGAAGAATCCAATTTCTACTCAAACTGTTTAGAAAGCTTTGTGATCAGAAATTGTAAAAGTTCTGAATCTATTGTGGAGTTTGGTTCAGGAGATGGCAGCCCTGTAATTAATTCCTTATTGAGAAACAAATTTAATGGCGTAATCCAGGGATTTGAATTAAATACTTCTGCATGGAAAGTTGCCAATTCAACCATCGATGAATACAATCTCACAAATAAATATATAATCCATAATTCATCTTTGTTTAATTCTTCTCAACCAGATGCCGAGTATCTTGTAGCCAATCCACCCTATCTACCCGCACCAGATGATGATATTTATATACCGCTCTTATTTGGGGGCGTAGATGGAGCAACAGTTACCAATGATCTTTTGTCGTTAGATTATGAAAATGTCTTGGTTTTAATATCTAGCTTTTCTAATCCCATAAATACCTTGAACATAGCAAAAGAAAATGGTTATTATGTTCAAAATTTCATGGTGTTACCTTTGGAGTTCGGCTACTATAGCTCGGAGCCTAAAGTAAAAAAACACATAGAAGAACTCCGAAAAAACAAAATGGCGTTTTATTCTGACGATTATTATTTTTTAGCTGGCGTTTTATTTACAAAATCCGAGAATCTGGGAATTGATTTATCTAATCAATTAGCTCAGGTGATGACGAGTTTGTGAAAATATATAGGCTGAGATTCCCGACTTATTTAATAAGTCGAGAATTGGATTTTTCTTGATTAAAAGTTTGATATTAGGGTGAATAAGGTTTAAGCCGAAGACTTTCCTTTACAGTAGAAGCCGTATCCGGATAATCGCTAAATACGCCATCAACACCTAAGCTGAAAAATAGTTCATATTCCCCTTGGGGATTTCCTTGAAAATCCAGTGGCAAAAAGTAGTCTTCATTGCGGAAAGTCCAGGCATGAACCAGCAAACCAGCCGTGTGAGCGTCAGTTACTAAAGATGTAGGCGATATCTGGCGACAAGCCGCTTTGTGTCTACGCAATTTACCACTACTATCTCTAGGAACCAGTAAATTTTTATGAACCCCAACCGCCTGTGCATATTTAGCAATTTCCCTTAAACCTGATGCAGTGACTAAATCTGCATAAGTGCGTTCATCGCCACTAACGACAAAATCATTAGGTTTACCACTGTTATTCAGCAATTGCACCAGAGGTAAATCAGTCTTTGTAGATAAATCTTGTAAATTACTCACTTCAAAAGACTGAATGAAAACAGGTGCATTAGCGCCCTCATAACCGTTGGCTGTCAAAGTTGCAAGTAGGGGTGGTTCTAGGGCTAACCCAATAGATTTAAAGTAAGTTGGGTGCTTTGTTTCTGGATAAATGCCGATCGCACGATTAATTTCGGCACTTTTACGCTTCACTAAATCGATGATTTCTTGTAGCGTAGGAATTTCAAAGAGTCCATCATAAGCGGTATTTTGCGATCGCAGTTGACCAATTCGCTCTTTGGCTCGTAGTGTTTTCACTTCTGCCAAGGTAAAATCTTCAGTAAACCAGCCAGTTTTTGATTCGCCATCAATTATTTTGGTGGTTTGACGGCGAGCAAATTCTGTATGGCTAGCAACATCAGTGGTTTCGGAAATCTCATTTTCGTGACGAGCAATTAAAACACCGTCTTTGGTGGAAACTAAATCAGGTTCAATATAATCAGCACCCAATGCGATCGCTAATTCATAAGCAGCTAAAGTATGTTCTGGACGATAGCCGCTAGCGCCTCGGTGTGCAATGATAATTGGAGATGTTGTACTAATAGCCACTGACATCCACTAATCGATATCCTTCACCAACCAGTTTGTCAAAAGTAGCTTGATACTGGGCTGAAGTCAATCCATGTCGCGCCTGCCAAGCTGAACTACCAGACTTTTCCCAAATAGCGGCGTATCGGTTTTGTCCGTTGACATTGTAACCACTGACATCAACTAATCGATATCCTTCACCAACTAGTTTGTCAAAAGTTTCTTGATATTGGGCTGAAGTCAATCCATGTCGCGCTTGCCAAGCTGGTCCACCAGATTTCACCCAAATTGCGGCGTATCGGTCTTGTCCGTTGACACCATAACCACTGACAT
Organism: Nostoc sp. FACHB-133; assembly: GCF_014698055.1. Lineage (NCBI taxonomy): Bacteria > Bacillati > Cyanobacteriota > Cyanophyceae > Nostocales > Nostocaceae > Nostoc > Nostoc sp. FACHB-133. Next base: position 181,489 of record NZ_JACJSH010000009.1, read on the forward strand.
CAACTAACCGATATCCCTGACCAACCAATTTGTCAAAAGTTGCTTGATACTGGGCTGAGGTCAATCCATGTCGCGCTTGCCAAGCTGGTCCACCAGATTTCTCCCAAATAGCGGCATATCGGTCTTGTCCGTTCACAGCATAACCACTAACGTGAACTAATCGATATCCTTCACCAACTAGTTTGTCAAAAGTCGCTTGATACTGGGCTGAGGTTAATCCATGTCGTGCTTGCCAAGCAGGACCGCCAGACTTGACCCAAATAGCAGCGTATCGGCCTTGTCCGTTGACATCATAACCACTAACATCAACTAACCGATATCCTTCGCCAACTAGTTTGTCAAAAGTCGCTTGATACTGGGCTGAGGTCAATCCATGCCGCGCTTCCCAAGCCCCACTACCAGACTTGACCCAAATAGCGGCGTATCGGTCTTGTCCGTTAGCGATCGCTTGTCTTCTGACATCGGGTATTCTCTGTAATTGGGCAACATTTTGAGCAATTACCTTTGTATTTGTCTCACTATTGCTGACACTATTAGCAAAGTTAATGGGAGCGGCAAAAGCAGAACTGACTAAAGTTGCAAGTAACGCTGCACTAGAGGCAGTAAATGTTAAAGAACGTATGAACATATTAGTAAAATAAAAATGTAAATTTGTGGGCTGCACTGACTAAATAGGTTTGCATTTATTTTTTATGCAATACCCAGGTAGCGATGCTGATAATTGTGGATACCCAAGATTTATAGATGATTCCTGAATTCGGAATACCGAACTTTTATTTGTATATCTTTGGCATAACTTTACTATGTATTTTTAGCTTATTTTCTGCCGATAATAGCTAATTAAAGGCGTGATACTCTCTATTTTGTGCTTTGCACTTTCTTACACTTTAAAGAAAAAGCATTTTAAATCGTTGGGAAGAAAATGAACTCAAATAAGCTTAGTACAAAATACATTTATATTAACTTTAAAAACATCTTATTTCTCCAGCCAATAAGAATGGGTTCTATAGTTATTGATCTATATTTCTGAGATGGGAACGATCAAGATTGCATCACTAGCAATACGGTTCGAATAAGGTTTTTTGATGAAAGTTATAGATTGCAAAGACGTGATAAATCACCGTTTTCACAATAATCAGTCCTTTGTAGAGACGGCGATTTATCGCGTCTCTTCCCTCAACCGAACCGTATTGGCATCACTAGCAATGAAAGTTGCCGAAAGATATGCGGTACTTCCTTGCCCTTGTTGTAGTGATCACCTACCAAGACATCCAATTTGGGTAGAATATAATATGAAAGATTAATTCATCAAAGCCTTGATTTCACAGGTTAGTCGCGGCTATCCAAGCAACAGGCTTCATTATCTTTAAATTTTATTCGCTAGATATTTTGTAATTATTCTAATGACACAGATTAAGCCGGAAGTAAAGCGCACAGAAGAATTGCGCCAGTTATTGCAACAAGCAAGCTTCGCTTATTACGTCCTAGATGCTCCAATTATGGAGGATGCAGTCTATGACCAGCTATATCGAGAATTACAACAACTGGAAATTCAATATCCAGAGTTGACAGCACCAGATAGCCCGACTCAGCGCGTGGGTGAGAGACCAGCAACGCAGTTTACTTCGGTGCGGCATAATATCCCCCTGTACAGTCTGGAAAATGCGTTTAATATTGATGAGTTGCAAGGGTGGGAGCAGCGTTGGCGGCGACAAGTACCGAAAATAGATTCGGTGGAATATGTAACTGAACTGAAAATTGATGGTTCTGCTTTGGCTCTTACCTACCAAAATGGCATTTTAGTTAGGGGGACAACTAGGGGTGATGGCGTGACAGGTGAAGATATCACCCAAAATGTGCGGACAATTCGCTCAATTCCCTTGCGTTTAAATTTTGAAGGGTTAGAAATTCTAGAAAGGGTGGAAGTTCGAGGCGAGGCGTTTTTGCCGTTGGAAGTATTTAAACAAATCAACGAGGAAAGGCAAAAAGCAGGGGAGCAATTATTCGCTAATCCCCGGAACGCCGCAGCAGGTACACTCAGGCAATTAGACTCGCGCATTGTCGCTAAACGGCGGTTAGCTTTCTTTGGCTATACCCTGCACATTCCTGGTAGAGATGACACCAGTATTGCCAATACCCAATGGGAAGCGTTGGAGTTGTTAGAAAAGATGGGTTTTCAAGTGAACCCAAACCATAAATTGTGTGCCTCGATCGCAGAAGTGGCAAAATATTATGAATATTGGGATACGGAACGCCTGAATTTACCCTATATGACTGATGGGGTGGTAGTAAAGCTAAATTCTTTTAAACTTCAGGAACAGCTAGGGTTTACCCAGAAATTTCCTCGCTGGGCGATCGCGTTAAAGTACCCCGCCGAAGAAGCACCCACCCGTGTGGAAAATATTGCTGTAAATGTCGGACGAACTGGGGCGTTAACGCCGCTAGCAGAAATGCGCCCTGTACAACTGGCGGGGACAACAGTTTCTCGCGCGACTTTACACAATAGCGATCGCATTACTCAATTAGATATTCGCATTGGGGATACTGTTATTGTCCGCAAAGCTGGAGAAATCATTCCAGAAGTCGTGAGGGTACTCAAAGAACTCCGTCCTGCTGACACTGAACCCTTTGTTATGCCTACCCATTGCCCTGTCTGCGATCAAGCAGTGGTGCGAGAATCAGGTGAGGCGGTGACTCGGTGCGTCAATGCTTCCTGTGCAGCGATTCTCAAAGGCTCTATTGAACATTGGGTAAGTCGTGATGCGTTGGATATTAAAGGTTTAGGCGAAAAGCTAGTGCATCAACTTGTTGATAAAGTTTTAGTCCATTCCGTTGCCGATTTATATGAGTTGACAGCAGATAAGTTATGTGCATTAGAAAGGATGGGGCAAAAGTCAGCAGAGAAATTGATTGATGCGATCGCTCAATCAAAAAATCAACCTTGGTCAAGGGTATTGTATGGTTTAGGTATTCGTCACGTTGGCAGTGTTAATGCCCAATTGTTGACTCAGAAATATTTCACCGTAGATCAGTTAGCGACAGCAAAGCAATCAGATATTGAAGGAATTTACGGTATCGGTGCTGAAATTGCCCAATCTGTGTACCAGTGGTTTCGGATTGATGCCAACCAAAGATTGATAGAACGCTTGCAAGTAGAAGGATTACAATTAACTGCCCCAGAAGAAACAAAAACACTTGGTGATGGTAATCAAAAGTTTGCAGGTAAAACTTTTGTAGTTACAGGGACATTACCAACCCTAAAGCGAGACGAGGCAAAGGCTTTGATTCAAAAAGCTGGTGGCAAAGTGACTGATTCGGTGAGTAAAAAGACAGATTATTTGGTAGTAGGAGAAGATGCAGGTTCTAAACTAGAAAAAGCGCTCTCTTTAGGAATTACACAGTTAAGCGAAGCGCAGTTGCTGGAAATGTTTAACGAATAATTCGTAATTAAAAAAACGGGTTAGAGTATAAAGGCTTCTACAGCTTAAACTTTCTTAAGCTTAAGAAATCTAATTTGCATCCCCCAAAAAATAAATCTCTTGTGGGGTGGACATCTTGTCCGCCCTAGTTGTGCCAATTAAATGCACGACATAATTACGTTTATATCAAGGCTCGATCCTCCCTAAGCCTCCTTAAAAAAGAGGGAAATTAGAGCAAGGCTAAGTTGCCCAAAGTCATCTGTAGCAAGCCCATAGGGTGCAAATGATTAGGCAGTTTAAAATTCGATATTTTTATACTACTGCAAATCGATAGATTTAACGTATGATATTTTTCAAATGCGATCGCTTCCTTTGGGATGTAGCCATTGAGTGCAAACAACATACCAAAGGAAACGGACGAGTGTGAACATCGCCCTATGAATCAAACTATGGAGAATTCAGATGACTAACAAACACATTGAAGTCAAACAGGTAGCTGGTTTCATTGGTGCTGAAATCAGTGGCGTAGACCTTTCACGTCCTTTGCACGATGATGCAGTTAAAGAAATTCGTCAAGCGCTATTGAAGTGGAAAGTCGTGTTCTTTCGCGGTCAGAACATCGATCATGCTGCACAGGTTGCATTCACGGCTCGTTTTGGCGAAGTGACCTACGCACATCCCCACGAAGATGAGCCGGTAGAAGGTTTCTCAGAAATCTTACCAATTGACCGCAGCCGTTACGAACGGCGCAATGGTCTACGGCGTTCCAGCTACGAGAGTCGCTGGCATACCGATGTAACAGCAGTTGTCAATCCACCTGCGGCATCGATTTTGCGTGCAGTTAACGTTCCTAGTTTCGGTGGTGACACACAGTGGACTAATTTGGTCGCAGCCTACGAGGGTCTGTCAGCACCCCTGCGGGCGCTAGCAGACGGGTTGAAAGCTGAACATCGCTTCAATGCGCGTTTAAATCTGCCCAGCAATAGCAAGATCGCCCAGCGCATTGCTGCCAATCCACTGGTTTCAATCCACCCAGTTGTCAGGGTTCATCCTGAGACAGGCGAACGAGCATTGTACGTGAATCCTGGTTTCACCTCACACATTCTTGACGTGTCACGACAAGAAAGCGACCTGCTGCTTGAGTTATTCTTCAACCAAATCACCAAGCCTGCCTACACCACTCGCTTCCGATGGAACAATGGCGACATTGCCTTCTGGGACAATCGCGCCACCTCGCATTTAGCCCCACAGGATCTGGATCATCTGGAAGTTGAGCGCGTCCTCTATCGCACAACCATCACGGGTGACGTTCCAGTTGGGCCAGATGGTTTCCGATCGCAAGTGGTTGAAGGTGAAGCGTTCAGTAGCGAATTACCAACCATCTTGAAGAACAGAGCCGATAAGCTAGAAGCAGCAGTGCTTTCCTAAGTAGTTAAAAGCTTATATACAAGGCTTTACCCACCTACGCGGGTTCATAACAAGGGGCAAAATCCCCTTGTTAATTTTTTCTGAGTCTACGGAGGTGGACGATAACCAAAATTGATCTGGATTGTACTGTTATATTTCTGAAGAATATTACCAAAACCTTGATAATATTGATAGCGATACCTGCGGTGGGCAAAGCCAACGCGTTCAACTCTGGAACCCTAGTAGATCGTTTACCCTAAAAATGGTCAAAGGTAAATTTGGAGTTTTATTAAATAAAACAAATGTCCGAAGAAAAGCCTATAAGTCCTTGGAACTACAAACCTTGGTGGTGTCAGCCCTGGTCTATAGTTCTCACAGGTGTAACACTGATTAGTGGTAGCTGGTTACTATTTAAAACTATCTGGTTAACCATTCTCGTCTCTATCCCTATAGTGATGTGGATGGGATTTTTTGTGTTGTTTTGGCCACAACTAATGATTCGCAGTGGGATTTTAGAGTCATATAAAGACTAATTCTAGAGAAAATTCTAGGTTTCATAATTCTTGCTTTTGCGTAACAATCCACATCAAATCTAACCACAATTGAGGAGAAGCCTTCCTAATCTGCGATTTGGGGTCGTGCAACAGATTTGTCGCATTCAGGCAAACAACTTCAACTAGACCCAGAGATTCTGCCACTTCTATCAGTAAATTTTTTTCTGCTACTACAGCAGCAATCAGTCTGTCAGGACAGTAAATCCTAATATGTTTGGCATGAGCGGTATACGCTCCTTTTAAGCTAGAATTTAGCACTTTTATATAGCAGTGTCGTAGTAATTCCCATGCTGTCGGGTGAGATTGCTTCATAATAAGGGTAAATTGTTGAGCTAAGTCTTCTTCGGTAATCATTACTTTCTCCATTATTATTGTGCTAAAAACTGTAACTTCATCTCTGCATAGTAAAGATGACGCAGCATTGCTAATGTTGTGTGCATTTTTATCTGAGTAAAATTAGCAATTTTAGTTTGGGTAAAATTTATCCATTGGCAGAATTTGTTGATAAGTTTTCTACGGCTTATGTTACTTTCCTATCAAGGATCAAAGCTGAAACCGATTACTAAAACCGTATCAATCGCTGCTTTATACCAAACTAATCGCTATAAAGCCAAGTTACTGAAAACAGAATTAAGCAGCCAGAATAACTTTTGTGCAAGTGGTAGATGAGTCAGAGCAAAAATTTTGCCCACCACAAGAAAGCTAGTGATATTTTGGTTTTAGTTAAATCGACTATGGCTTTTGAAAAATTAGAGATTAAAGCCAATCAATCAGGATAGCCATCTACGCAGAGATAATCTGGACTGGGCTGCAAAATTAAGCGATCGCACATTTTTATTTTTGCCGTCAGTCTGCTTAGTTGTCTTACGCTCCTTTCGTGAAGTTTTTGGCAAAGAACAGACCGGGGGGAGAGTTCCGAGGGTTGAAATCTAACCCTCAGAATTTCTCTGCATCCACACAAATTAGCAGTATCAAAAATATCCCGTTTTGACAGGAACTCTGCCAGTATGATAAGTTTTGATAATTTTTAGTTGACAATGATAATTTTCAACATTGCTTTGGGTAGAAGACCTTGTAAGCATATAGATGCTCAGAGGATTTGCACGGTGAGAGTTAGGGTGATATGAACAACAGAGCAAACCAAAGGCATGAAGAACATCATGCAATACAATATTTCTGTATATTCAATCGAATGTTGATTTTCGTTGCAGAGATATTTATATCACGCAGCCTTGTTGCTGGAGAGTTAGCCCTGCGGTTGTTGCAAAGATTCCAGCATATCAGACTTTCCTTGCTAAGGCGAGGACACTCATCTGTGAAAACACCAGTTGCTCCTCTATATAAAAATGAAGCAGAAAGGCTCAAAGCATTAACAGACTACAATATTCTGGACACTCTACCTGAACAAGCATTTGATGACCTAACTGCTATTGCTGCCTACATTTGCAAAACTCCAATTGCTTTAATTAGCTTAGTGGATGCCGATCGCCAATGGTTTAAATCTAACATTGGACTAAAAGTTAGAGAAACGCCCAGAGAGTCGGCTTTTTGCTCCTATGCTATTCTGCAACCAGAGAATATATTAGTAGTTCCCAACGCCATCAAGGATGATCGCTTTGCGAACAATCCTCTAGTCAAAAGTAATTCTAAAATTCGTTTTTACGCTGGTGCGCCACTAGTTACGCCTAATGGTTTTCCAATAGGGACGTTGTGTGTTATGGACACCGTTCCTCGTCAGCTAAGTTACCAGCAGTTGGATGCACTGCGCCGCTTAACTCGGCAAGTAATCGCTCAGATGGAACTCATTCAGGAAATTCGCAACCGTAAACAATCAGAGATAGAAGGAAGGCAGTTATCGCTGACCGACGATCTAACAGGTTTGCATAACCGACGTGGCTTCTTCGTGATGGCTGAACAACAGTTGAAAATTGCTCACCGCATGAGATTGTTGTGCTGGGTGATCTTCATTGATTTAGATGGGCTAAAACAGATTAACGACACCCTGGGTCATGATATCGGGGATGCCTTGATTGTTGATGCTGGTCGATTACTCAAGCAAAGTTTTCGGAACTCGGATATTGTTGCTCGCTTGGGTGGAGATGAGTTCATTGTTTTCATCTCCAGCTACTTTAAGGATGCTGATAGCATCCAAGCGTATCTGCAAGTAAATATTGCCAACTTTAATCAACAGCAAAACCGTAGCTATGAACTTTCGATGAGTATGGGAATAGAGCGTTACTCACCAGAAAGTAATATGTCATTAGAACAACTAATTGCCAGGTCTGACGAATTAATGTACGCTCATAAGCGTCTCAAGCGGCAATCTATTCATCAACAAAAATAGGGATTAGTGTTCTTTTATAAATTTTATTTCACTAGAGAAAAATACGCTGATTTCAAATTGGCGAAAATCTTAATAAAAGAACCTGTGTATCGCTATTTATATATCAAAGTGCGATCGCATAAATTGAACGAACTTTGCTGTTATACCTGCCACTTCAGCAGTTAATTAGTATTTTTTCGATACTAGTGAATCCATCTCAGAACTCCGTTAACAAGTCTTTTATACTCGTGAATCCATCTGTCAAGGCTTGAATACCAATAATTTCCACTGCATAGATATCGCTGCTCAATTGTGGAGTGCGATTAGCTAGCTTGTTCACTTGGCATATAACCATGAGTACCAATGGCTACGGTAATTAAGTTGGTAGAAATAAACCAAATTATGTTACGAAACATAAATAGTCTTAAAGTCCTTACTAATGACCAATGACAAAGGACAGCCTTTGCCAGTTAGCTTTAATTGCGCCAACCTACTTAAAAGTTGTTTGTCCTTGAGAATTAGGCATCTGAGTACTAATTTGTTTGACAGCCCCAAAGTCAATTAGTACTATCTTGTTATCTGATGTTCTCCGCCGAATATTAGCCGGCTTGATATCCCGATTAATCACATTGTGCTGATGAACAAGTGTATACATCGGTAGAGAGTGGCTTAAAATGCTTAACAACGCATTGTGGATTCCCCGGTCTTTGAATATCTTGAGCTAAGAAAGTCGTACCAAACCCCCCTTGTACCAGTTGGGTGAGAATTTGGTAGCTTCCACCGATGGTTTGACCCTGCATTAAATTCACCCTTTCTCCCAGATCGAATCACTCACTGATTTTGTTAATCTTGATTTTTGCACAAAATCTAAATAGGCAATAGGGAATGGGGAAAATGAGGGGAAACAGGGGACAAGGTGACAAGATGATTTGAGTGAGAATCTTGCAACAAGTCTTTCCCATTGTCCCCTTCTCCTCTTGGCAATTCCCAATTCCCAATTCCCAATTCCCAATTCCCAATTCCCAATTCCCCATTCCCAATTTTTAACTTATGAGTTTGAGTCTGTGCATGATTGTGAAAAACGAAGCCGCAACACTGCCTAAATGCCTGAACAGTGTCAGAAAAGTGGTGGATGAAATGGTAGTTTTGGATACAGGCTCAATTGATCGCACTCCCAATATTGCCCAACAACTCGGTGCAAAAGTTCATCATTTTAAATGGTGTAATGACTTCAGTGCTGCCCGTAATGCAGCTTTAAAATATGTCACTGGTGACTGGATTTTGATCTTAGATGCTGATGAAACTTTGACTCCAGGCATTGTACCGCAGTTGCGAGAGGCGATCGCCAGAGATGAATACCTGCTCATCAACCTCGTTCGCCAGGAAGTAGGTGCTGAACAATCTCCCTATTCTTTGGTTTCCAGGTTGTTCCGCAATCATCCAGATATTCGTTTTGACCGTCCTTACCATGCCTTAGTGGATGATAGCGTGTCAGCAATTGTAAATAAAGAACCCCATTGGCAAATAGGTTATTTACCTGGGGTCGCACTTGTACACACAGGATATCAAAAAAGTGCGATCACTCAAAATAACAAATATGCCAAAGCAGCTACCGCGATGGAAGGGTTTCTTGCTACTCATCCCGATGACCCTTATGTTTGCAGTAAATTAGGGGCATTGTATGTGGAAACGGGGAAAATTACCCAAGGTATGGAGTTGCTCAGACATGGAATCAGCGTTGCTGAAGAAAATTACGATATTTTATATGAACTCCACTATCATTTAGGCATTGCTTACAGTCGCTTGCAAAAATCCCCACAGGCGATTTCTCACTATAAAGCTGCTATCAAATTGCCAATTTATCCCATGCTCAAATTAGGAGCATACAACAACTTGGGTAACTTACTCAAAGCAGCAGGAGATTTCAACGGTGCCAAAACAGCTTACGCCACAACTTTGAAAATTGACTCTAATTTTGTATTTGGACATTATAATTTAGCGATGACATTTAAGGCTTTGGGTTTATTTACAGATGCGATCGTATATTATCAAAATGCAATTGTGTTAAATCCCAACTATGCCGAAGCGTATCAAAATTTAGGGGTAGTGTTGCTCAAAGTTGGCAATCATCAAGAGAGTTTAACAGCTTTTAGAAAAGCGATCGTCCTTCATGAAAGATATAATCCCGAAGAGGCGAAGAGACTACGCCAGGGGTTGCAAGAGATGGGGTTGATGTAGAGGTGAGGGGGAGAAAGAGGCAGGGGGCATGGGGAGAAGATCGCCTACGAAATTTTGTTGGCACTGTGGCGTAATAGGCTTAAGATTTGCCTCCCCTACTTCTCCCCGATTGTTATCTAATCTGAAAACATCAACCTAAAATTTTCAATCTAAACTTTTAGTTATACTAAACCTTTCAATATTTTATGAATGAAGATACAAAGTTCTTTCGTATATTTGGTTCAATATTTGGCGGTGTTGGCAGTATAATTGCCGTTACGGGCATTATGATTGCATTGAATACTCGTTCCTTTGTTACCTCAGCAATACCAGCACAAGGGACAATAATTGATTTGGTGCAACGTTCATCAACTGATAGAAAAGGTCGTTCTTCTTATGCCTACTATCCAGTAATAAAATTTACCGCTCGTTCTGGGGAAGCAACGGTTTTTGAATCAAATTCAGGCAGCAACCCACCAGAATTTGCTAAAGGTCAGCAGGTAGAAATATTATACAGTCCTGAAAAGCCAAATTCTGCCATGATAAAATCTTGGCTAAGTTTATGGTTTTTACCTGTTATGTTAACTGGCTTAGGATCAATTTTTGCCTTGATTGGAGGAGTTGTACTCATCAAGTCCTTTCCGCGTTTGATAAGTTCTAAGTAAAAGTATTTTGGGAACTAATTTGAGGCTTGAAAATAAACTCCACCAGTTCTGAGTTGAAAAGGTGGAGTAAGCAATTGAAGAGTTAATAAGTTCTCCTCACAAATGACAAATGACAACTAAATACGTGACTTGACAAATTTCTCTAACCTATCCATTCCCTTTTCAATGGTTGCCATATCTGTAGCGTATGAAAGGCGAATGTTGTCATCAGCGCCAAAAGCAATTCCAGGAATGACTGCAACTTGATATTTTTCCAACAAAGCGTCACAAAATTCTAGGGATTTTAGACCGGTTTTGCTAATATCAGGGAACAGATAAAACGCGCCATCTGGTTTTGCAGTACTCAATCCGGGAATGGCGTTGAGTCTGTTTAGCATTACCTGTCGGCGTTTGGCGAAGGCTTGGCGCATTTCTTCGACGCAATCTTGAGAACTTTGTAGCGCTGCGATCGCACCATATTGAGCAAAGGTACACACGTTAGATGTACTATGCCCTTGGATGGTACTTGCTGCTTTAATAATTTCCACTGGACCCGCTAAATAGCCGAGTCTCCAACCAGTCATAGAATAAGCTTTCGCAAACCCATTACTGATCAAAGTGCGGTCAAAAATTTCCTTCCCAAGAGAACCGATGCTGATATGTTCTGCACCGTCGTAGAGAATCTTTTCGTAAATCTCATCAGAGACAACAAAGATATCTGCATCAACTACTACCTGCGCCAGTGCTTTGATTTCGTCTGGCGTGTAAACCATCCCTGTGGGATTAGATGGAGAGTTGAGGATAAATAACTTTGTCTTGGGGGTGATTGCTTTACGGAGTTGTTCGGGAGTAATTTTATAACCCGTTGTGGCATCTGTGGGCACAATTACTGAAACTCCACCGACTAAAGTCACCATTTCGGGATAACTTAGCCAGTAGGGTGCAGGGATAATTACCTCATCACCTGGATCGATTAGCGCCACCATCAAGTTGTACAGAGAATGCTTACCGCCATTAGTGACGATGACATTCTCCGACTTGTAATCAAGACCGTTATCATTTTTGAGCTTATGGGCGATCGCTTCCCTTAACTTTGGTTCTCCGGCTGCTGCACCATACTTGGTTTTGCCTTCATCCAAAGCTTTAACTGCTGCGGCTTTAATATGCGCTGGGGTATCAAAATCTGGTTCTCCAGCGCTAAAACTACAAACATCTATTCCTTCTGCCTTCAGTGCCTTAGCCTTGGCTGCGATCGCTAAGGTCAATGAAGGTGTTACCTGACTTACTCTTGCTGCCAGCTTCATTCTTACTATTTTTTGGCAAATCTTTCACTTATCTAAGGATATCCCAGAATCATTACCGAGATTTGCTTTTTCTGAATTCGTTAGGCAATGGGGAATGGGAAAGAATTCTTGAAGAAGGGAGGGGATTCGACCCCAACTGAACGAGAACTACTTAGTAGAAGTGGGGAATCAGACCTATGTTCCGCAAAGCTTATCGGCACAAAGCTTGGGGTCATTTTCCCCTGCCCCCTACCTCTTATTGAACCTTGATTATTGACTCTTAACAATGTATCGTATATAACTTTATTTTTAGTGCAAACTAACTGTTTTTATGCAGATTAAGAAACTTTTAATTGCATCTTCTCTGTTAATTACTAATCTTTTTATACCTAATGCTGTCATTGCTCAAAATCGCGGTACTCCAGGTAAATTTGATTTTTATGTACTGACACTCTCCTGGTCGCCGGATTATTGTGCAGCAAACGGTACACGTGACCCGCAGCAGTGCGGTTCTGGAAGGAAACTTGGTTTTGTACTACATGGGTTGTGGCCGCAATACCAAACTGGTTATCCTGCTAATTGTTCCACGCAAAAACTACCGTCGGAAGTAAAGCAACGGTTTCCCAATTTGTATCCTAGTAATAAACTTTACGATCATGAATGGGAAAAACATGGTACTTGTTCGGGCAAAACTCCTGCGGAATACTTGACATTGAGTAAAAACTTAAAAGATGCGATCGCTATTCCCGCAGCTTATAATCGCCCTAATAAACCTTTACGTACCACAATTACAAATTTTAAAAATTCATTTGTGAGTGCTAATAATAAAATTACTGCTGATGGTGTAGCACCTTTTTGTTCTGGTTCGGGAAGGTTTTTACAAGAAGTCTTCTTTTGTTATTCCAAAAACGGTGAACCTGGTATTTGTAGCGCCGAGATTTTGAAGCGATCGCGAAAAAGTTGTGGTCAACCAGATTTCTTAGTGAGAAATGTTAGATAGCAATGGGGGATTAGGTGACAGGTGACAGTGAATAATCTGTAACCTGTACCCTGTACCCTGTACCCTTCCCTACTTTTTAAGCGATCGTCACATCTGGCGATAAGTAAACATCTTGAATGGTATGAAATAACTTCACACCTTCCTCAAAAGGACGTTGGAAGGTCTTTCGCCCAGAAATTAATCCTGAACCACCAGCGCGTTTGTTGATTACGGCGGTGCGAATTGCTTCGGCAAAGTCGTTTTTACCAGTTGCGCCACCAGAATTAATTAACCCTACACGCCCAGAGTAGCAATTTAGTACTTGGTAACGAGTTAAATCAATTGGGTGATCGGTTGTCAATTCTGTATAAACGCGCTCATCTGTTTTGCCGTAACTCTTACCACTGGCTTTAGCAACTGCACCATAACCATTGTTATTTTCAGGTAACTTTTGTTTGATGATATCAGCTTCAATCGTCACACCTAAATGATTTGCCTGTCCGGTGAGGTCAGCAGCAAGGTGGTAATCTTTATCTTGTTTAAAAGCGTTGTTCCGCAGATAGCACCAGAGAATTGTTACCATTCCTAATTCATGGGCGCGTTTAAAAGCTTTACTGATTTCCTGAATCTGTCTGGTAGAATTCTCGGAACCAAAGTAGATTGTCGCACCTACTGCCGCCGCCCCTAAATTCCAAGCTTGTTCCACATCAGCAAACAATACCTGGTCAAATTGATTGGGGAAAGTCAGCAATTCGTTGTGATTGATTTTGGCAATAAAAGGAATTTTGTGGGCATACTTGCGCGAAACTATACCTAATGTCCCCAAAGTGGTAGCAACAGCATTGCAACTTGCGGCGATCGCTAATTTGACAATATTTTCTGGGTCAAAGTAAATTGGATTGGGCGCAAAAGACGCACCCGCAGAATGTTCAATCCCTTGGTCTACAGGTAAAATCGAGAGATAACCTGTGTTTGCCAGACGACCAGTAGAATAAAGTAACTGGAGATTACGCAATACTTGAGGATTGCGATCGCTGTTGATCCAGATTCGATCTACAAAGTCTGGCCCCGGCAAGTGTAGTAAATCCTGAGAAACCTTTGCTTTGTAGGTAAGCAGGTCTTCAGCCTCTTTACCTAGCAATGACTCGATAGAACTAGACTCTTTGAGCGTTGTAGTCATAGTTTTTTCCTCAAAAATTGAGCAAATGACCTTTGCCTTTAAGATAGCATTTTTAATATTGCTAACCTGGTTATGCAGGCATTAACTATATGTAAAATCTTTCTGATATGACAGTCTTAAATTATTAGTAAAAACTTTTTTGACTCATTAAACGCGAGATTTTATTGTCAAAATTTGCATTTTCTCCCACACAAATAACTTCTTAAGAAAGATGCGGATTGATAGGATTAAGCTAAAGACTAAAATTTGCCTCCAAGTTCGCAGATTAATTGTCTTTAGCAGAGTTGCTGCAACCATAAAGTTTAAACTTGTTACCACCCCTTCTGCTACTATAAGTCTTGCCTGATAGACATTACACCTGAAAATTAGAGAAAAAATGGCAGCGAAGACATAAGCTGCGATCGCTAAAGAACCTAAAAACTGGATGATTACTGCCCATACTGAGAAATTAAAAAGATTCATCTTTGATATCGTTCTTTTTATTCTTTGCTTGCTCAATTTCTTTTGCCAAAAAGAAATTGAGAATTGTTCGTAGCGCAATGATGGCAGCTAGTTTACCAATTTCGTCCCAAGTTGGAGCGATCGTACTACGTAAAATGTCAGCAGCCAATGCAAACTCAAGGGAAAGAGCCAGCCACATACCCAGCGATAGCCGAATTTCCTCTTTAGCCTCATTCAACTTTTTACGGCGGCTGAAGAAAAAAACCAGGATCTTGGCTACGGCTTCCAAGACGGCTATACCAATGATAATGCCAGTAAAGATATCAACTGCTGTAGCAAGTACAGTCGTCAAATTCGTGACGAAAGCTTCCATATAGTTTATTTCATAGGTTCAAGCAGGCAAACGCCCACGCGCAAAGCATTGGCGATACTTGTCAGTGCAAAGTTAACTGATCCCTACCATCTACTAGCCGCTCAATCATGCTATCTTCGTATCCTATCTACGATTGATAGCAAAATCAATCAAACTTATCTTTTCCTCATTGTGGTAATAATCGTTAAAAGAACAAATACAATTCTATGAGTAAGTTTCAAATCGATATCGACTTCAGCAATATAGATTTAGCTTCCCTTGAGACAGAAGAAGATTTTCAAAGAGAGGCAAAAACATTACTACCAAAGGTACTTGTCAAACTAGGTGAAAGTGTGGGCGAAAAGACTTGGGATGAATTACAGCAAAAGCTGCAAGGAACTGGAGGTAAACTCAAATCTTCTCCAAGCGAGAAACGTAAGTTTATTCAAGAAACAGGAAGAACCTATCAACGAAATGCCAGTAACAGAGAAAAACAAGAACTAGAAGATTATATAGTAGAGCAATTACGCCAATACAAACTGTAAATATCGACCTAAGTAAGTGAGCGTAAATTGTCGTTGGGATAAGGCAATAGGCAACAGGCAATAGGCAATAGGTATAAGGATTTTAGCCTAGTTCATTTCTCTTTACATAGTTTGGTTTTATTGTGCCAACTTACTTAACTTGTATGTCTGAGTAACAGCGATGTCTGTCTATGATGGGCTATGCCTACGTAGCTTCACTGACATGGCTACCGTCGCTCACGCCAACAGACCGAAATCTGCTCAAACGGACTTCGGTCTGTAGTACTTTTGTAAATCTTTAATTTACACAAAATATATTTTGCATTATTTTATAAAAATAATCCTTATATTACAGAGGTATCAACAATAATGCTGAACTGGGATAGAAGACTTCTAACTACTAGTTCTTTGTGCCTACTTTTGTTCAGTGCAATACTGCCAGTCCAGGCTAAACCAGTCCAACCAAAGAAAGCAGCACCCACAGCTACAACAATTTACCAGCAAGCTAAAAAAGAATTACCTGAAGATTTTTATACCCTCTATCGCGTCATAGATAGAGTAGCACGTGCCAACGAATTAGATAATCGTCCTTGGCGGGTTGTGGCTGTTCCCAAGTATGATGTCAATGCTTATGCAAGTGACGTTAATTTGGTTGCTATTTACGATGGCATACTTGACCAGTTAGCTGGTGATTCTTCAGCATTAGCTTGTGTAGTTGCCCATGAAATGGGACATCACACCAAGCGTCACATTGCTGTTGGTGAAGCTAAAAAAACTGAGTTAATTGCCAAAATTCAAGAAGAAGCAACCAAAGAAGTACTAGGAGAAAGAGAAGCTGCAAACCAAGAGTCAACAGCTGCTAACGTTGGCGGTGCCGTTGTAAATCGTGTAGTTGGAGGAACTTTTGGTGGTTTGCTGGGTTCAGTTCTTGGTAATCAAGGCGCTCAAAGACAAGTAGAATCACAGCAACGCATTAATGAGATTGTCGAGAAAAAGAAAAAAGAGTTAGAACAGCGTTTAGCAGAACAAGAACGACAACAAGAGTTTGAAGCTGATGAAATTGGCTACATAGCTTCTGTGAAAGCAGGCTTTGAACCAGAAGGATGTTTAAGAGTAATGCAGGTTTTGGCTCAAACTCCTGGTTCTGAATTTGATACAACTCATCCAGCAGTACCCAAACGAATTGAGGCAATCAAAGCTTTAATTATTAAGTATCCACCCCAGACTTTGGCTAAAGAGGGTGAAACGCGAATATCTAAGACAAAGCCTTTAACTTATAACATTTCTAAAGATAAGACCTCGTTACGGATTAACTCAGTTCGCGGTGGTTCTCAAGCAGATGATATAGAGCGTCGTTTTGGTAAATAAAAACACTAAGTTATGAGTGGCATAAATCTTAAGTAGGGTGTTCACTGCTACATAACACGGTGCGTTAGGCGCGAGAGTCATATTTTTCGTAACAAACTATATCGCAATATGCGCCTAACAACCCTACAAGAATTTTATTTTTACTTTATAAATAGCCTCTAATACCAATTTTGAGTATCAAATTACGTATTAAAGAGCGGCTGGAGTCAGCTAGACTAAAGAAGAAATTGCTTAATAAGTTTTAATAATTCTGTTATGAGTACTGATTCACCTGTTAATTCTCCCGATAAGTCTGAATCTTCATTTGGGAAGCGTTTGAGAAACTTCTTAGTTGTAATGGTAGCGATCGCTCTTAGCGTTGCCCTCGTCTTAGGATTGCGAACTGAAACAACCTCAGCAACTCTAGCCAAGTTAAGCGATTCGTCCACACCATTAGAAATAGCCGTCAGCAACGGCAAACCATCTCTAGTAGAGTTTTATGCTGATTGGTGTACTGTCTGTCAGAAAATGGCACCAGATATCACTCAACTAGAAACAGAGTATGCTGACAAGATGAATTTTGTCATGCTGAATGTGGATAATACCAAATGGCTACCGGAAATGCTGAAATATCGGGTGGACGGGATTCCCCATTTTGTATTTTTGAGTCAGCAAGGGGAAACTATAGCTCAAGCGATCGGCGATCAACCCCGCACAATTATGGCTAGTAACTTAGAAGCTTTGGTTACTGGTTCGTCTCTTCCTTATGCTCAAGCTAGCGGAAAAGTTTCCAAATTTTCAGCCCCAGTAGCACCAACAGCTAGTCAAGATGACCCCCGCAGTCATGGCAGCCAGGTAGTAAATTAAAGTAATTCGTAATTCGTAATGACGCTCGCGGACTCGCTACCGCTACGCTGTTTTCATGCCCAAAGGGCTGTACGTAATTCGTAATTACTCTCGGTTCGCCCATTTTTTAGAGAGTTAGAAAAAGTAGATAGTCAAAAGTATACCGAAAGCCATATTCCCTAAAAGACTAATAGTAAAGTTATTAGATAAGTGACCTACTTACCTTTCAGGGTTTTATTGACCGGGATAAATGAGTTTACCTTGGGATAAGCAAAACGGTATCAAAAGTTACTCTTGAGTAATAAATCCAACTACTTTCGACTCTCTATCCTAAGCGATCGCGCATATTTATAGTAAGCAAATTTAACTAATTTATGTGTATCGTATAGTAAATAATGTTACTAATCTATAACTTATTCAGAATTAGTTGCTATAATTGTCCCTCTCTAACCTAAACTTTTATAGTAACATCTGGATATTTTGAACTAATTCAGATAAAGTAATACATTTGTCCGTTGCATCACGCTTCTTTTGTATATGCCCAAAACTTACACCGTAGAAATTGATCACCAAGGCAAAATTCATACCTTGCAAGTTCCTGAAAATGAAACGATCTTATCAGTTGCCGAGGCTGCTGGTTTGGAATTGCCGAGTTCTTGCAATGCAGGTGTTTGTACAACTTGCGCCGGTCAACTATCTGAGGGAACTGTAGATCAAACTGATGGGATGGGCGTTAGTCCAGATTTACAAAAGCAAGGTTACGTATTGCTTTGTGTTGCCAAACCCCTTTCTGATTTGAAACTTCAGACAGAAAAGGAAGACGTAGTTTATCAGTTACAATTTGGCAAAGGCAAATAATCAGCGAACAGTTATTCATAACTGAATAACTGTTCACTCAGATTACCAAATCTGATAAGTTACACAAGTATTTCATCGCCGATGAAGTCAGCTATTATAGAAACTACAAATTAACAGGATTTACAAAATGACGACTCATTTTATTACCGCAGAAATTGATTTACAAGAAACTCCCGCAGAGTTACTAGAAGTAATTGAAACAGAGTTAAAGAAACAAGGCGAACCTCTGCGTTGGGCAGTTACTTCTGTGGATGCTGACGAACAAAAAGCTACAGTTGAAGCCGTTGTCACGACAGTTAATAGTTAGAGGATGTTTGAAAAGTCCTCTTGTCGGGAGCAAAAATTTTAGATCCCCCTAAATTCCCCGATAAATTGGGGGGGCTTTGATTCTGCTTCCCCTCTTTGTGGGTGTAAAAACTAAAAGCTCGGAAGTAGAAGAGTGAAACCACCCAAAAAACTGACTTGTTTTACTTGGGTCTGTTTGAATGCGATCGCCAGTCAAGAAGTTGGTGCAGATATAGCTGGAATTTTTCACCAATCGTTGCTATTCAGCGACTATTGTCACAATAGCCTGCATTAGTACCTCTACCTCAATTGGTTTAGAAATATGCTGTTGAAATCCGGCTGCTAGTGCCAGTTGTTGATCGATCTCTCCTGCATAAGCTGTAAGGGCGATCGCTGGAATTTCTCCGCCTTGATCAGACGGCTGCTTTCTAATTTGACGAATTAGTGTGTAGCCATCCATATCGGGCATACCAATATCACTGATTAGCAAATCAAATTTTGCTTGCCCCAAAGTGCTTAGAGCATCATGTGCTGATTCAGCTTCAGTCACTTGCGCCCCATACTGTTCTAGCAGGAAGGCAATGAATTCCCGTGAATCTCTGTCATCATCTACAAGCAGGGCTTGCAATCCATTCAGATTGAAGTCTGAGCGATTATGGAACGCAGTATCATCTTGATTCAGTTTTGCCGCAGCGATCGGTGGAAACTTGACTATAAACGTTGCTCCTTGACCGACTCCAGGGCTTTCTGCCTGAACGGTTCCGCCATGCAATTCAACTAAATGACGCACGATCGCTAACCCTAATCCCAGTCCTCCAAATCTTCGGGTTGTTGTCCCATCGGCTTGGCGGAAATAGTCAAAAACATAAGGCAGAAAGTCAGCAGAGATCCCCATACCAGTGTCGCTGACAGTGATTTGAGTGTATTCTGAAGGATTAGTATCTAGTTCATTCTCGATCCTTTCTAACCGCACCTCTACTCGACCACCCTGTGAGGTAAATTTAATCGCGTTGGAAAGTAGATTCCAAACAACCTGTTGCAGGCGACTAGAATCACCCAACACTTGCCCAACGTTTGGTTCAAATACTGTTTCAATCTGAATAGATTTAGCTTCAGCAGCTAGCTGCACGGTTTCCAGAGCAGCTTTGATAGTTAAATTTAGACCGACTGGAACTGTATGCAAACTCAACTTGCCTTGGAGAATACGCGATACATCGAGTAAATCTTCAATTAGTTGCGCTTGCAGTTTAGCGTTACGCTCAATCGTTTCAAGCGCATACTGAGTTTTGGCTGCGTCCTGGTGGCTCGTTTGCAAAATTTTTGTCCATCCCAAAATCGGATTCAGGGGCGATCGCAATTCATGAGACAGTACTGCCAGAAACTCATCTTTAATTCGATTGGCTTGTTGCGCTTGTTCAGTTTGTTGCTGCAAAGAAATCATCAGCTGATTGAGGCGATCGTTCTGCTCTTGCAGCAACGCTGATGCTCGCTTCCGTTCGGTGATATCGGACAGGATGAAAACGGCACCAGTGAGAGTCCCATACCCATCAAATACTGGGTCAATAGTTTTGGCAAACCAGCGTTCTGTGGACTGAAATTCTAGAACTTGCCGTTGGTGAGTTTCTTTCGCCCGACGAAAGCAAGTGCCATCACCAATTCCCAATTCTGCGCCCATCAACTCATAGTGAACACAACCTAAGATTTCGTGGGAGGGCTTGCAAAAAAGCTGCATCATCGCTAGATTACAGCGCAGAATTATACCTTCCCCGTCTACCAGACATACGCTGTCCTTGATAGAGTCAAAGGTAGTTTGCCACTCTCGTGCTAAGGATAAAGCAGCTTCCTC
This sequence comes from Nostoc sp. FACHB-133, assembly GCF_014698055.1. Lineage (NCBI taxonomy): Bacteria > Bacillati > Cyanobacteriota > Cyanophyceae > Nostocales > Nostocaceae > Nostoc > Nostoc sp. FACHB-133. The sequence goes on from NZ_JACJSH010000009.1 coordinate 201,994, forward strand.
CGCTCGTCGAATTCGCAGCAGCGATCGCACTGTCGCCAGCAGTTCAATGGGTTCAACAGGTTGCACCAGATAAGCATCGGCACCACTGTCTAAGCCTTCTGCTTTATCCTGGCTTTGGACAAAACTTGCAGAAAGGTGTAGCACGGGAATAAAAGCAGTTTCGGGATTTGCCTTAATTTGGCGACAGACTTCAAAGCCGTTAATATCTGGTAATTTGACATCCAAAATCACCAGAGCAGGTTGATGTTCATTAGCTGCCTTTAATCCTGTGGCTCCCGTTGCCGCTTCCACGACGGTAAAGCCTGCATTTTGCAAAATTCGGGTGACGATGTAACGATTGGCTTCGTTATCGTCAACATGCAGGATGATAACCTGTGGCTCAGACATGACTTTGCCCACAAGAATTTAGAACAAGCCCAGCTTTGATCAGCGCCTCTTGAAGTTGGGCGTTCGCCGTACCCTTACGGGAAAGCAAGCTACCCGGAGCATTCCGCAGGAAAGGCGAGGCGTAGCCCATCGTTGCGCTTTGAGAGCCTGTTTCTTTGGAAAGAATGGCAATGCTTTTTTTTGCTAGTTGGCTCTGAGTTTCTGCATCAAGTTGTGCCGATGAGTAGATGATCACAGGAATCGACTGAGTGACAGGATTGCTTTTAAGCTGCTTGAGTACATCAAACCCACTTAACTCTGGCATCTCCAAGTCAAGGATGATCGCAGTCGGTTGCTCGCGTTCTGCCAAATTTAATCCTTCCCATCCGTTCATGGCTTCTAAAATACTCAATTGTGTATTTACCAACAACTGTTTCACCAAATACCGATAGGCAGGGTCATCGTCAATTAACAAGATTTTTTGAGGCTTGTTCTGATTAATTAGCGTATTAAGTTTATTCAACAACTGCAATCTGTCTACCGGCTTAATTAAAAAACCGTTGGCTCCTAGGGCTAGTGCTTGCTTCTCGTTATCAATGATGGTAATAACTATTACAGGTATGTTGCGGGTGGTTTCATCTCCTTTGATTTCTCGCAAGAACGTCCAGCCGTTTTGCCCTTCTAGCATAATATCGAGCATAATCGCCGCAGGTTGAAGTTGTTGTAAGGCAAGCCTAGCTTGAGCCAAAGTGCGGGTCGCAATTAATTGATAGGCTGACTCCTGAAGGTGCTTTTCGTAAATAAATAGCGTTTCTCGATGATCTTCAACTGCCAGAATTGGCAGACGAGTTACTTCAAGTGGTGCGATCGTCTCCGCTCGACCGTCGGACATAGGTTGCAGTAGGGTGGGAAATTCGGTTGAATATGGGTAGACGATGGGAATCGATGCTGTAAATGTGGAGCCTTCACCCAGTTTACTTGTAACTGAAATGCTGCCGCCTAGTAGCTCTGTGAGCTTGTGCGATAACGGCAATCCTAACCCGGTTCCCTTCACCTGCTTTTGCAGAGAAGACTCAATTTGGACAAAATCCTCAAAAATGCGCTCCACATCGTCTGGAGCAATCCCAATGCCCGTATCAGACACGGAGAAGGTCACGGTATGGCCCCTTTGCACAGCCGTTACACGCACTTCTCCCTGCTCGGTAAATTTGAGAGCATTGGAGATAAAGTTTCTCAGAATTTGCGCGACTTTGCCCTCATCACTATATATTTGCCCAATGCCTTCAGGTTCCTCGACAATTAGCGCGACAGAGGAGTCTTGAACCAATAATGGGCGCAGCATTCCCCGCAGTGTGGCAAACAAATCACTAACTTCAAAATAACTGGGACGCACTTCAATTTTTCCAGCTTCGACCTTTGCCAAATCCAGCAAGTCATTTACCAATTCTGATAATCCGCTCGCCGCCTTTTGGATGAATGTCACCTGCTTTTCTTGCTCGACGGTCAAATCACCATCCATCCGTGCCAGCAGCATCCGAGATAGGGATAGAATCGAGTTAAGCGGTGTACGAAACTCATGGCTCATGTTTGAGAGAAAGCGGGTTTTTAGCTCGTTTGCCTTTTGCAAAGAGTCTGCTTTTTCATCCAATTCTGCATAGAGGGCAACCACACCGCGATTGGTATCTTCCAGTTCTCGGTTGAGCTGGGTTAGTTCTTCCTCGCGCTTGCGTAGCTCTGCCATTGCCCGCAGTAATTCCTGGTTTTGTCGCTGAATTTCTTCATAGGGATTCTGGGGCGATCGCTCCATCACGCTTTCTCGAATCTGCTGCAATTGCAAATCGGTGAAATTAGGTGTGCGCTTCGACAACCTTTTACTCATCACCACCGTTGTTCCCTGTCCAGGTAGCGATTCCATCTCAAAGAAATCCATCAGCTTCCGGCTACCCATGATGCCTAGCCCCATTCCGGTTTCAGAGGTGTAGCGTCCTGCCAAAACGTCTTCCAGATGAGGAATGCCACTACCCCGATCCTGAATCCGAATCAGGAACTCTTGAGGTTCTCCTGCCACAGAAAATTCAACGGTTCCACCTTTGGCATACTGAAAGGCGTTGCGAGCAATTTCTGAAACTGCCGTCGCCAATCGTGCCTGATCTTGGGGATCAAAGCCCAATTGCTCGGCGATCTCACGAGTTCGTTGCCGAGCTTGGACAACATCTTGTTCGTTCTGGATTTCGAGGGTGAAAATAGTTGTCAAGTCGCTTCACTCCAATTCAAAATTCTTAAATATTCTGCCCCCTGCCCCCTTGCCCCCTGCCTCCTTCATCTGCCCATTCCCTTAGCCACTAACACTGTCACATCGTCCCGGTCACGGTTAAAGTCTCGGTATAAGACACCTGCAATCAGGCTGGGATGTTTTTGACTCAAGCCTGGATAGCGATCGAGCTGCCACTTAGTGTCTAATCCGTCAGAATGCATAATTAAAAGTCCGTTGGCATACCAGGGATAGCTAAACTCTTGAATTTTGCGGATTTCATGTCCCACTGTGCCGTTGTTAGATATCAGATGGTGGCGTTCAGGAAATGAGAAAATGCTGGCAGCGATATTGCCAATGCCGGCAAAGCGGACAGACTGTTGTTCAAAGTCGATTTCAGCAATGGCGAGTGCTGCTCCTCGCGTACTTCGCAAGGCGGCGTGGGCAGCTTCGACGATCGCAGCAGGAGAGCGATCGTGTTCTTGAAAAATTCTTACGGCTTTTGAGGAAGCAGTAGCAGCCGCAGGCCCATGCCCTAAGCCATCGGCTACTAGCAACAGGCTGCGGCAACGATCAACTTGATATGCCCAGGCATCTCCTGAAATCTCCTCGCCTCGTTTGGGCAAACAGATCGTCCCAATTTCTAAGGTCTTTTCCGGCAGATGGGGTGTAGAGTCTGACCAGAGGTGGACAAGGAGCGCTGTCCCCTGGTTGCGAATGGAGTAAATTTCTAATAAACCAGAGAGGCGAGAAATTGCACCCAGTCCATTGCCTAAAGTTCCACCTGTGGAAAAGCCATCTTGCAAACACTCGTCCACATCAACCATTCCCCGTCCTTTATCTAGCGATAAGACTTCAATACCGATGGCTGAATCATGTTCGAGCAATCTTAGTAACAACACTCCACCCTGACCGTGCTGGATCAGATTGTTCGCAATCTCTGTCACAACAATGCCAACCTTGCCCCGTTGCGTTTCCTGAAATCCAAGCCGAGTTGCTAAAGCGATCGCCACCCGTCGCGCTTCCCCAGTCTGGCTAGATTCAGTAATTGTAATGGCGACAGATTCTCTCATTTTAAGTAAGCCGTGGGAAAAATTTATAAGTATGTAACAAAAAATTAAGCAGAAGAATTGGAGTTAAATCTTATACGCTGTGTACTATATTTTCCCTTCTCTG
>NZ_JACJSH010000090.1:0-19678 GCF_014698055.1 Nostoc sp. FACHB-133
TGTTAATACTGCTTAAAAAGTATAAATAAATTTATACTACTGGGAAAATGATTTAGTGATCGCTTGTTTTTTACTGGATCTGACGAAACCGCATAGCTCCCGTCTGAAAACTGGTTGCAAAAAAACTTCAATCGTTCCAAAATCAAGGCGTTCACACAAAGGCATTGCCCCGATCAGCAATCGTGTACAAGCGTATGCGATTGCTCTGGCATTGCTCAATTGAGCGCACGCTGAAATCTTCGCTTTGCACATAGGCAAGCGATCGCTCGCTTTGAGTGGGTGTTTTAAATAGCAAAAGCCTTGATTGACATAAACTATGGTAGACGCATAGGATTTTAATGTCAACCGTGGTTAATAAAGAAGTAGAGGTTTTGTCAGTGGACATCAGCGATGTGGCATACATCAAATGGAACGCCGAAAAAATTGACATTGTAAAAAAAGCAATGGAAGAAAAAGGCGGAAAAAGAGGAACTATGTCTACAAGAACGCTAGCACAAGCCTTACAAGATAGAGGCGTGGCTTGCTCATACCAAAACATATTTAAATTATTAAGTGGTAAATATTCAATTATTTCCTTAGAAATAGCGCAAGGTATTTGCGAAGTGTTATCTATCCCTGTTCAAGAAATTGTAAAAATCTACAGATTTTCTGTTTATGATGGTTGACATTGTTAACCAAGGTAGACTAATATATTAATTATTAGGAGAGGAACCAAGTAGTAGCCTCCCAGCTAAATTGAACCTTGAAAAAAGTGAACAGAAAACAAAGCCCCCAGGTAGCGGAAGCAGCGAATAGTCAAGGCTGGTGAAGTAAGGTAAGGGCTGAGTGGGTTCCAAATAAAAAGTTGCCACAGCAGTACGAAAGTCGCTTTGAAGCTCGTTGCTGACTATCGCCCGATCAAGAGATATGCTGCTGTAGCAAGCTCCGGTCACTGGCTAGGAGCAAGAAAATATTAGGCTTCGCCAATTCTAGATTGAGAGTGTTGTGCTGAAAGCACAACAAACTTACCAATAAAAATAGGACGATCGCCCCGTCGGGAAAACTGTGCGATCGCCTTTTTACCCCAATCAAGAGGCAATTTATAATGATGACACAAACTTCAGCCCCTACGCTAACAAAAGATCCGTTAACCACACAGGATCGCCAAATCATTGCAACCATCGTCAATCAATCGGACTATTCAAAAGAGTGCAAGCCCGAAGATGTAGTAACTATCTGGATCAAAAGTGATGATATTGTGTGGGTAAAAATGACCCACGGCTATGCTCGATACCACAAAGAACCATTCAAACGCGCTGTTGCAGACGTTAAAGCGAGTCTTGCTGCTCCAGTAGAGTGCAATCACCAGGAAGATCAGGAATTAAAACAAGCTTCTGAGAAAATTGGCTTGTTAGGTGATTGTGATTGGCTATCGTTGAGCGTCCAGTACCATTCTGATAAAGTAATTGGTCACGCTGGTTGTTATATTTCTCACAAGGCTCGAATATTAACCCCACCGGCTGAATGGGATTTTACACTGCCGAAGTGGAATATGCCTGCTGCCATCTGTCCAGACTGCGAAGGTCATGGGTGCGGTAATTGTTCGTATCGCGGGACTCGTGCAGAAGACTTGTGCGAACCAGTAGACGGCTATCGACTGACCTATGTAGGATGCACTAGCCTTCAGACGGCTCACAACGTATATCTAGATGGTAAGTTCTTGGGAATTGTCTTCAAGGTCAGAAACGTTGATGAGTTATGGGAAAACGACCCCAAGACCTACTACTGGCGATGTACAGATGGAGTACGCTATTGGAGTGTCAGGGAGGCTGTTGAATCCTTTGCCCTAGCTCCGGTGACTATTGAAGTGCCACACGTTAGCTTAGAGTTAGCAGTAGCGTAAGATTAAAGAAATCTGAACAGTGGACAGGAGAAATTAGAAAACTGTCCACTTACCAATTTGAGAACGAGATCCTTTATTTAAATGTAAAGATAGAAGCAAATCTAAAATTTTTGCGCGATCAAACATTACGTCGGCATCAGTTCAAACTTGAAGAGATAATACGATGTTTCAAGCTTTACCAGAACCAGTTACTTTTGAAGAATTTCTAGAGTGGAAACCAGAAAATGGCAGATATGAATTATACAAAGGAGTAATAGTAGAAATGCAACCAACAGGAGAACATGAGCTAGTTAGAGCATTTTTGATTAGAGAACTCAATTTTGAGATTCGCAGGTTTAATCTAGCTTATACTATTCCTGGTCAAGTATTAGTCAAATCAGTTGATAGGAAATCTGGTTATATTCCAGATGTATTAGTATTGAATCTTCCTAACTTGGTCAATGAACCACTATGGAAAAAAGCATCAACAGTTACTCAAGCAGAATCAATTCCATTAGCCGTGGAAGTTGTAAGTACAAATTGGCGTGATGATTATTTCCTTAAATTTGGTGAGTACGAAGAAATTGGGATTCCAGAATATTGGATTGTTGACTATGCTGCTCTTGGTGGAAAGCGGTTTATTGGGAATCCTAAACAACCGACAATATCAGTTTATGCTTTAGTAGAAGGTGAATATCAAGTTACTCAATTTCGAGGAAATGACCGGATTCAATCACCTACTTTAAAAGAGCTAAATTTGACTGCTGAACAAGTTTTTCAAGCTGCTTTAGGACAGTATTGATTAAGACTAATACTTTTCAAGTCAACGAAAGCGATTTTTGTATTGGTATAACGTATCCTTCCTTAGCAATTTGTCCTTTAAATGACCCAAAAATTTTATAGTCTGTTTGTCGAGCATTATCTCGAAGGCTTGCTTTCACCATTAGGTAGCGTAGAAGTTAGCGGCGTAATAACCGATTCAGAAAGGCGGGGAATTGTTCTGTTTTTTCCGAAAGGGACAATTCAAACCGAAAGACACTCACTTGGATTACTTGCTAAAGTTGCTCAAAGTGATTGTTCAATCGAAGTTTATTGTGAGGAAATTGGTGAAACAGAAGTCCGAAGCTGCCTACATAAACTTTTAAATGTCTTTTCAACTTTGAACTGTCGGTCATCGGCAGAAGGGAAAACTTTAGATGATGATGATGATGATGATGATAATTTACCTCGTTTGTGGATTTTAGTACCATCAGCTTCGCCAGATTTACTCAAAGGTTTTGGCGCACAATTAGAGCTAGAAAACTGGTCTACTGGAATATACTTTTTGCCTAATGTTTTTAGAATTGCAATAGTAGCTATTAACCAACTACCAGTTACTTCAGAGACTCTATGGTTAAGGCTCTTAGGGAGGGGAAAGGTACAAATTCAAGCAGTAAATGAATTGGTTGCACTGCCAAGAGAAAACCTTTTGCGCCGGAATGTTCTTGAAATGGTTTACAGGTGGCGTATCAGTGTAATGACACAAACAGATTTAACCGAAGATGACCAGGAGTTAATCATGAATTTAACAGAAGCTTATCAAGAAGCTAGGGCTGCTGCTGTACAAGAGGGAGTAGAGCAAGGACAACGCCAAGTTGTAGAAAACTTGTTGAGATTTAGGTTTGGTTCTGTGGATGAAGAACTCTCAAGAGTGGTCGATAATTTGTTGCAGTTAGCACCAGATGACTTTGCAAGATTTTTACTGGAATTGTCTAGTTTATCCCGTGAAGAGTTGTTAGCAAGATTTAATTCACACTAATAATCCGTAACTACAAATAATTAGTAATAGAAAGCGCTTTTGTGAAATCAAGAGCGCTGTTTTATTGGTCTACGTTTCATACATTTGTAATCAACGGCTTCGCCAATGCGAAAGTGAAATGCTTTTGGTAAAAATAAATGAACCCTCAAGAAAATGCTGAACTACTTGCTGCCTTAATGCGCCAGGAAGAATTACTTAAGCAGTTAGTTGCAGCAATTAATAAACCGAAACTGGGATTGCACTCTGAAGCTGGCAATTGTAAAATCTACTGCAATCGTCAGCACGGAGGATTGTGGTACACACTAAATGGTGAACCGAGTGATGTCCCTCAAACTGCCTTAACTGGATATCTTAAAGAACTACGTTTTGAGAATACAGAACGCCGCAAAAAAGAAACCTGCAAGTTATTAATAACTATGCAAGCAGACCGGACGTATATCTTAGAATCCGGTTATGATACCCATTTCTCAAAGTGCATACTTGCGGCGATCGCAACTTTGACCCCAGAACAATTGTATTCTCCCATCACACTACAGCCGCACCCTGGTACGACAGATGAAAATGTGTTGTTCTGTCGGATATGGGTAGAGTCGGAATTAATCAAAGCATCTTATGGTGAAGAAACCGACTGGCGCGAAATCAGTAAACAAGCAATTGCTGTAACCAAAGCTGCGGCAGAAATGGTGTTCTAACTTGTTGTAAACAGGGCTTGAGAGACTGTAGCTATAAGTGACTCAAGCTTTGTCTACAGCTAATAAAGAAGGGGAAGGGGAAAAGGGAAAGGGGTAAAGGTAAAAACCTTGCTTTTCTAAGGATGATTTAATTCATGAATCCCTTTCCCTTTTCCCTTTAACCTTTCCCCCTCTTTTTGTTGTTCAACTATTCACAACTAATCACAGATGAGTATTACAATTGTTCACCCCAACGTCGAAAATCTGCAATCATTTTCTGACTTGTTTGACCTGGAAAAACTTTTGCAATCTGACGGTATTCTACCGTGGCTTTTAGCAAATGGCTGGAACTACGGCGATGAATCTTGTTTGATTGCAAATATTGTTGATGAGTCTACAAGTCTGGATGAAGTTTGGGACTCCAAAGAGTTTGATTTTAATGCTCTGTCAGATGAATCAAAGGAAAAATTAAATCAGATTATCCGTGAAAAACTCTCCAGTCAAACTGATTAAATCTGACTGTAGAGAAAAATCTATTCCACAAAAGATTATCACACACTCTACTTCAATACTAATCAGATGGAAACAAATTTGATTAAAGTGTATGACGCGACACTGTTAAGTTCATCGAAAGTTTACCAAATCAACGGTACGCTTTCACGATACTTGGGTGACGAAGGTACTATCCAACATCCACAGTATCTATTTGTACCTTTGCCAAATCAAAGAAAAAAAGCCAGCTTTCGGCTAAATCGAAACAAACTTATGACTCGCTGTTATGAAGTCGAAGGCATGACTTATAACAAGCCTGTGGTACAGGATAATTCGCAGCAACTTCAGCTATTTTAAGCCATGTCCATACATAAACCACCAGTCATTAAAAGACATATTCGCCTGCAAAAAAGCTCTATAAAAGTAATCTATAGAGCTACTACAGACATTCGCTCTCTTGAGAAATCACCACAAAGAAAGCTTCGCTTAATCGAAAGTGAAAAATAATGATTGAGGTCAATAATCATGGTACAAGCAATCGACAACCCTATCGCTGTGAATTTCCTAACTGATGCAGTAGTCGAACGCCACAATTTCTCACAGTTAAATAAAACCCGTATTCGGTTTCGCATTCAGCTAAAGAAAAGTACAAAGTCTGCCGCACCTAAATGGGCGGATGTGCTAAAAGCTGAGGTTTCTGAAATTGAATCAGACCTCGTGAAAGTTACTAATTCCGAAGTCGGTTTGCGGGGTATCAAAGTATTTAAGAAGCTCGATGAAGCTGCCGCCCAATTAAGGCAAGAGATTGCTTCAGTTCAAGAGTGGATGTCTGCGGATACTGGTGATTGGGTTTGTCCGATTGATTTGGCTCCACTCGTTTGGAATCAGTTAATCAATATCAGAGATAATATCGCCCCTGGATTGCGTAATCAATTAAAAGCTGATTACGAAGCGGGACTTCTTGATTATCAAGAGCGGATTGATCAGTTCCTTTCACTTAACACCTGGGAATTAGCACAGGATAAACAAGAGTCAGTCAAAGCAAACTTGTTAAGAGCATTTCCGACTCTGACCGATCTTGAAGACTATTTGCAAGTCGTAATTGGTCGTCCGGTGATTATCCCTGCCCTCTCTGAACAACTCAATCAGCAGCAAGCCGAGTGTTTAGACCAGATTACCAAGTTCATCCAACAGTATGACCAAAATCTGGAGCAAAGGCTACGGGAATCAGCGATCGCTGGTGGTGAACAACTGGCAGCGCAACTTCTTGAAGAGTTGAGCGACTGGGAACCAGGACGTAAGCCAGTACAGTTCAAAAAAAAGATGGAAAAACACCTGATGAAAGTGCGGGTGTTACTGGCAAATGCCTCACCTGAAGCAGGCAGCAGTTTAGAACAGATGATGGCGCACTTAGATTCCATTGTCACCGACCCAGCGATTGAGTCGAAGAATCTTGGTTCTGATACGCGCAGTCAATTACAGCAAAAAATGCAAGAGATCCGCATCAAGTTGTTAGATGAACAACGCAATCTACAACAACTAGCTACTGACGACGTGGGCTTGTCGAAGGCTACCGTAATGTCGTTTAAATTCAGGTAAAAAAAACAGTCTTGGGCGAGGGTGCATTCGCTCAAGACTAAATACCTTAAACGAAAAATGCATATACACCTCACAAAGAATACCGCACTTTTACTATAGGGACAAAATTCTCATGTCGCATTTCTCAACAGTTAAAACTAAACTTGCTAACCGCGAATGTCTAGTACAAGCTTTACAAGATTTGAAACTGAATCCGCAAGTTTACGAAACAGCACAGCCACTAAAAGGATACTACGGCGGCTCTCAAGGACAAAGTGCTGAAATCATTGTGTCTGGTCGCACCATAAAAGCCCGTGCAGATATGGGATTTAAATGGAATGGCTCGGAATACGAAATGATCCAGGACGAGTACGAAGTAATTAGGCAATTAGGAGGAAAGTTCTACGCCTGTCAGCTAATGCCTGTTTACGGACGGCGGATGGTTTTGGCGAAGGCTGCCGAGTTACAAGACCAGTTTGGTGAATGTGCGATCGCGGAAGAAACCAACGGCACTGTGCAAACTCTACGGCTGACTTTTGCCGGACATCAGGAAGTTCAACAATTTGCACGGAGATAAATATGGAACGTTCAATACTGATACATTTCGACAATGCTACAGGTGAAGTTCGTGTGGAGGCTGAGGGGTTTGAGGGTTTGAGTTGTTTATCGGCTACGCAACCGTTTGAATCCGCTTTGGGAGTTGTGAGCGAGAGCGATCGCACATTTAAAAATGAAGCTCAAACCCAACAACTTCGGACTACCCTAAGCAGTCAAACACGTTTGCACCAGTAATCAGTCATCAGTTACCAGTCTTAACTCGGCTGGTAACTGCTGATCATAAAGGCTTCGCCATTTCATAAGTGAAATATTTGAATAATTGACATGAAACTCTCAAATCTTCTCTCCACGCTCGATTCACAAATCCCCATCGCTGCGGTTGATGTCCTGTCTCCTGATGAAGCGACGATTATTCAGTGGCTGACTACAGAAGCTAACAATAAGCTTTCAAGTCCTGTGTTCTTCTGGAATCTGGGAGTATCAACCTTGGAGCAATGTTTAATCGCAGCAGATGGAGGATTGGTGTTTAAGCCAGTTGCAGAGTACAAAAGACCACAACACGCTGATCCACTACTATTTGTATTCGACTACATTGCTAACTTTAGTGGTAATGGTGTATTTATCCTCGGAGATATTCACCCCTTTATTGCTAAGAATTCACCCCAATTATCGTGGGAGATTTTAAGCAAGGTAAAAAACCTTTACCACAGGTTAAAACCGACAGATAAACGCATTGTCTTGTTGGGTCAGAATATACAATTACACGAATCACTAGTCAGATTGATTCCTTATTGTGAAGTTCCTTTACCTAGTATTGACCAAATACTACTTCATCTCAATTCTTATTTGCATGACCTACAACAGTCAGCTATTGAACAGGAATTGACTTTTACTGTTACGCTCGAAAATGCTGAATTAGAAACTCTTTCTCGTGCAGCACTGGGTTTAACCTTAGAAGAAATTAGTGATTTTCTTCGGTTAACAGTCAAAGAAAACTTAACTAATCATGGTGTTATCGTTGACGCTGATTTTATCCCCAAAGCCGTCGAGTACAAAACTCGGCTACTCTCTCAAATGGGTATCGAGTTGGGTAAACCAGCCAGCATACCATTTGGCGGACTTGACTTATTGCGCGAATGGCTGACTCGTCGGCGGCGGTTGTTTACTGTCGAGGCGCGAAGTCTTAGCTTACCCCAACCAAAGGGTGTATTGCTGGCTGGCCCACCCGGAACAGGAAAATCTAACTGTGCCAAAAACATTGCAACTATACTGAATTTACCACTCCTACAGCTAGACATTGCATCCTTGTTGGGCAGTCTGGTAGGTGAGTCTGAGGGGAATGTCAGACGTGCTTTGAAAACTGCCGAGGCGATCGCACCTTGTGTCTTGTTTGTAGATGAAGTAGAAAAAGCACTGTCAGGTCAGGGCGATACAAGCGGTGTTTCTCAACGCATCTTGGGTACTTTGCTTACGTTCATGGCTGAATGCACTGCTGGGGTGTTTATAGTTGCAACCTGCAATGACCCATCAGCACTACCAAGTGAATTTAAGAGGAAAGGAAGATTTGACGAATCTTTCTTTGTTGATCTACCCACAGAACCGGAGCGTGTACAGATTCTGGCGATTCATCTGCAACGCTTTGGCATTCACCTGGAATCCGAATATCTCGAAGCGATCGCAGCTTCGACCGCGAAATTTTCAGGGGCAGAACTGGAAACCCTCGCTTCGGAAGCTGCTCTGCTGGCATTCGATGAGGATAGACCACAACAGGTAACGCTTACTGACCTTGAAACCTGCCGTCAAACCATTACCCCACTTGCCATTCAGGACGCTGCGGCAGTTGAACGAATGCAGGTGTGGGCATCCACCGCACGACGGGCTAGTAGCCCTGTGGTTGCAGTGAAAACTCAGTCTTTGCGTGCTGCTAAGTTTCGGAATATGAACTGATTAGAAAGCGATTGTCTCCTGATTCTATGGGGGCAATCACTCTTTCTTTTAGTAATTGAGAGCAATCAATTAACATACTTAATAAGGCGAATAAACATGACGACAGACTTAGTTACTTATTACGGGCAGACTCCAACTATTGACCAACTGGTTGATAAATATGGTGTGTATTTAGAGAAGTTGGACAGAGAAACTAAGCTTATGCTCCGAATGGCATTAGCAACTTACATTTTTACGTTAGAAAAAGACAGTTCTACTAAGCATACTGTTGCTGAGGCACTTGAGGATGCATTGTCTAATCTGGGCTTATTAGTTTCATATCCATTGTATAAAAACTTGTTTGAGGATGTCTGCTCTACTTTAAATGGGCTAACAACACACGAAGCGGAAACAATACTTGAAGCACTACAACATCAAATTAGATGGGGCAATGCCCGTCAAACCGTGAATTGACAGGGTAAGAAACATGGAAATCTATTTAGTCTTTGTTGATGCTATCCGAAACAGCAATAAATTCTGGGCGGCCATTGTCGAAGATGGGAATTTGACAGTCCAGTGGGGACGAGTTGGTTATCAAGCGCAAACCAAAGTTCACACATTAGGCAATCATCAGAGGGCGGTTAGTAAATTTAACAATCTGGTAGCCGAGAAAAAAGGTAAAGGCTACCGCGAAAGTCAGCCAGAAATAGATACCTGTGATGTTTACGAAATTGAGAGAGCTATTGGATTGCTTAATGCAATACGATCTTATGTGATTCATCGGAATTTTGATCAGCATTACATTCAACTCCTTAATCAATACTTAAAAATCGTACCCACGCCGTTGGGGATGCAAATTAATCCCTACACAATATACCGAACTCATGCTGATGTGGATCATCAGCGAGAATTACTCAATTCTTTGTTAACGACACCTGCACCAATTGCTGTTGCGGTGGCTGGTGGTCATACTTCAGAAGCAACAGCAGAACCCAAGGTAGTCAGTCTTAAAACTATCAGTAAAAACTTCTGGCGACATTTGTAAACGAATTACCACAAAGCTTATTTAATAGTAGTTTTGTGGTAGTTTTTTATCGTTGAAAATTAAAACAATGAGTGAATATGGCGAAAATAATTGTTAGTTCTTGGGAATCAGAGGGGTATGGACATCATTCTTATATTGATGAGCAAATACATCCTCAATACCTAAAAATAAGAGAAATATGCGAACGGTTAGGAATTGATATTCCAGAAATGGACACTCAAATTACGTCACTTAGCACAAGGACAGAGATTATTGCCGATGAATCTGTACTGGATTATGTGGAGCCAATTTACCATAGCGATGCAGATGGATTTTCGCCGGATTACTTAGATCCATCCGACTACATCAATGCAGAGTAAATAAAAAGATTCCCCAGTGTCTATTTTACTGGGGAATATTTGAAGAAGAATTCAGATATTCACCAATTCAGGAGCGGAGCCGGAGACTCCGTTGCTCCCCTCAGAACAAGAAAGTGGGGTTACTTGAACTGAGTTGAAAAGAAAAATCATATCTTCTCATAACAACAATAGGAAACATTATGCCGAGAAAATCCACTCATTCCGCCCCTGCTGATCATTCCTCATTGTGCATACAATACCTTCGTCGTTCTGGTGGTAGCGCTCGATTATGTCATATCAACTTCAGCCTTAGCGTGATTCAAACGTTAGTCAATCAAAGAAAAGTAAAGATTAAGAATACTGGTGCAGGGTTTTTTATTGAATTGGAGGATGCAAAATGAAAATACAGAAAGTAACTCATCAATCACATTTGCCTTCAAATAATAAGAGTAAGTTAGTTCTTCGTCGGACTCGAAAAAGATTTAACCCTAGGATTTTTATCGAGCGCACCATAGAAACAACTGCAATTGTCTCTCTGCTGTTGACTGGCTTTTCAGGGGTTGGAGCAATGGCTTGCTGGGGGCTGGAGATTATTGAGATAAATGCTAATCCAAACATTATCATCTCTGGTTGGGAGCAGCAAAAAAGTATTTGCTTGGGTGCAATGCTGGTCAGTTTTTCCGCCTTCTTAGGGACTTCTTTAGTCGGAGCTAGTTTGAGTATTCAACGAGATAAATTTTAGGGAGAGAAACAATAATGGAAATCAAATTAACCACAGCAGAGATTCGGACTATCTTACAAGGTTGTCAATATACATTGCGGCTTGTGGGAAGTAGTCGAGATTATCGTAAAATTCAATTGTCAGAACACTTTTCTACCTCAAATCATGTTGTGCTAAACGATGCTTTTAATATTTTGGGAGACATAGTAGACGCAATTGATCAGGTGGAGCAATTTAATCAAAAAGGAGAATTTTGATATGGAGTAAGAAATTAAAAATGCACTTGGTTTAGGCATTCCTGAACTTGCCATAGAGTCGAAACCAAAACCAGAACCTGAACCAAAACCAACTGTAACAATTTACGAGTTTGGCGCTCTGTTATCTAAGAACGAACCACCCAAAAAACAGAGATGAACACAAAACAATTGATTCTTAAATCTGCCATTGGAGTTTTCGCATTTTCCACTATTCTGAGTGGCTGTGTTATGGTTTTCGGGCAAAAGAAAACCAATCACTTCAATATAACAATACCTGCAAGCGCAGCGAGGTTGGTTTTCTGTTTCAGCATGATGGGAACTGGATTAACCATGTTTATTGATAGTCGGATTGAGGCAGTGCAATTTGAAGAATCACTAAAACCCAGACCTGTGCCTCTTCCGTGCCGAGGTTGCAAGCATTTCCACGGGGTTGTCTACAACGGTGTGCTTCTCAATTGCGCCGTCCATCCCAAAGGCTGCTTCGGTGATAAATGCCCCGATTGGCAAAGCTTTCGACTATCTAAATAAGTAGGAGCAACAAATAAAATGACGTTAACTCTAGATAATCGCTCTCGAAACAAAGAATCGTCTCTGACGCAAGCATTACGGCAGATACAACAGCTAAACTCCAAAATTGCTGTGTTGGAGCAGCAGCATCAAGATTATGTGAGATCGCAACAAAATCTGATTAGTGCCATTGCCGAAATCTATGTTTCTCCGATCCAGGAAATACAGGCGTTGCGGATTCTGATCTGTCGGGGAGAAGCAGCTTGTCGGCAGTACTTGCGTTCGGTGCTAGTCAAACAGGGTCAGGCTTCAAAAACGACCACAGGACAAATAGAAAAACCCACTTTAGATAAAAGAGCCAAAAACCGGGGTTTTCTGCAAAATTCAAAAAAATGATTTTTCTTTCTCATAGAGGCGCGGAATCAGTCAGGGCAAGGGATTGAGCAGACCATGAGACAGTTATTTTCACGGCATTACTAGGGTTTCGAGCCTCATCGAAATCATCCGCGTGTCCCAAAGCCTTGATGCGACCGTGTTTGAGGTCGAGCAGAGTCTCATGGTCTGCTTGCTTTTTAGCGAAGGCACAAAAAAAGGGGTGCAATACTCCCCTTTAGACTAAATCCCGTCAACTTATTCAGCTGTATTTTGTGCTTCAGGAATCAAACCCAACTGGTAACGGGCAAGAGTTCCTTGAAGGTGAAGCGCAAATCCTTTTTCCCAAAAGACTCGATGCATTTCTGACTCATTCCAGCCCTCCATTGCTTGAACTCGCTTTGCGGCTTCATACAAAGGCTCTGGAATAGAAACTCCAGTCTGAACCATTTTTGGTGTAGTTTTCTTAGGCATTTTCTCCTCGACAATAACGCTTACCTAACTTTACCCCTATAGTTCTATGTTTTTGCCGAGAAATTTTTCAGAATAATACCTTATCTATAGGGTTATAGATAAGGTATTTATGCTAATCTAGAATTGCAAAGATGTTACGGCTGTTTCTATGGCAGGAACAATTCTGAGGAACGAATATGAAAAAATTGTTGGTCAAGTTAGTGATTACACTTGGCCAAGAATTCTTCGTCGATTAGAGATATCTGATACCAGTGCCAAAGCTGGGGTAATTCTGCTGGTGAGAGCTTATGCTCAACTGAAGCTTTTAAATCCCAATCGCACCATTCGATTATCAGATGTTCAACGCTACGAATTTATTTGTTCAAACTTGCCACAATTGTCATGCAACGGCGCTCAACTCTTTGAAGCATTACAAAGACTAGAACCGCGACCATCCAAACCCACAATTTACAGATGGGGTCAAGAAATTGGAGTGCCATTTTCTGTAGATAAGATTTACACCGAATTTGAAATTCAGCAATGGGTCAAAAAAATTGCTTCTCAAACTAAATTCAAATTTCGTCAACCTAAATCAATAGGAGCCACTTCATGAACGATTTACAAGAACTTCTCATTGCTAATGGAATCGAAATGAGTTCTGAAGAACTACGCTTGTACTTACAAAAGAAAAGCGTAGATCCTGATGCGATTACTGAGGCAGAAATTATTGCCATCTCTGACGAACTTGTGGCACTCAAAAAAGCTAGTAATTTAATTGTTTCTAGCAATGGTAAAACAGCTAAAGCTACCAAACGTACTGCCAAAACCAATAAAGCTCAACAGAGAATGAGTGATTATAAAACTTCACTTGCCAATCAGGCCAAGCAGTCGTTAGCAGAGATACAATCATTTAATTCTGCAATTACCCAAGGGACGCGCGAGTTTGCCCACAAGGAGGCAGTTGAAACAATCGAAACTTTAGCTAATGTGTCTAACGAGTATTTAGCAGAAGTAGCACAGTTCGCCAAAGAATTCCAGGGAGAACCAGAAGCCTTTTTTCGGTTCGGTCAGGAGATTACATCGCTCTATCTCTCTGCTAGCAATGCAGATGCGACCGAATAAATTCATCTTGGTAGCAGCAGTACTAAATCTGCTGCTATTAACCCTCGTTTTGGGCGTGGCAATATATGGAGCAACAAGACCAAACCCATCGCAAAGCATTAAATATTCACCTGAAGAAGGACGGGGAATTGAATCTGTCAGGGCTGACACTAGAAAATCTGACAACAGAAGAATTCCTGGTAGTCCAGCAAATTATTGATGAGTCGAGAACGCGATCGCAGTCCAATAGACAGATTGAGGAATTGATGCAACGGGGAATGATGGCTCAAACTGCGATCGCAGCAATAACAGTATTGATGTTTTCGTTCATGGGCATATATGGCATAACCCGATATATCGGCTCACAAGTTCAACAAGTTCAGCAAACTTATACCAATTTTAAGTAGTAGGGGGGAGAAAAGAATGTTAGGAAAATGGCTTCCTGGTTTATTTGGCGGTAAAGGTGATGGAGTAGTATCAACGGATTTAAGAGTTGGGGATGCAACACAAATTGAGGGTAATTTACCTTCATCAATCCGCGATCGCTACACATTGCCAGCTTACACTACAGCAAAGCAGGTTCTTGATGAAGCAGAAGTGGCTGGCACTCTAAAAGCACAGAAGTGGTTGCACACTAAATTTTCCCGGCACAGGCTCAAGCAGTTGCAATCCTTGGCAGAGATGTATAAAAACCAATTGGCATATTCCCAAGAAGCCATGAAGATTGAGGAAGATTTGCAGCGAACCAGGGGATTACATGGGGAGGCGGTAATTCGTCATGCTTTCGGTTCTCTTGAACAACAACGCCAGTTGGGGGGATACGAGAAAGCATTTGATGAGGTGGGAGATTCATTCAGATTTTAGGTTATGCAAATCAAGCTCTCTCATATAGGATATGCAGTGTCTGGGGTTGGCTTTTCTATGTTTATGGGTTATCTATCCGTTGCCAGCCCCGTTAGTCGATACATTCTTTGGTTTATTGGCATAATTTCCATCTGCTGCATAGTTCTGGGGTTATTCAACTTTGGCGGTTTAGTCATTAAAGGATTCGGCTTCAACCGCAAAACTTTCATTATTGGATTAATGCCTGGAGTCATATTTCTGTTTGTGTTTTTGACTTTAGTTGCAGCCGGTGTTGCGTTGGGGGTGAGGTAATGGGATTTGAATTACAACGTCTAACTGCCAGTAGCGTCATTCATGCCGAACGGAGTATTTTATGTTCTTTAGGAGCAAGTACAGTGTTATGTCTGTCTGCTCCTTTTTTCTTAAACACTGACCGAATAACAACCGGGATGCTGCTTGGTGCGGGAACTGTGAGTGCTGGCTTATTTGGGGTATCCGCCCAAATCAGCGAAAGTAAGGAAAAAGTTTACCAGTCTTTGCTAGAAGCTGACTTGAAATCACTTAAGCAGCATTTACAAGGTGAAGCTGTTTATGATTATGTCACCACTGCGATCGCAGCCAAACGCCGAGTTGCTGATTACGTGAATCGGCTACCAATGCAAGAGCGCCCCCGGTGGATAGCTGAATATCAGTTGCAGGGTTTGGTTACGCTCCCAGAACCACCAGCACAACAATCACCCTCACCGACTGGTATTCCCAATCCCGATATTGCTGATATTGATGAAGAATTTGTGCAGTCCGTGATTAATCCGGGTGCAATGAAAATTCTGCAAGCCATCGCAGCTAATTATCCTGAGTACATCAGAATTGATGGTGCTTGGATTGATGAACTGTGTGATGCTGCATCTAATCAAAATATGACTCTTCGCAGTAATCACCATTTCTACATTTCTGGTGGCACACAATCCGGCAAGTCAACTCTGGCTGGAGTGATTATTAATAAAATTGCTGCAAAATCTCAAAGTCCAGCAATTGTCATCGGCAGCGATCCAAAGGATGATGTCACCAGATGGTTGTGCAAGTTCAGCCGTAAGTTTGACGGCATGAAAGCCTTAAGAGATTGGATTACTTTCGCCACTAACATGATTGACCAACAAAAAGCTAGGGTTGCAAAAGTTGGTGGTGAATGTCAGGGTGTTCCCGAATTATTTCTTGCTCAAGATGAGGTGGACTCTGTATTTGGAGGAGGCAAGGGACTTCCAGGAATGGTTGATGCTGATACCGCCAAAGACTTGCAGGGTTTTTGGAACTATGTCATCAAATTCACTGCTGGGTTAAAGGGTCATGGTTTATTTATGGGCCAGTCCCCACTCTCTGGGGAAACCGGATTTAGCCGCCCGTCCTTGAAAAATGTTTGCTTTATTGCGATGGGGCAAACATCAAGTTATATCCTTGACCATCCCCAGGATTTTCTGAATGTCAAAAAAGAAATTCTTGAAATCTTGCGACAGGCTTGCGAAATGTTGGATAAAGCCGGAGTTCGATATGCCCTAGTAATTCCCACTCGATCTAATCCTTTTGTTGCTCTAATCCCGGAATTTGATATCAAAGGTCTGGAACAAAAACAGGATTCCAAACCGAATAGTGACACTGTTGATAGTTCTAAAAATAATCAACAGTCCTCACAGCAGCAGGTTGACTGGTACGAAGAAATTAGAAAATGGGCAACAGAATTAGGAAGAAGACCACATTTTCAGGAAATTAAACAGAAGTGGCAAGAGCTAACAGGACAAGAGTTAAACGAAAAGGGGGTGACTCTATTACTAGAAAATCTCGGCTACACAGACAATTAAACTGGAATGCTCGATATGGTAATACCAAAGAATACAGAAAACAAGTAGCGATTGCTCACCGAAAAACTCACAATTATTGTGTAGTCTGCCTAACTAACAGAAGTGAAGAGATCCACCATGCTTACTATGGGAATGACGTTATTGGGGTATCGACATTTTCTACGTGCTACCGTTGTCATCATGAGATTTGTCATAGTCCGACTAACTGGATTAAGAATCCCAGTGATCCCGTTTGGGGCAATCGTAATACTGACGAATTTATTACGAGATTGAGGCTGGGATATCAGCTACTTTATGGAGGAATCAAACATTTTTAATTAGTTGAACAGTGTCGTTAGTTTTCCTAAAAATTAAGTTTTAAGCTAATCGGAGAAGAATTCTCATGTATAACAGCGAATATGATGATTTAAGTTTTGAAGAGCAATTACATCTGACTGAATCTTTTATCAGACGGCGACACAATCAGCAGATGTTCTTGCGCCGAAATACCCAACTGTTGCAGAAGGAGTTAAGCTTTGAGGCTGAATTGTTAGAAGACAATCCAGAATTAGCTCAGACGATTCACGCTTTCAATATGCAGGAGATTCAGAGTAATCAGCAAGGGTTACAGAATGTTCTAGGTTCAGAAGAATTAGCTCCAAAAGAGCAAAGTGTTTGGAGTAGGGTTTTTCCGGGGTTAGGAGGTAATTATGGTGTGGACTAAATCAATTTCCTTAGATGTTGCTAACAAGCTTTTTGACGTAATTTAAGTTTATTTTTAGCAGAATGAATTAGAAGGTGGTTATCTTGCCAAGCGTAAACATAAGACCCTAATCAGACCAAAGGTAACTGCTTGCTGCATAGCTGTTTTGAGTGATTGGGTAATAACTAACCAGATTCCTACGATATAGGTTCTTATATCTACTACATCAGAAATTCTAGTTTGGAGTTAATAGTGGATAGCTATAAAGACCGCTCATCCGGTGAAGATTCACTAGAAAAAGCATTGGAGAAGGAGTCAGGAGTCAGAATCAATTTGTGGGGTATTCTGACCCGCCACTACGAAAGTTGACCACTGAATTTTCAATTTGTTGGGGGACTTAAACCTGACTTTTCCCGTTAAGTCTCTTTTGTAAGCTGCCAACCTTCACAAAGGTCATGCAATTTTAATCAACCTTGCCACAGTACCTAGATACCAATTGATTGGTGTTTTACTTCGATATTCTAGGTAGCCGCCAAGACGAGCGATGCCTACGGCGGGCTTCGCCATCTGTTTCAACCGTGCTAGATTATCAAAACCCATTACCAAGTTTCATCCTTTTGAAAGCAATCTTAATGCGATCGCTATCTTTCAGTAAGGCGATCGCTCTCATCTCGCACGCAAGTTGAAAATTTTAGTTAAGAGCCATTTATCCAGGCTAGATGCAGGCGCAGGAAGAAGAATTAAGAGAGCTATCTCCTTAAAGGCAGTCTCACCTTCTAACTACACATAACTAAATCTTTTTTCTAGTGATTAAGCTGTATAACTTTCTTGTAGTGTTATGTAAAACTTCCTAAATAATGTTAGCATATATACACTGACAATTTAGAGCAGTCGCATTTAGATTCGGAAGTTAAAGGTGGAGTGCTTCCTGTCGTTTCTCCAAATTTAACAAAATGGCAAAATCTCTATCTATGCACAAAATTATCTACGTTCATCCGCATTTTAAAGTTATTAATGGCAGGTTAACTTATATACACGCTTACTTTCGTGTTGTTCCCAACTACCAATTTCTTTTATGGAAGCTGCGTAGGAACGGGGTCAGTTCGCCCTTGTTTTAATTAGATACAGGCAAGGCAAGCATACGGATTCAGTAGTACCCAGTCTTTTGGGGAGAATGGATTTGTGTAGTTGTTTTACTTCTAGCAAGTACACGGGTTCAGTTGCACCTAAATTTCTAGGGAAAATTGGATTTGTGTAGCTGGTTTACTTGTAAACAATATGACAAATAATTATGGCTCATTTTAACCGCGAAATTATTTTAAACGGAAGCTCAATCCCAAAATTGTCGGAAGCGTGGACTCGCCTTTCTGAGGCACATCAAATTCTTGTGTTGCATACTGAAAGTTTTGCTTCTGAAGACGAAAACCCTCTTGAGCATACAAAAATTGCTATGGAGCTGCTCCAAAAACTTTTGAATCAGCCACGTTAGATCCATCGCAATTTTTTGAAGTTTAAGCCAGCTATCTGCTGGCTTTTTGTATAGTGACCAATTAAATGACGTTGAGACAAATTCGTATCATCAAGTTAAGCCTTACCCACAGGAAGAAACCCCTTATAGAATAAGCTAAAATATTAAACAAAATCAGTCCAACTTTCGCCTAAGAAACGGAATTATCAATTTTTTAGTGGTCTAGAACTTCGATTCTCCCAGTAAAATTTTGTGATATTTTCTCTAAAAGGTAATTGTTATGAGTCAATCTGATTCACTTTTGGTTAAGCTTCGCAAGCATTATTTTGTTATAAATCAATCTGATTCACTTTTGGTTAAGCTTCGCAAGTATTATTTTGCTACATTTTTTGCAGGAAGCCTTAGTGGATTTACTTACGCTGCCCTATCTTCTCATAGTTTACAAATTGTAATGATTGGAGCCATTATCGGTGGTCTCAGTTATAGCAGTGCTGAGTCTGTAAGCCTGCTAGGCAATACTTGGTGGCAGAGAGGATTATTGTGGGGAACAACTATGGCAATTACTATCGGTGGTCTTATTCATCTATTACTACCATCAGTGCATTATAGTTTTCTGCCGCATCTCATTGGTTTTCTAGTTGCTGGTTTACCATAGTACGTGCTTCTTTCTCTAAACATTCTTCTAAGAAAACCATGTCAGCCTCCACCCACCTTGATTTTCCTCCGCGCCCTGCTTTTTCCCACAGTCCCTCTATTCCTAGTTCTTGCCATCTATGCAAAACTTCTCGTACTGTCTGTGCAGTCCAATTAAAGTGAGCCGCTATTTTTTCTACGTACCAGCCATGTGCGCTCAATCTAATTACCTCTGCTCTGTCTTTCACCTTCTGGGGTACATCTGCTGTTCTCAGGTTAAAAAGAGTTTTATCTTGTGCCGGAGTTAGAAATACCCTTAAACGGCTGCCCATATACCTGTTACCGTGGTAGATACATTATGTGTATTTACTTATCTTTACACAATTTGGTTTTTTCACCCTGTCCTACTTAGCAACGGTAAAAAAAATTACTACAATGATAGATATTGAACATATTGCTACATTCAAATGGGGTAATAAACAAGCCAAAAAATTAACGGAATTACGCGGAAATATCCCACG
>NZ_JACJSH010000091.1:0-19343 GCF_014698055.1 Nostoc sp. FACHB-133
ACTGAGGTAAGTCCCATTGAACTTAGCCCCCTTGAGGTCAGGAATTATTTTTAAATTGTTAGCTCTCCAATCATTCCAAACTTGCACACCTTCTCTCAGCCGAGCATAATGCTCTTTATTTACCAATATATGGTTCTCCTTATGTCCTACCTTCAGAATCTTCATAGGGCATTTAGCTATGTTATCCCCTGTGGCTAGAAGTGGTGTAGAGATAGAACTTGATGAAAAGTTAGAAATTGATGCTAATAGTCCTTGTTGTGAAAATGATTTAAGTTCTCGGCGGTTATTGGGTGAACATTACTCTCTCGTTTTCTTGTGGTGATCAACAATCTTCTAGATAAAAAGCCGACGCAAGTAAGATGCCTCATGTATCTCATAAGAACTTGTGGCTGTTCCTTGGCTTGAATGCCAAAAAACAAACACCTCTGAGCCGTCGTCCGAAACCTCCTCGACTACACCGTGCCACAAGTATTTCAAATCATCAGTAGCGGCGGCGGCTACCGGATCACCTACCTTGAAAGTTACCTGGGATAAGATCGCTGATGGCGTTGGTTTTTCAGCAATATCCTTTTTTAGCTGGTGTATTTTCTTCTGGTAGTGCTTAGGTAACATATCCCAGATCAGCTTTTTAATATCTCCTGTCCTACCCTTCATCAGCCTCTCTATCTGATACCAATTGTTATATGCCGCTAATTGGCACAAGGGAACTAAAAGCGCATGAGCCAAAATTTCTGTCGGTGAAAAACCAATTTCTAGAATATCTAGTGCTACTCTAATTTCTGCTAGCTGAATATCGGATTGTTGATGGATCAGTTCAGTTAACGAATGGATAAACTTTTTTTCCCGGTTTGGCAGATTCTTGAATCTACTGCCTAATTTGCGAATTTTCACTATCTGCTCAAGGATCTCGAACCGACATTCTGAAGGAATTTCCCGGTACTCCACCTCTAGATCAAATTCCTCTTTCTTCTCCTGATTCGGGGTAATATCACTGCTAGAAATTAGTTGCCAAGTTACAGGTTTACTGCAATTGGGGCACGGTGTAGTTAAGAGGGTTTCAAAAGTTTCGCTCCGAGGATTCCAAACCACTTTGCTAGTGATTCTTGCCGACATCGGCTTGAAAACGTGATGGCAGTACCCACAATTACGTACTCCTGGCGAATTCTTATCTACTGATTCTGGCTTGAGGCTCCAATGCCGATGTTGGTCAGGTGTACCCAGCCTATACCAATTGTCAGTCTGGTCAACTAAGATGGCATACTCCTTACCTGGAGATGGTCGCAGCGCACGCCCAAGCATTTGTAGCCACAAGCTAATTGAAGTTGTAGGTCTAGCACATTGCACCACATCAATGTCTGGGCAATCAAAGCCCTCGGTTAATATCCCACAGTTGCTTATGATCTGCGTTGAACCTGTTCTAAATCTTTCTAAAATCGCTTTGCGTTCACCCGTGGGTGTTTCCCCATCGAGATGCTCCGCAGCTATGCCAAACATTTGAAACTGTTTGGCTATCGCCTGACTATGAGACACGTTAACTGCAAAGACAACGGTTTTTTTACCAAAACAATAATCTTGCCAGCACTTCACCACATCTTCAGCTTTTATCTTGGTTGCAGCCCGTTCTAGTTCTTTGATTGTAAAATCTCTACCCTTGGGGGTGAACAATCCCAGTTTGGTAAAACCCCCAATCATTTTGAATTTACACAAGTGTCCCTCTGCTATCAACTGCCCAGTTGTAGCACCAACAATCAGTTTTTCAAACAAGTCTTCAAAGCCATAACCATCAATTCTTTGGGGTGTTGCGGTCACTCCTAAAATTTGGGCATCTGGATACTGAGCAATCAATTGACGATAGCTGTTTGATGCCGCGTGGTGTGCTTCATCTATGATGATTAAATTAGCTTCGGGATATTTTTGACGACGTGCCAAAGTTTGAATACTGCCAACTTGAATTGGTGCATCAACATTCGGTTTATATCCAGCTTTGATGATTCCTGGAATAATGCCGGTTGCTGCTGCCAGCTTCTCAGCAGCTTGGATAATTAGTTCTTCTCGGTGGGCTACGACTAACACTCCTTGGTTTTGACGAGTGAATTCGCTAGCCAGTGCAGCAAATAAAACTGTCTTGCCTGCGCCTGTTGGCATCACAGCTAATTGCTTATGACTACCTTTGCGCCAGTTGGCTTCAATTTTCGCTTTACAAATCTCCTGATAGTCTCGCAGCTTCATAAGCTCAACTGAGTGCTTTAATGCTCTCCTTATCTACTTTATACTTCCCAAAAAAGGGAAATTTTCAGACCCAACGCGTAAGCCAACCTCGAATGATGGACAAGTATCCGATCTCTGGATGCTCCCTTTAAGACTCATGAAAAATTAACAGGTTCATTCATTGGTGTTACCTCGCTTTAGTCCTTTAACTGTCTTGCGTTCAAGAGGTGTCAACAGGTTCCAAACAGCAGTTTTAAATTCATCCGTCCACTCTTCTATCAATTCATCAATCATTTCCCAAGACTCATCTTCAATGCTCTCCCTAATCAGTTCAGCATTAGCGATAACTTCATCCATTCCACCTGCATTGAGAGGGGTGTCACAGGTATCACCATTCGGCTCTTCGGACTGTTGAACATTGGTTTCTTGCTGTAACACCGCCGCATCCCCCTGTGGATAGACTGGTGGTACTAAATCATCGATCGCTTGCTCCTCTGCCACTTCCATTGTCAATAAGCTGTTTGGCATAGCAATAAGCTCATCTGGCACAGCAGTTGACACACCACCTAAATCTGCTGAAACGCTAAGAGTATCGTCATCGCACACCACCCACACCAATTTAGAGTCATTCTCCTTATTAGCAGGTGAAACTATGGGGGGAGTGATTTGATTTTGGTCTGACAAGTCAATGTTTAAGTCAATGTTTGACGAGGTGTTTAATTCCGTAGTTGATTTTTTTTCTAGCAAATCTCCTAAACTGGTGTGGTTGGTGTGGAAGTCTTGATTTATAAGGATTTCTTGGTGTGGCAGTTGGGGTGGATCTGCTGTGGAATTAGAACTTATTGCTATGGGTGTGTCAGTTATTGACATTGGCACATCATTAAAACTAATTCCTTGCAGTGCTTGTAACTTCCGTTTCCCGGATGGGTGGGGGACGGTAACTAACTTGGCTTTGGGGAATAATGTTTTAAATCTGGCTATGACTTGGTTAATCGCCTTAACTGTTTTATCACTAGGCTTGGACTGTTCTTGCCAGATAGCTTTTACCTTGCCAGTGCTGGATTCATCAAAGGACAAAGTACCGTTGTCGATGTACCAATTTTCTAGGCGTGACCACAGGTCAAATGCTGTGACGATGGCATCCGACTTGTAACCCAGCCCTGTATCTTTAGAAAATTGGAATAAGTGAGAGTTTTCGGCTTGAATATCCTCTAATGCTTGCTGAGTACAGCTGTAGTCAATCCCCTCTTCTATCAATGCCTGTAACCCAGCAATCATCTTATTTAAAAATGCTGGGGCCACACACTCGCGCACAAAATCCAAGTCATAAGAGAATCGAGGGTCTGCTAGTAACTCGTTTGGGTTGTTTGGATCAGGATTTGACTTAAATGTTTTGCTAAAAACTAGGGCTGCGATGCGGTCAGTAATTGCTTGAATTGTGCCGTGCAGTGCCGGGGTTTCATTCAAATTGAAGATACCGATCCCTTCGGGGCTAAATTCGATATGGTCTTTCCCCTTGCGCTCTGAGTGTAAGACGTTACCAGTCGCAAAGAGTTTGAGGGATTGAATTTTATCTAGTCGTGCTGTCTGTGGATTTTCAGAAGCCCAATTCACCCGACTGTTGACCAAGGGAAAGAGTGAAAATTTCCGTCCTTCATCATAAGCAGCAAAGTCAGCTAAGGAACAGCTGGTCATGCCTTGCTCACCGTAAATGATAGATACTACCTCCCGGATGGAATCTTTACCATTTGAACCCAATCCACAGGCCAGTAATAGCTTTGTTTCCCGTCCTCGACGCTTGCGGACTTCCTTTAGATTAAGACTCGCCCCCAGGTTTCGTAATAAAACTTGTTGTTGAGGCGAGTCTAAACATGACAGTAAGCGATCGCAGTGTCTGGGGTCTGCTTGGGGGTCATACTTCACCAATGGCGGATATGTAAAAAAGTGTTTATCTGGGTCGTGTTCTTCTAAAACTGGCTGAGGTATGGGGCCTGCCCAATCAACACCTAACACGCCATTAGTACAGTTAACCCCTGGTGGGTTAAGTAATTGCGGGTCAATTTCTACTCGCAGCTTCACCCACTCCAGCAACTCTTTTACCTTGCTTGGTTTGGCGTAAGGGTGGGTAATGACAAAGTTCTTGCCAGTTTTCTTAATAACTTGATACGAATTGCAATAACTCGTAATCCGTGGACGCTCAACTGAATCAGGTGAGTGTTTGTAGTGCAAGCCATCCCAGCAATACAGCAGGCCATCTGCACAAATCCATTTGCGATCGCCGTAAAGGGTGTTAAAACCTTTTTGCAGGAATGTGCTGTCTGGCTCGTCGTCGAAATTAGCAACATCTACTGAGTCTAGATTTTCTGATGATGATTGAGCATCTGCTGTAATTTCTTCTATCTGCTTTAACAGTAGATCCGCTAATTCATCGCCTGTCATGCCCGATTCCAAAATATCTGCTACATCTCCTTTATTTTGCAGATCCGGTTTGATTTTAAGCAAGTCGATGGCAACAAAAGCTACTCCAGCTTGGGCGCAAACCTCTTTAATTCGCTCTTGCTTCTTCCATCCAGTTTCATCATGATCCGCGCAATAAGCTAGTAAAAAATCAATACCCGTAGAATGCTTGATTTGGGTCAATGATTTTCCAATGTCACCGTCAGAGCAGTTACCCACCCAAGTAATGCTGGCTAAACCTGACAATCTGGTAGCTTCTACGCACTTTTCCCCTTCATGGGCTAACAGTACCGGAATGCCATCTGTGGATTTGATAATTTCGATCGCTTCGTCCTGTTTATAAGCAGTCCAATAACCTTCTTTCTTCCATGTCGTTTTATTGGTTGTGGGGTCAATTCTGCTGACTGAGAAGGTTTTGACTCTGCTTTTGGGAACGGCAGCGCAGGGGCATTCAAACCTGTGAGCTTTTTTCCCGTTGCCATAGTCGTATTCAATAACTGTAATTTGTTTTAATTCTTTCGGTGTGGCTCCATCATCCGATAGCTTGAAGGTTACGGATTTGGGAATGAAATCGGGTGTTGCAGGTTGTGGTGTGGTGATTTCACTCCTCAACCTGCATATTCTTAACTCTGATGGATCTAGCTTTAAAACCTTGGGTAGTGCTGCTGGTTTTTTCGCTTTTAGTGGTTTGAGTCCCAATTGTTGCGTGTAACCACCAAGTTTGTTCTCTTCTAGTACCTCACTCCACGGTTTGATTGCTTCTCTAATATCAGGGCATTGGCAGTTATTAAAACACTGGTATTTCCCATTACTAGGGTTGATGCCTAAGTTATGCCCACCGCAAGCTGGGCAGATGTATTTATTCTTCTCTTTGGCTGGTTCTAGCTGGTCTACAAAATTGCGAATATCAAAGGAGGCGAGTGCTTGCTGATTGGAGAATTGTGCAACCATTACGCGATACCTCCTTGAACATTATTTAATTTTTGACAATTGCTTAATACATAAGTTGGCGATTGTTTAGGTTGACCCAGTGCATAGTTAGGCTGATGAAAGCGATCGCGATCGCAGACTGTAAATTCTCTTATTGAGTAGCAGCAGTCTAGTTTACCGCAGTGGGGGCAAGCGTTAGCAATAGTTGCGAATAGCAGCTTGCTGGTAGTATCAGTATGAAATAGCTGTTTTTTTGACACTTTACAAATCCTCCATTATGTGTGCTGGAGGAATTGGAGCTATCCCGTGGCAGTAATCTTCTAGTACAAACGTTCAAAAATCAGGCTTTGCTAAAATTCCTGAAACGCTGTTGACATCTGGTGAGCCAGTATTACATTGGCTTTACACCAAATCGTGTAAGATAAAATTACTATTAGGGATATTAATTAGGCGACCAAACCCAATTCCCAATTCCAATTGAATGAAAATCTGAAAACCTCGGTCTCCCAACGGGAAACGAGGTTTTCAACTTTTAGCCTACTTGTACTTGGATAACCAAGCCCTAACAAAGTTGTTGACTTCCGACTCTGTAATGACAAATGCACTGCCTTTTCTCCTGAGAACTAGAACTCTCATATCTCCTATCTCCGTATAAAGATGTTCCTTGTGATTTGGCGATGCCTTAGTGGGAGGACATAAAACCAAAACTTTTGCTGTGGGAGTCTTTTGAGCCTCACGGGAGGTCATCAAAAACTTATCTTTGTTCTTGTTGAGCCACTTTTCATAATCTGCTAACTCAACCAGTGGGCAAGGGTTCCATAGTTTCAATCCATTATTATCTTTGCGCTTGACCTGTAAAACCTCTCTTGCTTCGTTGTAGACAATTTCCCTATCTCCTTTTGACCGGATCGAGATAAACAGGTGAGTTGTTCGTGGAAATCTCACAAACAAGTCGATAGGGTTGTTGTTTTCTACCGGAAGTGTTGGGAAAACTTGCACTCCTTCGTTTTCAAACTCGTGGAAAATTGAGGTTCCTAATCTTTGTAACCTTACCAGTTTTTGAGTTACTACCAACGGCTTGTAAGCCAATCCAAAAATTAACCAACCTAACGGATGCATGGCACCACCCGTACCCAGCGCAAGACCACCAGCCGCTAGAGCAACGGTGGATTGATAATCTATCGCCTCCCTAATTTTTTCAAACGCTGCTTCGTTGTGCAGTGGGAGTTGAAAATTTGCTGTTGGGTCTTTCAGGGTAGTCATTGGAGACTTTAAACATTAATGATGATCTAAAATCAGCACGAACTGTACTGATTCTAATGCTTGTGGCTTTCGTCAGTCATGGTGTACCCTTATCTTTTTTGTCCTTCGGTGCTGGTGTTTCACCTTGCCGAGATTTTACTGCTTCAGCGATTAGGATTGCTCCCATCTGACTAAGCGATCGCATTTCTGACTCTGCCATGTTCTCTACAGCTTCTCCTATATCATCTGGCAGCACAACCGATATTCGTTTACTCATAATCTCATTCTGTGAACAATTCATAGAATACTACTTCCTCCCATTAGTTTATTTCTTGTTAGACAGTAGCATTTTACTACTTCGTAGCAGTTGACGCAAAATGCACACTTTGCTACCATAACATTATCAAGCCAAAAACAGCCACTCAACAAAGGCAATAGAAGCCAGAAAGTGATGCTATGGCTTGCCCCTAACTGGATATCTGGATTTAAGGCGATTGAGCCTCTAAATTCTCCAAAGCCAGAAAAATCAAGACTTTAACAATTATCTGAACCATGACAGCTATATATTCCAATGCCAAAAATTGGCTAGTTCAGGCAGACTTGTTAGCCAAATCCGGGCTAAATGACCTTATCGCCGGAAAAGATTCAGGTGCAGGGTATGGCAAGGCAATCATCGGTGATTTTTCGATCATGATGCCTGCCGCATACTCACTTGTTCGCAACCGCAATATCATGCACCACGAAACTATCTCTAAAGATGGGGCATGGCTGCGATATGTAGAAGGTTCACGCCTGGACTTAAAAGACGTTCAATTTTTCTGGGGCAGTGCTGCTCTAGCTCAAAGTGACCACACCCTACTGCACGAGGATAAAGCCAAAAAAGCAGAACTGGCACTAGAAAGCATTCTTGCAGACTTAGCAGTTCTGAATATTCCTTCGGGGGTCAAGCTTTCGATTAGTTTGAGCAACCATAACCCCGAACGCTGGGCGACTGAGATTAAGCGCAGAGTTGAAGGGACTCACACCTTTGAACATCTGCACCCTGTAACCCGTTCCATTGTCACCAAGACAGTTGAAATCGTAGTCACAGGCATTTATCCCGAAGGTTTTGGAAGCATTGCTCACTGCTTATTTGGTGAAGCATCCCTGGTACTAGACCCCTCAGAATTAGCGATCGCTCTTGATATCGGTTCATCAACTTGGTTGATTACCGTGTTTAACGGCAGTGGTGCAGTCATTGACCGTCACCTGATTGAGGGTGGAGCCGGTGAACTGCATTCGATGATTGCAGAGGCACTAGACAAACGAAACGACCGAGTAAGTCTGCTGTCCAAGGATGTGAAACACTCGCCCAGTTTGGTGAACCAGGGAATTGTAGAAGGGACTTTCACTTATGGCGGCAACCACTTGACTGGTAAGAAGTTTGAAACAGAGTACAGCCAATGCCTAGATCAGTGGTGGAGTAACAGGATTGAGAAATTCGCCAACTTTGTGACTGCTGGTAATTATCTAGACCGCGCTAAATACCTTGTCGCCTGGGGTGGTGGTGTTTCTCTACCAGTGGTGGATCAGAACCTAGCCGATTTAGGTTTTGTGGTCTTGAATAATCCCCAATTCATCAATGCCTTGGGGTTAAAGCTATTAACTCAAATATCTCTAGGAGCTTAATTAATGAATTACGAATCTCGGCGTATAACCATCTCCTACCTAGCAGTAATTGAATTGTGCAAGATGTTTGATTTACCCCAAGATGCGCCAACACAAGCATTATCAGCAGGTGTAGAGAAGCTGATTTTTCAACATGGCAATGTGCAAACAACGCCCAAACCCGAAACAGCGCAATCTACACAGCCTAATAAATCGGCACTTAGCGCAATGGTCACTAATTTTAAAGGGGCAGCATGAGCAGAACCACATTTAGAAATACGGTTTTAGGCATTGGAGCAACAGCAGCAGCGATCGCTTTTGGCTATTTTGGAGTGCAGTACTTCGGTCGTAACAATATGTTCACCATCGCCGCAGCCGTGGGAGGTGCAGGGGCCATCAGCTATGTACTTCAGAAGCCGAACCAGCCAGAAGCGCCAACCGCACCGATAAAAGCTCAAAGGAAAAGAAATAAGTTGTGAGATCCCAAACATGATGCAGACACAACCCCACAAGGCGGCTAGCTCTCATTATCAGTAGTTCGGGCGAGAGTATTGTATAGAAAATAGGAGGAATTATGTCACAGTCAGGGTTTGAGGCGCTTAAAGAAATGATTTCTAGAAACCTTGATAAAGGTAAAAAAGGGGAGACAACCTTTCATGGTGAACCGTCTGAAAATGTCAGTCCAATTTTAAGGGCAGCTAGCGAATTAGGTTTAGAGCAACACACTGTTTTGAAGCCAAACGGGGAGACTTACAAAATCACTCTCAAGCGAAAGAATAGCGAAGAAGCGTGATAAAAACCCAGAGGAAACAAACAAGTCATGAGCGACCAGGACACCGAAAAGACACAGCCAAGCCTAACAACAACCGAAATTATGACCATTATCCTCGGTTGCGAACAGACTTTAAGGTTTGTGCAAGCATCGCCAAATTACAAACAAATCGAAGCCTCCGAGCGGTTCAGTACATCGAATGACCTGCGTCTGGGTGATGCTGTTCAGACGCTTGTTGAAGTTCACGAAGCGATTCTAAATATCGAGTTTTATTCGCAAGTTTGAGGAACTTATGTTAGAAACGACAGCCCTACAACGTAACCACTTGTATGAATTCCGTGGTCAACAATTGCGCTACAGCCACCACTCTAATTGTCGAGTCAATGCACCTTTCGTTTTTAACGATTCTAAGGGCAGGCGTAAAGAATTAAGTCAAAACCAAGTGCAGAGGGAGGTTTTTGAACTTGTTGAGTTTTGTGAAAACTGATGATGAAGCGATTGCCCCGACCGACCAAAGTAAGTGCAATCGCCTCACCCGAAAGTGCATCAAATACACATCGTTACAAGGATTCTAACAAATGACACTTGACTACAAAAATCCCAACGATTGGGGACGCTGTTCTTTCACTGATAATGCTTTGAAACTCCAGCAATTTAAAGCTCTTAACCCAACAGCTACGAAGCTCGAAATAAATAGTTTTCTTTGCAGCCTTTACTTACCCCTCACCGGAACGGAATTTCTAGCGACTCATTCAACCATCGATGACCATCCATACTCTGCTGCATTTGGTCAATTCTTGGGCAATGGGATTGACGCGGACATTGCAAATATTCTGGCATTTGGGTCTAATAGATTTGATTTAATTTCTGAAGATTTTGACGACCCCATAAGGCAATTAGCAACGAGAATTTATAGCCGATTTGAAGAGATGGGTTACTGGGATGAATTACCCCAAGAGTCCAGCGATATCAACTATGACAACATACCTTATTAGGAGAATAACGCAATGGATTTTGCAATACGTAATCCGGTAGTTGGTCATAGTTCCCATATCGATGAAAAAGCGCAATCCTGGGGAGGGTTTGAGTCTGATATTCTGGGCTATCTTTCGGATATAAACAAGCTTGAACAATTCGCTGATTATGCGAATAATGCCCAAGAATTATCTGACCGATTAGAGCCTTTTTTAGACAACGCCAAGGTTGTTTTTGAGGCGATGGAGAAGTTAACAAAAGGTCAGGTAACATGGACTGAACTTCGTAAACAATATGGCTCTCACGTTGCGGGTGCTATCGCCAAAATTCGTAAACTTAACGCTGAATTTGACAGCGATATGAGTAAGATAGATGCCCAAGATAGAGCCGACTTGCTGCGAATTGACCAAAAACGTAAGCACGGACTAGCCGAAGTTGCAGCCCAATTACACCACGATTTACAAGCTGAATTGTGGAGACATGAAAACAAGATTAGCGGTATAGAAAATAGGCAAACTGTGCAAGCTGAAAGGCAAGCAATTACTACAGGATTGAGAGAGAAACGCCAACAACTGTTAGCCCGTGCAAGGTTTGGCTCAAGGGCATTAGAGCCTAATCTTACACCCCAAGAAGTGATACCAGTTACTAACCAAACTTCTGCACCAGCATCAAGTGTTTCTGCAACGGGAACAGTTCGCGGTTGGGGTGCAATGTTGGGTAACTTGTGGCAGAAGTTAGGCGATAGATAATCAATTAATTAGGTAAGGCTGATGCTAGTAAGGAAACGAAATGAAGATCCTCATAGCGTCAGCCCTTTTTTGCATGAAGGGCTGGCACAAACACCACAATCAACTAAGCCGCATCAACAACCAGAACAACTACCACCACTGCCAGAAAATAACCGAGGTAGAACATTTAGACGTGCTGGCAATGCTTGTGAAATTGTCGCTGGTAGTTGTCTAAATTCGGCAGTTATTTTTACCTTTCATCTGTTGCAAGTTCACCCAGTTGGAATGTTCCTAGCTGTTGGTACTGCACACCTGTATTTTACTGCCACTGCAACAGGTGAAGGGTTCAATAATTTCGTTACTAATCTAATGACTGGATGCAGTGCGTCATTAGCGTTATTATGTGCGCTCAATGAACCGTTAGGCGAGTGGAACGAATCGAGAATTTCTACACAAACAGCTAATACTTCAATTTCACAAATGTATCAGCCTAAAACTGCGGATTATTCCAGTTTTGTCAATGGTACTGGTGTGGCGATAGTTATAGCGGTATTAATGATTTTTCTATTTGGTGGTAGGAGAGGTAAATGAATTATTTAACCGACAAACATAAACAGTTATCCGAGTCACAACAATCGGGTTTAATGAAGTGGTTCGGACAGTTACCGATGGATAAAAAAGCTGTTGCAATTGGGCTGAGTCTGACTGTGGGAATTAGCTCGGCTGCAATGGCGTGGCAGGGAACTAGCAGCGATCGGATCTACTTCTGCATCAAAACCCCTTTGAAAACATTGACCTGCTCTGATTTGAATGGCAGACCTTTCAGGATGACCCCATTTTATTGGCAACAGTGGCAGTTAGAAGGAATGCCGCGCCAAATAGTGCGTAACCCAGCTATGGGGGTTAACGGCTTAGTCAAAGCGACTAACCCATATAAGCCGTTTTGGGCTTTTGGGGGATTCCTGGGGTTTGCTCTTGCGGGGTGGATGCTGCGCCACTGCCAGTATGAGGAGAAGCAGAGGGCAGTTTTTGAAGACATCGCCCAAAAACGGGACGCAGCAAAAGCAGAGATGGCAGCTAGAGCCGAGTTGTTAGATAGTTACAGGGACGTTGCGATCGCAGAAGTCCAACTACAAGCTGACCTGGATCTAGTCGCCAACGATCGCACTGTTGATATCCAAAAAGCCGAGATTTACGCCCACACGGAAATTGAAGTCACGCAAATGGAGGCAACTGATGCCATTTTTGAGGCGCAAACGGCGGGGATGACCGAAGAACAGAAGGCGGAGTATATTAAGCAGCTTCGTGAGATGAAAACCCCTTATCTACAAGGGAGTCAAACATTGCAAGGGACGATTGACCCGAACGACAAGGTAACTGGAGATGAACAGGGCGCAATCGCACCGGGAGCAACCCCAACAGGTGATTACCTTCACCCATCAGAAGGTCTTGCCCTAAATACTTTGCAAGCCCTAGCCAGAGCCGATAGTTCCACTGCTTTAGTTGCTGCACCAGGGAGTGGTAAATCAGTCACCCTCAATTACCTAATTGGGAAAATCTTAGCTGATTCCCCAACGGCTGATATTTGGGTAATCAGTGCTAAGAATGATAGTTTTTGTGGTTTACGCGAGAAGGGGCGGGTAATTGTCTTTGATCAGGAAAACCCAGACCTAGCCAAAGAGGTAATTGATAACTTTTACCAGAGCTACAAACTAAGAAAACAACTACCAGAATCAAAGCGCGAATCCTTACCACCATTAATTCTAATTCTGGATGATTGGCTAGTAATTTCTGACTCATTAAGCAAGCTTTACTCTGATTGGAATTATGGGAGTAAATTGCTTGATGTTATGCTGATTGGTAGAGAGTTTAATACTAAGTTTATTGCCTCCCTACAGTCTTTTAATCTGGCGGCTTTGGGCATTGAGAAGATGGATGCACAAACTCGTCTCTGTCTCAATTTACTGCTGTTAGGTAACAGGTATATCAAGAACGGAAGGGAGCAAGAATCTTATGGGGTGCTGGAATTGATTTTAAATAGAGGTGATATCATTCCGGGTAAACAAGAGAGAGAACAAATCAAATCTAAATACTTGTCAGTGAAAGCAGTCTCCTATCAAAACTTACGCCCAGTTATGATTGCTTCGGTTGGTGGTTTTGTTGTGGCATTAATGCCCCTTTTATCTAATCAAGCCAAGCCGATTGCTTCGGAGCAGGAATATCTAGATAGAGTATTTGACCTGGAATTTAATTTAACTGCTGCTCACAATCTACATCCAAAGCCATTATCTGAAGTAGCTAAAAAGATTTATGAATACTTCCATAATGTGAAGTCGAAAACGCCAAAAACATTACGTGATTTGAAGAAGGCAGACAGGTTATCTGGTTATTCAGACCAGAAATTACTTGAGGGATTATCTGAATTAGTTGAGGCTCAGAAGATAAATTTTGACGGCAATGATAGCTACTCTCTACCTGATTGGTGAAAGTAAGGCACTTGCCAATAATAAAATGCCCAGCCGTCGCTTTCGACCGGAGGTCGAAAGCACCTAAATCTCTCGGTTTTGCCAACAAAATTATTGAAACGGCTGGGCATTTTATTTCTTGGATCTCCCCAATGCCGTAATGCCGTGGTGAGAATCAGGTATGTTTTACGGGCTTTTATCGGTGGACACGGCATACGGCAGCAATCACGGCAATCCATACCCTGTAAAGTTCGTAGCCTACGGCGTGGTTACGGCATCGCGGACAACCACGGCAGAGACACCAATAATAAATCAGCCAATAAATAACCAGTTATTATTAGAAGATTAACAAGCATCATGCTAACAATAGTAATCATTGAAAAAGAATCATTCACGCTCTTAGGTATCAAGACTGCTCTTTCGCAAACTCCTGACATAAAGGTTAGTGGTGAGGCGACTTGTGGAGAGATAGGTTTTCAGTTAGTTGAACAGACTAAGCCTTATCTATTGAGATATACAAAAATTTATATAACTTGAGATTTTAAAAACTCCAAATCTGTGGACGAAATTTAAATAAATTTGCGCTCTTTGGGCAATAAAACAGGGTAAAAAATGAGAAGTGTCAAACCTAAAAGTTAAATCGCAACCTTACATCCTTACTTAGTATTTTATGACAGTTTTTATAGTACTAGACCCATACTTCTTGATTTATAATCCTCCTTTAGGAACAGTCTCTTAAATTTTTGATGAGAGAATATTGTAATGACAGCGCTGGAACACCCTAGCTCTTATCCAATTATTCACTAGAGGTAGAAAGTATGGCTAACAACAGTAGTGAATTTTCAAGGGGCGGTTCTGTAGGCGGTAACGTCAGTAATGTTCAAGGTGATTACAATAGAGCAGTTCAAGGAGATAAGAATCAGGCTGTTCTAGGTGATAGTAATCAAGTAACACAACAGAATCAAGTCAATGCAGATCCTGCAACCTCATTGACTAAAGATGACATCGTAAAGTTATTGATAGAACTTCAAACTTTGATTCAAAAGTCAGAAATACCTGAAAAAACCAAAGAAGAAGCAACTGAGAACTTAAGTGATGCTCAGAAAGCTATTACAAAGGAAGAGCCTAAAAAAAACATAGCATTAGCGAATTTGGTAAGTGTGGCAGAAACACTTGAAAAAACGGCTAAGACCGTGGATGTAGGTCAAAAAGTTTGGGCAATAGCCAAGCCGATTCTTGTGAAAATTGCCAGCTGGTTGGGTGCTAATGCTGGTTCTCACCTATTGGGATTGTAGGATTGATTTATGAGTCAGGTTCCTGAACATTCTAAACAACAACAGCCTGATGTAAATTCCACACAACAGGTTGATAGCTTCACTCCTAAAAATGTAGTTCACGGTCATCAAAACCGAGCAGTTCAGGGCGATGATAATCAAGCTGTTCTGGGTGACGAAAATACAGTAATTCAAGGTAGTAACAACTGGATGCTCGTTATCAAGGAGTTATTCCTTGGTCAGCCGACAGCAACACCAGTAGGCAACCCTGCCAGACCAAAGAATCAACGAATACTTTTAGCCGCAGTCAAGGAAGAAGTTACAGCGCGATTAAGGCAATCTCTACACAATGCCGTGCTGATTAATTTAGGTAAAGAGTCACAACCACAACAGGTAAAACGTCCTTGGGATGCAGAGATAAAAATAGGCTTAAAGCCTGTTGAACCTCTCCCAAATACCACAACAATTTTAGAAGTTTTTGACTCAGAAGAAGTTGCAGGTAAGCTATTAATTTTAGGTGCGCCAGGGGCAGGAAAGACAACTACACAATTAGAACTGGCTCAAGAATTAATTAAACGCGCAGAAGAACAGCCTGAATATCCCATTCCGGTTTTATTCAACTTGTCTTCTTGGAAAGATGACCGACAATCTTTAACGGATTGGTTAGTGGCGGAACTTAAATCTAAATATGGTGTTTCAACTCAACTTGGTCAAGTGTGGGTAAATAATCACCAATTATTACCATTACTTGATGGTTTAGACGAACTTGAGTCACAGCGTCAAGAAATTTGTGTCCAGACAATTAATAAGTTTTTAACAGGTGAAACTAGACCGCTTTATCTAGTTGTTTGTAGCCGGATTGAGGAATATAGTAGCTACTCTACTCAATTACAACTAAATGGTGCCATTTACTTACACCCTTTAACCAACAACCAAATTTGTGATTATCTAACCA
The DNA here is from genome assembly GCF_014698055.1 of Nostoc sp. FACHB-133. NCBI lineage: Bacteria > Bacillati > Cyanobacteriota > Cyanophyceae > Nostocales > Nostocaceae > Nostoc > Nostoc sp. FACHB-133. Next base: position 15,654 of record NZ_JACJSH010000091.1, read on the forward strand.
CTATTAAATATACAGAATTGTGGTCAACTATTAGTAGTGACTTAAGCTTTCTAGAGTTAGTTAAAACTCCCTTACTACTTAGCATTACTGTTCTAGCGTCTCAAGAAATATCTGTTGAGGAATGGCAGCTTTTAACTTCCACAGCAGACCGGATTCAGTATTTGCTAGATGCCTATGTAGGACGGATGTTGACACGAGATATTAATAGTAGGGCATACTTGGAGAACAAAACTCCTAATGCTAGAAAAACGCGAATGTGGCTTGTTTGGTTAGCTCAACAAATGCAGCGAGAATCGAAAACAGAGTTTTTGATTGAAGAAATGCAGCCTACTTGGTTGATTAGCCAGTCTACAAGATTCAGATATAAACTGTTTTTTTGGAATAGTTGTTTGTTTATTATAATGGTAATTATAACTTATATTTTAGACTTAATTTATAAATTTTTTATTTTTAATAATATTAATAGTCATATATTACCGCCTAATTTTGACTCAAATCGTCTGTTTTTTGGTGCTATGTTTTTATTTATAGTTGCTCAGATGCAGACAGGGAAAATAAAACTCTATGAGAAAATTAATTTTTGCCAAGTTAATACAAACAAGCTAATTTGGGGGCTGATTTCTGGTTTGATTTTTTTTCTGAGTGTTTGGGATTTGAGCCTGAGTTCTATGCTGAGTTCTGTGCTGATTTCTGTGTTGATTTCTGGACTGATTTCTGGACTGATTTCTGGGCAGCCTGACTTAGCTATAGAAAATAAGAAAATCCCTAATCAAGGTATTTGGAAGTCTGCAAGCAATGCTGTTTTTTTAGGGCTGACTTTTGGGCTGGCTTTTGGGCTAATCTTAGTACTGATTTCTACGCAAATTGTATTGTTGAATTTGAGACTGACTTTTGGACTGGCTTTAGGACTGGCTTTAGGACTGACTTTGGTGCTATTGTATGGTGGTATAACCTGTATTCAACACTTTACCCTACGCCTCATTCTCTACTTCAACGGTTACATCCCCTGGAATTACGCCCGGTTCCTCAACTACTGCACCGAGCGATTATTCCTCCAGCGTGTTGGTGGTCGCTACCGCTTCATCCACAAACTGCTACAAGACCACTTCGCCGAAATGGAGTTCAAGCGCAATTAAAAAAATACAACCAACTCAAGCAGAGAGAGTCATAATCAATATCTGTTAACAACCTCAAAATAAAGACAGTTGTCCTGGCGATACATTTCCCCTGCGTCGGGTATGAAAACTCAGGTGACAAGTTGTGCATAAGGCATATAAGTTTTCTCGACGATTATCTTCTGGCAAGAAATTTTTATGATGCACTGTTAATGTTAGCGCTGTTCTAAGAGAACGGGAAAGTTCGGACGTATCATCACCGGGACGAATACATTGCAACTGACATTTAGAACATCGCCAGTCCACAGATTGTTTGACTTCCAGAGCGATATCTGACCAGTTTTCTGGATAACGTGACTGAGATTTTTGGGGCATTTCCTGATTCTAAAAATGCGTTGCAATTTAATTATCAGTTCAAGAATAAGATTAATCTACTATAAATGGAGTTCAACATAGTTAGGGGTGGGCTATGTGGTTTTGGGAAAAGGAATCGGTTGAGTACGAGGTATTTAAAAAATATGAACCAGCGCTGATAACTATCGGTGTAAATTTTGCAGATGCCGAAGTCCAAGATGCTCTTGAAGGTTGTTCTTTAGACTTAGAGGATGCCTTGCGGAGTGCAATTGAATATGCTCTGTGGTTGAGCGAACACGATAAAGAGATTTTCCCCAATGCTTTATTAATTCGTGCGCTACAGGATAATTGGAAGCCGAAAGCATGGCGTGATGAATATTTAGAAAGGGAGATGTTTTCTTCGCCTGGGCAACGGTGGTGGAATGCGGCAGATAAAATGTGGGGACGCGATGTGCGGAATCAATTGGTTGTTGATGTATTTTTTGACGGAGGTGGAGAATTTATCAAATTCAGCAACGGTAAAGAGATAAGAGTAAAAACTGCATGGGTTTGGGGATGGGAACGATTGCTTGAATATGCCAGCCCAATATCTGTTTATCGAGGCAGGACTGCCACGACGAAGCTTCCTGATGCATCCTGCCTTGGAGCTTTTGTAAAAAGCCACGTATTGTTTTTATTTCGAGCTTAGTTAGGGAATACTAAACTAAGCACTGAATCTATATATGACCTTTTTACACAAAATTACTCAAAAATTTTCCCGTAATAACTCTCAAAATGCTTCTGGGATAAATTCATCTGTAACCAGCCAACAACCTATAGTGCTGAAGCAACCAGCAAAACCATCAAAATCAAAAACTCTGGCTGAATTAGAACAAGAAATAGCTGCACAGGGGCAGATTAGCAGTACATCCCATCAAAAAAGACCTAGCAAAGCCAACAGAGGTATAGGTACTAAGTTGATATGGATAGTAATACTTATCGGCATTCCCGCAGGTGTGGTTTGGGTGGCGAATCTGCCTTACTCAATAATTCGCCGGACTGTGGTGCAAAATGCGCCTTTTTTGTTGCTACCCAGTTACATGAGCATGGAACAGCACTATCGGCAGGCGTTGGCATCAATTGAGCAAGCTGAATACCTGATTGAAAAACCCACTAGTGCAGCAGATTTAGCGTTGGGTGAACAGCAACTGCAACAGACAAAAACACATTTGGATAACTTGCCAGTTGGGTTGGTTAACGATTGGCCGGAATACAAATATTGGTGGTATGACTGGCGGTTCAGCATTTACGGTCTGAATACAGCGCGTCGTCAAGTAGGGCAACTAGAAGCCAAGGTTTTTCAGGAAAAAAACGCTCAAACCTTGCTCACTGATAATAGTCAAGCATTATTGAATGCAAAACAGCAGTATCAAATTGCTACAACAGTAACCGATAAAAAGTCGGCGTTCGCAGCTTGGCGTTCAGCACTGGATAAGTTAGAAGAGATTCCTGGCCAAACCTTAGCCGGAAGAACTGCTCAAAATCAACTAGATGCCTACAAGCGTGATTTTAAAGAAGTTGTGGGATTAGCAGCGGGAAATGAACACGTCAGTGCTTTAATTACCGCAGCGCAGCAATTTTCTTGGCAAGCTGCTAAATCTGGCCAAAATCCACCGCACACAGTCACCGAATGGGAACAAATAGAAAATTTATGGTCAGAAGCCATTGAGCGGTTAAAAGAAGTTTCTGCGTCAGATGTGGCAGGTTATGCAGAAGCACAAAAGTTATTAGCAACTTATGAGACTAATTTGGGTCAAGTCAAAGTAAGACATCAAGCTGAGGCAGATTCTGTACAGGCTTTGGCAACAGCACAACAAGAAATAGAAAGCTTAATGGCTTCAATTCCCACTGACCCCAAAAATTTGGAGCGCAATCGTGTAATTAGTCAGTTACACAGTATTATTAACCAATTAGAAAAGGTGGAAAAAGGTACAACTGTTTATTTAAAAGCTCAAGAGTTATTGCTATCGGCAAATAATAAATTCAAGCAACTACAGTGAGTGCAAAGGAAACCTTAAAAAGCCTGAACGGTATTGGATATAGTCCTACTACCCGACCACGGTGAACCCAATTACCCCGGTTTTTTTTTGTCAATGTCTTGCTTTATTAGTTGCAGCTTTGGAGCGGATAAAAAGACTAATAAGATAACAGCTTAATTTCTCTAGAGCAGTTCCCACTATAT
>NZ_JACJSH010000092.1:0-19320 GCF_014698055.1 Nostoc sp. FACHB-133
CGAGTTCTGTCAAAGAGATTGTTGTAGTGACCCATGCTACGAAGCGGTCTTTCTTGACCAAGGTTGGGACGGTCTACTACTATTTCTAAGATACAAGGTTGGGTTTTGTTCCTTAACCCAACCTACTATGCTTCTTAACCCAAGCGTATTGGAATATAGAACAGGGAAATTGTATCGAATTTTTTGCCTCGGCATTACGCGCACATATATCCTTTGCTGATTCCTTTTGCGGCAGACTGAATCCTTATACCGTTTATTTGTGAAGCTGGAATAATATATTTACCCACCTGTATTTCCTATTTCCTAAGGGCGAACTATAGGGAGGGTGATAACGCGCATTTTTATACATAGTTGGTATTACGTAGATACATTCCATTGCAATATTTCTTGGAATTGCTGAATTGCAGGAATAATGATGAAGAAATTGTCCCGACGACGATCGCGGCATTACTCTTTTTTAAAGAAATTATAAAATAAACTTCTAATTTATCAGTATATTCTCTGGGAATTGTATAGCTATTTTTTACTCCTAATTACTGCTTTATATAGCAAGAGAAACCAATAAAGTTTTGATAAAGACTAGTCAATAAATCTACATTTTTATACAAAAAGAATTAGCTTAGTATTCGCAGCTACATAAAGTGATTTATTTGACATGAAAGTTACTAACATTTTTTCTCTTCTTTTAACTGGAATTGGAGCTACTGTTATTGCAACAGCTGCACCAGCTTCGGCTACCAGTTTTGGTTTTAATAATATTGCAGGCGGCGATACTGTTGGTGATGCTTTCGCTTCCAATTTCTCATTTGATGTAACTGACAATGGAGGTGGTACAGTTTTATTCAAATTTTTAAATAATGCTTCTTCCACCCAAGCCTTGAAACAGGTTGCTTTTAGCGTTGACAAGAGTGTATCGTTTATTTCGGATGACAACATGACGCTGAATGTAGGCAATTCCGGTACAGTTCTGTTTCAAAAAGACACTCAAAATTTGTCGCAAAGTAACAAGATTTCTGGATGGAATAATAAAACCTTTGGTGCCAGTACAGATGGTGGTAACGGTAACGCAGTTTAATCTGGAGAATCTTTAGGTATTACATTCACTGGTAAGTACAATGATGTTCTGGCAGCCATCAATGCTGGTACGTTGAAGGTAGGTATCCATGTGGGCAGTCTTCCCAATGGTTCTAGTGATAGCTATATTAATGGTGTAACACCTCCCACTTCCAGCAAATCAGTTCCTGAACCATCTAATTTGTTTGGAGTAGGTTTAGCTTTTGGAATTGCTACCTTGTTTAAAGCCAATAATGATAAAAAATGGAAAGAAGTTAAAATAAAAGCTTAATTATCAATTTTGTTTTATCTTTGATTAGTTATAGACATTTAAAAAGTGAGTAAGATTAGGGCGTGAGGTTTTTTCTCACGCCTTTTTATTTAAACTTTTTTCCCACGGGCTGCTAAGAGTTCTAGAATCACGCCATTTGTCCAGCCGAAGCCAACTTCGTTAGAACTATATCCAAAGGTGATTTCGTCGGAAACGTTGGCAGAACAGCGCTCAACATCATATTTTTCAACTAGGGTGTTGTGACGCTCGAATTCTTTCATTACCATCGCTAGAAATTTATTGGCAATGCGATCGCCTTCTGTATGAAATCCATAACGGTGAAGTCCCTGAACAGCAATTAATGTCAATGGTGCCCAACCGAAGGGAGCATCCCACTGGTTTCCGGTGATATGAGTACTGGTAAGAATTCCGCCTGGGGCTTCAAACAAAGATAGATTTTCCACGACTCGCTGGGCTTGGGCTTGAGAAGAAATTCCTAACCACAGGGGATAGAATGTGGTAGCAAATTCGTAGCAACGGCGTTTTCCACTCTGGAAGTGATAGTCGCAATAGAGTCCTCGTTCTTCATTCCAGAGAAATTGATCGATCCGATCGCGTCGATATTCGCCGCGATCGCGCCACTGCTGTTCCAATTCTTCGTTCCCGAAAATAGCGTTAATTTGCGCCAAGTCTTGTTCTACCTGATATAGCAAACTGTTGAGGCATACGGGAGCATAGTGGAGGATATCAGCACTGAAGGGGCCAAATCGGTTGGTGATATCAAAACCGGACTCGCGCATGGTGCGATCGGCCTTGTAAAATAGGTGGGTCAGTTTGTCATTTTCCCGATCGTAGTAAAGATTAACGTCGTAATCTTCAATCTCAAAGGTTTGGTAATATTCTTTGACGCGATCATAGTGGCTTTTTCCTTCCTCATCTCGCTCGGAAAACACGACTTCTGGCGCGGGGCCTTCGCCAAAGGCATAAAATCTGGATAAGCCGGTTCCGGGATTCAAGTGGGGCGGTACTACCCAGTAATAATAAAATTGTTCTAGCAGTGGTACGGTTGTCCTCAACCACTCTTCATCCTGGGTGTGCTGGAATAATGCCAAAACCATCATGCTGAGGACAGGGGGTTGCGATCGCGACAGCATGTAAGTCCGGTTGGCATTGAGGATAGTGCCGTAATGCTTCACCTGGTACAACAATTGATCTACCTGGCTTTGCGCTAGATCCCATTCTTGATCGTGCAAAAGTCCTAGTAATATAAAGTAGCTGTCCCAGCCATACATTTCGTTAAATCGACCACCTGGTACGACATAAGGCCCTGGTAGGTATAGTAACCCATGCTCTTTAATCGCTTCGACTTCCGACGGCAAAGTGCGAATTTCAATTCTTTGCATATCTTTGGAAGATAGCGATCGCTCCAATACGGTTTGAATGTTGGGACAATCTTCCAAGGGTGAAATGTAGACAATCCAGGGAGTTTCTTTTTCGTGGTCTAGTTTGGTATCTTTGGCAGATTGTAATAAGTGTTCGTGCGATCGCGTTAAGGTTTTCCACGTTTTTTTGATATGAGTCCGCACGCTATCAATCTGCGTGGTGGTAAGTTGTGGGGGAGTTGTCATATTTAGAATTTTTTATAACGCAAAGGAACGCAAAGGGAAGCGCAGAGGAACGCTGAGGTTTTACAGGGTTCTCTCTGCGTGAGACAAGATTTTTGTTTTTACTCGGCAGTGCTAATTAAGAGGGCAACTGGGAAATGGGTAAGGGCTGTTGCGATAGATAGGGTTTGTGTGGCTTGTAAGGGTTGCTGAGTGAGGACGTTTTTCCAGGTGGTGGGAGTTCCAGAGGGGAGTTGTAGGTGGGTATCTTGCCAAACTGACTCGCCTAGGGGGTTGTCTCCAGGTTGGATGAGGCTGGTTAAAAAGCGAGGCGCGATCGCGATCGCTGTTTGATTCCCTTCTCGTCGCGCAAAGGCGATGATGTGATTGGCGTAAGTTCCCTGAACTTCTAACGGCAGATAGTCGCCATCCTGGAATAAGGAGACATAGTTTGTTCTGGCTTGGAGTAATTGAGCCGTTAAAAACAGTTTGATTTTGCCATCTGTTTTATCGTTTAGCAACTCCTGAATTAGTCTGAGAATATCTGTTTTGGCTTGTTCGCGGATGTCGTTTAAGTAAGTACGTCGCTGTTCAAAATCTACGGGACGGCGATTGTCTGGATCGACTAGGCTGAGTTCCCAAAGTTCTGTTCCTTGGTATAAATCGGGTACGCCGGGTGCGGTAATCTTCAGCAGAGTTTGGGAAAGGGAATTGAAGATGCCATACTCTGCAATTCGCTGCTGAAAGGGACGAAAGGCTTCTAGAAATTCTTTGGAGATGGAAGGGTCTAGTACCTTTTCAATGAAGGAAGTACAGGCTTCTTCATACTCGCTATCAGGCCGCAGCCATGCTGTATGAACTTTCGCTTCTCGAATTGCCTTAATTATATAATCCTTCACCCGTTCCACGAAGGATGCGTGTTCCTGTTCTGCAAAGGGAAACGCCCCTACTAGGGTTTGATAGAGAAAATACTCATCGTTGCGATCGGGCATAGCAAACCCGTGGCGATGACTGCGACTTCCTCGATTAATAGCACTCCAGGTATTTACCTGCTGATCCCATTCATTAGGGATTTCTGACAATACATTCAATCTAGCCCGCACATCTTCGCCGCGTTTGGTGTCGTGGGTAGCTGTGGTGTTCATTGTGTGAGGCCAGGTTGCTTGGTGCTGTTTATTAAAGGCATGAAATTTGGCTAAATCGATACCAAAGTGACCGGGATTTCCCCCGACTTCATTCAGCGACAGCAACCGATTGTAAACATATAATGTGGTGTCTTCTACACCTTTAGCCATTAGCGGGCCACTATATTGCTGCATCCGCAAGACAAAATATATCCACTGTTCGCGTTCTGTTTGAGTCAAAGAATTATCAAATTCTAGCACCATTAACTTTTCAATAAAGGTCAGTTCATGCTGCAACAAGGGCGTTTGTTCTTTGGCTTGGCGAATTACTTCTTGAATGGTAGCGCGATCGCTCTCCCCAATCCCATCTGGTGTAATATATGTACGGTAAATCGGGAACAGAGTTAAAACTTCGGCGATCGCTCTTTTCAAGCCATTCAGGGTAAAGTCATTGCCATAGCGGTATTTGCTGGAAATGTTCTTTAACAAAAGAGCCAAATTGTCAATATCACCCGCTAAATTCTTTTCTAGTATCAGGTGCTTTTTATCCTTCACTACTGATGAATAATCTACTCTAGAACCAATAAAGTTTTGATAAATTTTATCGAAGGATGATTCATTTTCAGTTTGACAAAATACACCATTTACATAATTAAGAAAGTCATATCCCGATGTCCCTTCAATTTCCCAGTTTTCCGGCAGGTCTTCGGTGATTTCTAAAATCTTCTCGACCGTAATATAAACATCTCCCGTCTTTTCTCGGAGCCTTTGTAGATACTGGATTGGGTTATATAATCCATCAATATGATCGATGCGTAAGCCTGTAAATTTGCCCTCCTCAACCAGCTTTTGAATGAGGCTATGGGTATTATTAAAAACCCGCACTTCTTCAACTTTAACGGAAATCAGTTCATTAACGGTAAAGAAACGGCGATAGTTCATTTCTTCCGCCCCAACTTTCCAGAAAGCGAGACGGTAAAATTGATCGTTGAGTAATTCATCTAACAAGTTAAAGCTCTCTGAATTCCCTGGTTCTCCGTTGAAAGTTTGGATATTTTCGTCAATGAACTCGCGGATGGCATCATTTGTGGTGTAAAGTTCCCAAACCAATCCTTTAATAAATGCAATTTGGTCTTGTCGCTGTTTTCCCGCAACTTCTGAGGGCACACTTTTGAGAATATACAAAATACCTAATAGTTTAATAAAATCAGGGTGATTGCGTCCGAGTGTGCGTGTGAGTTTGCCCAGATTATGGGTAATAAATTTTGTGTAAGACTCTAATCGTAACGGCAGTTTTAAGCTGTAATAGTTTACAGTTAAACCGTTTTGTTCATATTGTAGTTGAATGTGTCCGTTTTCTAGGGATGCACCATAGAAATCTCCCAGCAAAGGAGCAAGAATTCGCTCTTGGCGATCGCCAAAGGGAGCATTCCAAGAAAGATCGAAGTAGTCTGTATAGCTAGAATCTGGGCCGTGTTCCAATACGTCCATCAAGTAATCGTTTTCGCTGCTATAGGCCATGTGGTTTGGCACTATATCTTGTAACCAGCCCATACCAAGGGATTGAACTTCGCTAACTAAGGCATCAAAAGATTCATTAGTTCCCAGTTCTGGGTTAAGTTGAGTGGCATCTACTATATCGTAACCGTGGGTACTCCCAGATCGTGCCTTGAAAATGGGGGAGGCATATAAATCAGAAATACCCAAATCTGCTAGATAAGCTGCGATCGCTTTAGCATTGTCAAAGCCAAACTGGGGTGTAAACTGAATTCGATAAGTTGCGGTAGGAATTCGCATGAGTTTGTTGTGATAAGAGATGGGGGGATATGGTTCGGTTAACGTGTTTGTTTCTGGAAGATCCCCGCAACCCTCCTTTTTAAGCAAGGATGTATACACAAGTCTGAAATAGCTGATTAACCAAGGTTTTACCCCACCCTAACCCTCCCCTTATAAAGGGGAGGGAACTAGATTTCTTGTTTTCCCCCTTTTATAAGGGGGGATTAAGGGGGGTAATTCGACTTGTGTGTACACCGTAGCCCTTTTAAGGGGGTCATCGCAGGCGGGGGATTTTATCTGATATTGAGAGGTGGGGGAGTTTGAACTTTTTAGCTCGGACGTTGAACCTTTTAGCTCGGACGTTGAACCTTTTAGCTCAGACGTTGAACCTTTTAGCTCGGACGTTGAACCTTTTAGCTCGGACGTTGAACCTTTTTACTAGGACGTTGAACCTTTTTACTCGGACGTTGAGTCTTTTTACTTGAACGTTGAGCCTTTTTACTCGGACGTTGAGCCTTTTTACTCGGACGTTGAACCTTTTAGCTTGAACGTTGAACCTTTTTGCTAGAAACTTGAGGTTTTAAGGCTGAAACTTGAAGTTTTAACTATCCCCCTTATCCTTTTTCATAGAGTACTAAACTCGTAGGTTGTAATTTCACTTCTTTTCCCGCAGACAGATGTTCATCTGCTTCAGAACCAGGCCCAGACCATGAGGTATCAGCAGAGTCCAACAATTTATTAGCATTATGCTGAATTGGTAGAGTCGCTGTGACTGGAGACGAATTGAAATTCATCACAAATATTAGTTCACTTGATTCGCACCAACGACGCACAATAACTAACTGCTTGTCTTCATCGCTAGTCGCTTCGATGGAATTGCGGTCTTGATTTAAAAGTGCTGGATGCGTTTTGCGTAAATTAATTAACTGACGATACCAATCCCACAGAACTTTGTGCTTACCTTCATGACGTAATTGCCAATTGAGTTTAGACTTTAGGAAAGTTTCCGCCGATTCGGGATCTGGGGGATCGTCTGCATAGTGAAATGCTTCAAATTCTTCTTTGCGTCCGGCTCGAACTGCTTGAATTAAATCGGGGTCGGAGTGACTGACAAAATAAATGAAGGGTGCAGTTTCTCCATATTCCTCACCCATAAATAACAGGGGTAAATTAGGCGACAGCAGCACAGCGCCAGCAGCTAACTTCAATCCTTCAAAAGAGATCCTCTGAGTGAGGCGTTCTCCTTTCATTTGATTGCCGATTTGATCGTGATTCTGAATGCAGATTGAAAACTGTGATAAATTGCGATCGCGGCAAGATATGCCATGAAATCGCTTGCGGTGTGGTGCGTACTTCCAATCGTAGACAAAAGTATCTTCATAAGCTTTTGCCAACTGAGTAGTTTGCCCAAAATCTTGATAATATCCTTGGCGATCGCCTGTCAAGAGTGCGTGCAATGAATGGTGAAAATCATCACTCCATTGGGCATCGAGACCATATCCACCCAATTCTGCTGGACGAATGATTTGCGGATTATTCAAGTCACTTTCGGCAATTAAGTGGCGTTTCCATTTTTGCCCTTGTTGTGAAAAATGATGAACTGCTTCCGCCAGTTCCCAAAGAAAATGCTTCGCCCCCAAGTCATAAATTGCTTGAATAGCATCAAGCCGCAATGCGTCAATGTGAAACTCGCGCAACCAGTAAAGCGCATTTTCAATAAAATAATTTCGCACACCCTGACTATGGGCATCATCGAAATTCAGCGCTTCACCCCAAGGTGTTTTATAGGTTTTAGTGAAGTAGGGTGCGAACTGACTCATATAGTTGCCTTCTGGCCCAAAGTGGTTATACACCACATCCAACACCACAGCGATATTGTGTTGGTGGCAAGCATTTACCAGTTGCTTCAGTTCGGCTGGGCTACCATAAGAATTTTGCACCGCATAAGGGTAAACACCATCATAGCCCCAGTTACGATATGCCAAAGACGCTTCAATATGGGTGTCTCCCGGAAACTGGGAAATGGGCATAATTTCAATCGCATTAATTCCCAGTTCCCTAAGTTCTGGTAGACGAGAAATAATCGCGGTGAAAGTTCCTTCAGGTGTGAATGTCCCAACATGGAGTTCGTAGAAAATCATCGACTCCACAGGAATACCAGTCCACCCTTCATCAGTCCACTCAAACTGATGATCGACAATTTGAGACGGGCCATGCACTCCTTCAGGTTGATACTGCGACGCGGGATCGGCAAAAGCGTCTTGACCATTCAAGACATACCGATAAAGCGTGCCTGGATACACATCATTTACTTTCGCGTGCCAATATCCCTCAGACTGAGGCTTGAGGGGAATAACCTGCTCCTGTGGTGTCAAAGTTTTTACAGTGACGCTATCTAATAGCGGCGACCAAACTGTAAATTCACATTCTCCATTACCCAAGTAGTTAGCACCAATTCTCACGCAGTATCCCTCCCGTCAGTATGTTGTGCCGAATTGTCGTGCGATGGCGTACCCGCCCACCGGAGGTGATCGCAACATTGATTGCACAATGTTTACAAACACGCCAGATAGCATAATGGTTCGTCTACGAGACTTTTTGCTAGCACCTGGAGGCGGATTTTTTAGCAGAACAAATTCTGTCTAATGACCAAAGAGGCAGGGGAGCAGGGGCAGGGGACAGGGGGAAAAAGATGCTGGAATGCCCCAGCAGTGTGGGGTTACGAGCTAATAAATGTATTTATGCTTAAGGAAAAAATATTTATTTAAGCGGAAAGTGCGACGATAAATAATGCGTACTTGTCTCAGAACCAATACATTTATTTATGGGGTTTCCCCTCATCTCCCTGCCCCCTGCCCTCTACCTACGGCTTGCAGCTACCATCAACACAGTAAGACGATTCATAAGTATTAGAACGCTTACCAAATATGGTGTAGCGATTATCGCGGATTTGTTCGTAAAAGCGATCGCCTGCCCATTTCATCCCCGGTAAGGCTCGATAAGCGTCTACAAATACACTTCCTACTGGCAATAATCGCCCAATTTCTTCAGCTGCGTTACTACCTTGCCAACGTCTTTGAGGTTCATTGCCATCAATTAAAATCATCCCCTGTTCACAATCTTGGGCTGTAATTCCCCACTGTAAAAGTGTCTGCTCATCTTGCATAGGAGCGTAGCGAAACAGCTTTCCCTTGTCTAAGGTTTCTAGCAATTGCACTAAAGTAACGCAGAGATTACAATTTCCGTCGTAGATTACGTAGTAGTTCATAAAAATAATTATTTTAGCGTAGAAAACTATAGCGATCGCTCTTGCTTCAGTAAGAGCCAAAACAAAATTTAAGTTGTTAAATAGGCATGATATCGTCAAGTTTAAGTTGTAAATTTGGCAATAGTTCAGAAGAAATAGTATCTCCTAAATGATATTGTTGCTGCTGGTAAACACCGTTAACTAACTGACAAACGGTAAAGGTGGGTTGTTTAGGATTGCCGATAAATTGCAAGCCACCCAAGCCACGAAAGTCAACAATCCAGTATTCTAGGATATTAAGAAAAGCGTATTCTTCAACTTTTCTGGCATAATCATCTTGCCAATTAGTGCTAACAACTTCAGCAACAAATTTGATTGTGCTGCCGTTACAAATAATAGGTTCTTTTGACCATAGCGGTTCTTTGCTAAGTTCAGCTTTATCTAAAACAATTACATCAGGACGCAGTGCTGTGGCTTCAGCAGCAGGTGGTTTAATCAGACAGGTTTTTGGGATTAGCCAGTTAAAATTAGAATAAAAAATTTCGACATAGATTCTACCAGCAATACTACCTGCAACAGCTTCATGTAGTCCTGTAGGTTCCATATCTCTTAGTTGTCCATCGATTAATTCGTAGCGTGTATTATCACCATATTGAGCTATAAATTCTTCAAAAGTCAGTAGTTTGGATGAAGTGTAGGTCATTATGTCTTATTTTGACTTGACTTAGGCTTATTGTAGCGGTTGCCGTTGCAAAGTCCATCGCATTCACAAAGCGGGCTAATGCATTAACAATGCAAGCATTCCCATTTACAAAGCGGGCTAATGCATTCATAATGCAAGCGATCGCATTCACAAAGCGGACTAGTGCATTCACAATGCAAGCGATCGCTCTTGCTTCGCTAAAGTTAAGTTAGCGCGAAAAACCCCAAGTATATTACGAAACGTAAAGAGGCTTAAAGCCCTTACTAATGACCAATGACAAAGGACAAATGACAACCTTTGTTATCATGCCTTTGGAATGGTATTCGCGTTGTTTTTTCGTTAAAGAGAAAATATTCATGAGATACAAACTCTTAGGCAAAAGCGGATTAAGAGTCTCTGAACTCTCCTTGGGAACCATGACCTTTGGTGAAGATTGGGGTTGGGGTGCATCTGTTGACGAGAGTCGTAAAATCTTTGACACATATACAGAAGCAGGGGGAAATTTCATTGACACCGCCAACGGTTATACCGATGGTAGCAGTGAAAAAATTGTCGGTGAGTTGATTGCAAAAGAACGAGAACGCTTTGTAGTTGCGACAAAATATTCCTTTCCCTTGCAGATGAATAACCAAAAGGGCGACCCTAACGCCAGTGGAAACCATCGCAAGAATTTAATCCAGTCTTTAGAAGGTAGCTTGAAACGACTGAACACCGATTACATTGATTTATTTTGGTTGCACGCTTGGGATTTTACAACACCTATTGAAGAAGTTTTGCGATCGCTTGATGATGTAGTTCGTCAAGGTAAAGTACTTTACATTGGCATTTCTGACGCACCTGCTTGGATCGTTTCTCAAGCAAATACCATTGCCCAGTTCCAAGGATGGACGCAGTTTGTTGCACTGCAAATTGAGTATAGTTTAATTCAGCGAACACCAGAGCGTGATTTGCTACCGATGGCGAAAGCTTTTGATTTGGCGGTAACGCCTTGGTCGCCCTTGGGTGGCGGTGTGCTAACAGGTAAGTATAATCAGCCTCCTCAAGCAGGCGATGAACAAGGACGATTAACAAATCCAGCGTTAGGAAGTATTTCAGAACGGAATTTAGCGATCGCTCAAGTTGTTAGTGAAGTTGCAGCAGAAATTGGCCACACACCCTCACAGGTAGCATTAGCTTGGTTACTAGCTCAAAGTGGTGTTATTATTCCCATAATTGGGGCACGTAAATTAACGCAGTTTCAAGATAACTTAGCTTCTTTAGATGTCAGCCTTTCGCCAGAACATCTGCAACGCTTAGATGAAGTTAGCAAAATTGAACTGGGTTTTCCCCATGACTTTTTGCAGAATGATGTAATTCGCGATCGGCTTTTTGGTGGTACATTTAATACCATAGAAAACCATCGCATCTAAATGTCATTTTTAACTTGACCAATCTAAAATTCAAAATGGTATAAAGCCTTGAACAGTAACACATTCAGGCATTAATACAATCCATCGTCAGAGAGTTTCGCACAACCAGCCAATATCTGTAAAGTTAGATTTAAAAGGCATTAACAACGTAGACCCATGAGCGACAACAGCATTACATCACGTCTGTACCCTACCCGCATTGACATTCCCGCCAAAGCGAGAGTTCAAATCGTGGTGCTTCTCAACCAAACCTTAGCAGCTACTTCGGATTTAAAAACCCAAGCAAAGCAAGCGCATTGGAATGTTAAAGGAACTGACTTCTATCAGCTACATCTATTATTTGATGAACTTGCTGGGGAATTGGAAGGATACATCGATTTAGTAGCTGAACGCGTCACAGCTTTAGGCGGATACGCTTTCGGAACAGCCCGCGCCGCAGCTAGTAATTCAATTCTGCCAGAATATCCCTTAGATATTTTGGATGGTAAAGATCATGTGACAGCCTTAGCAGATCGCTTTGCACTCTATGCGAAACATATTAGAGAAGCGATCGCAAAAACTGATGAATTAGGTGATGCTGATACTGCCGATCTTTACACCGAAATTTCTCGTACCATTGACAAACGACTCTGGTTCTTAGAAGCTCATCTACAAATAGCAGAAATCAAAGAAGAGAATGGTAACGCTGGTACTACTAAAACTCAAAAGATTCCTGCTGCTGTAAAATAAGCACTTCTGAGAAAAGTAGTCTTTCTTAAATCTAATAGTATCTTTTTGGTAAGTACGTCACTTTTAAGTGCGTACTTTTCATTTATATGTATATACCTTACTATTGAAATAGTTCAAAACGAAGTCAAGAAATTCACCAATATCTTCAACAAGCGAGCCATCAAAATTAATACTTAAACTTTAAGAAGTTATTAGGTGAGTGAAAAAGTATGCTAATTCCGTTTTGATTTCAAATACCAACTTTAGATTTTTCCTGCAATCTAAAATCGTTCACTGAGCGTATCGCTAAAGCGTAGCGTTCCGCATGAAAGTCTAAAATCTAAAATCCAAAATTGAGTCGTTCCTAACTAAATACTCATTAACAAAGAGGTAGATTTATGTCTCAAAATACAATTACCCACTTAATTCACGATCGCAATGCCCGTGGTCACGCGAAAATGGGCTGGCTCGATAGCTATCACACATTTTCTTTCGGTAGTTTTTACGATCCCAATCGTATGGGATTTCGCTCTCTGCGCGTGATTAACGACGATCGCATCGCCCCTGGTGCCGGATTCCCTACCCACAGTCATCGTGATATGGAAATCCTCACTTATGTCTTAGAAGGTGCTGTAGAGCATAAAGACAGTTTGGGGACTGGTTCGGTAATTCGCCCCGGTGATGCCCAAATTATGAGCGCTGGAACTGGAATCAGCCACAGCGAATTTAATCCTTCACCAACTGAACCACTACACTTACTGCAAATCTGGATTCTTCCCGATCGAGAAGGAATAACGCCAAGATATGAACAAAAAGCTTTTCCTCTCGAAGAAAAGCGCGGTAAACTCCGCTTAATTGCCTCTAAAGATGGGCGCGATGGTGCTGTGACAATTCACCAAGATGTTGAGTTATACACATCTGTTTTAGAAGCAGGCGATGTTGTCAATTATCAAGTCAAAAGCGATCGCTATGCCTGGTTACAAGTAGCGCGAGGTATAGTCGATTTAAATGGAGAAGAACTCAGAGCCGGCGATGGTGTGCAAATCAATGGCGAAGAACAGCTAGAAATTAGCACCAACATCGGCGGCGAAATCTTGCTTTTCGATTTGGGTTAATCTTAAGTTCGTTTGCTGAAAAGCTAGCTTGTGGGGTAGGCATTGCAATGCCCACCCTACTATAGTTTGTTAGAGAAAAATTTCTCAATTGAGGCGCGGATTTGCCATTGCATTGCGAATCCTTAAGTAGGGATAGGTCAAAACTTTCACAATAGTTTTGACCTATCCCTTTTGTAGTAAAAATGTACTATTATTTTTAGTGTTACAGCAATGCAATTTCTTCAGATGGTTAGTGTATCCGATTTGCAAGCATTATTTAAACTATATCCAAATCACGGTTATACTTTCTCATAAAACCACCAAAACAACTAGGCGGCAACGGCCAAAAAGTTCTTATTTTGGGAAAGATGTATCAGGCTTTAATAAGTTATTAGAGGTGGCTGTAATGCCGACGATTCATTTTGTGGATGGTGAAAAAGGCGGGGTAGGAAAATCTCTCTTTGCCAGGACAATGATTCAGTATTGTCTGGATAAGAGAATCCCATTTGTACCAGTGGAGACAGATAGATCGAATCCAGATGTGGCAGGGGTATATAAGGAAATATGTAAGTATGCTGTGTTTAGTGAGAACGAACGACAGGCAAATAAGGCAGATAGAATATTTGAGTGGGCCATAGAGAGGCCAGTAATTGTGAATTTAGCCGCACAATCGCATAGAGCAGTGCAGGGGTGGATTGAATCTAATCAATTACTTGAACTAGGAAGTTCGCAGGGAGTGATGTTTTGTAAATGGTTTGTATCGACAGGAGGATACGACAGCATCAACCTGTTTACTCAGTCAGTGAATACTTACGGCGAAAAAATCCCTCATATTCTGGTGAGGAATTTGGGGCTGTGTGATGATTGGGAACATCTAGAGTTAGACTCCAACTTTCAGAACACAGTAAATAAATATCAGATAAAAGTTATAGATTTTCCCAAGTTAGCATACAGAGAAAGAAACATAATTGACCAAAATCGCCTGACTTTTGCAGAGGCTAGAGAGTATAAAGAATTTGGAGTAATTGGAAAACAGAGAGTAGTGAATTTTCTCAAGCTTGCTTATGGTGCTTTTGAGAAAGTAGGTATCTGGTATGAAAAAGTTGAATAGCAGTTATTAGTCATTAGTCATTGGTCATTAGTCATTGGTCATTAGTCATTGGTACTAATGACCAATGACTTAGGACAAACCCCAGCAGTAGATTGGATGGGTATGCGATGGCGTACCCGCCCGCCGGAGGCGATGGTGTACCTGCTCACCGGAGGCGATCGCAAAACGAATTTGACTACAATTCTTAGAAAGAGTAGCAAAAATCTAATGTCCAAAAAGTCTGATTCGCAGTTCCAAAATCTCTTTACTTCAGCCAAATCAAGCAACTGGGACGAAAGATTAGGCCAAATAGCCTATCGTTTTAACCGAGAGTATCAACGTGAAACCTTTGAACTCCCAACCGAAGTCCAGGCGATGCCGATATTTCGTGAGTGGATTGGAGGTAGTTTTGCCGGGAGAATTGCTTCCCCTTTTTGGGAAATTGCTCAACCTCAAAAAAACCAGCACTGTTTAGATATTGGCTGTGGTATCAGCTTTTTAATATATCCTTGGCGGGATTGGCAAGCATTTTTTCATGGGCAAGAAATTAGTAATGTGGCACGCGATACCCTAAACTCTCGTGGGCCGCAGTTGAATTCTAAGCTGTTCAAAGGTGTTGAGTTGGGAGCAGCCCATCAGTTAAACTATTCACCAGAGCAGTTTGATCTAGCGATCGCAACAGGATTTAGCTGCTATTTTCCACTCGAATACTGGAATGCAGTACTCGCAGAAGTTAAGCGAGTATTAAAACCGGGTGGACATTTTGTGTTTGACATCCTTAACCCAGAACAGCCTTTAGCAGAAGATTGGGCAGTTTTAGAAACCTATTTGGGGGCTGAGGTGTTTTTAGAGCCTGTAGCTGAGTGGGAAAAAGCTATTAAGGCGGCTGGCGCTAAAATAGTCACGCAAAAACCAGGAGAATTATTCCAAATGTACAAAGTGCGGTTTTGAAAATAAGTAACCTGAGTTCGGGATAAGAAATCCTCAAAAGCCTTGAATTATCGTTGTTCGGTCTAAAGCTCTGTTTTCATCTATTGTCAATAAGACATATTGCTGAGATTAGTTTCATTTGTGAACCTTATTAACAAAATGATTCCACTTTTATCCCTGCTTTGATCAATTCCAGTTTTATTCAATCCTGACAGAATAAGCTTTTTAGCTTCTGGCTTAACCCGAACTCAGGTTAAGTAGCTACAGATATAGCACTGCTACGAAAAGAATGTAGAGACGTAGCAGTGCTACGTCTCTACAAGGTTTCTGGATAAGGCATATTTCATTTTTGGAGATGTCTAATTATCATCCAATACAGTTCAGTTAAGCATCTCTTTCTTCTCTCTGCGTTCTCTGCGCCAACTCTTGGAGACGCTGCGCGTTGGCGGAAGCCTCTCGTAGAGAAGGCGGTTCGTTAAAAAAACGACTTTGGTAACAGAGTTTTAGCCTTAACTGAACCGTATTGACTTATCATCACTCAGGGATAAGTGGACTTAATGGATCTAAAGAAGTTGTAAAAACAAAATAGATTACCCCAGTTCCCAGAATCATCACAGCGAGGCTGAAAAGCAACACCCATCTGTCTGTCGGTTCATAAGTATCTTCTTCGATATCACGACGGACAGCGAAATAGTGACTAGTTGAGAGCCACACCGTAATCAAACCCACCAACGAAAAGACTAAACCTAACTTCCAGCCGTTGCCAGGACGCGGCATCAAAGGCACTTGGAAGGCACGCAAACGCACAATTACCACCCCAAAACCTAAAAGAGCAATCCCTGTCCGCATCCAAGCCAGGTAGGTACGCTCATTTGCCAAGTGATCTCGGATTCGAGAAGGATTGAGTCGTCCTGGCTTTTTTTGATCTTTATCTTCTTCTGTGGATTTCAATTTTAACTGCATCAATAACACCCTTATCCCCAAAGCGGCTCTTCTCAAAAAAATGCGGAGGTAGTAGGAAATCTCTTTCCAGATCACTCGCAGCCAGCACAATAGTTGCGCTACTGAAATATGCCTATTGTGATTGTACATATTTTTTCAAAATATATCTTAATGCAGATATAGAAATAAAACAAGCCTGACTGAATAATTCAGAATTCGTAATTGATGGTACAGAGCAGTTATAAGTAATAAGATGTTATAAAAAACAGCCAATAATCAGAGAGATTTTTCACCAGTCTTAAGTCAGGTTTTTTCTCTAATTTTGGCTGTTACTCTGTTGAAGTTGAGAACAATCATTCAAAAGTAGACTATGCAGTTAGATTTCAAGACTTCTTAATAGGTGCATTAGGAACTCGTGTATCTATGATAGCCTGCGATATATCTGGGATAAACCAGTTAGCCTTATTGCTGTTAAGAACTTTCACAGTCGGAACATTTAATTCAATCGCACCAGTATCTGGATTGCTCTTAATCACCAACTGAGTTCCATCAAGGATCTTCAGAGCCGCAGGCCCTGTCAATTCTTCACCTTGTCCATTCGGACTAGAAGTGAAGTTTGCTACTTTGATATCATTCGGTAGATAGATGCCATCACAATCCCAGTTATCTTTAGTTGACTGACCATTAGCTAGAAAATACAAACCATTGTCGTATATGGCATCTTCATTGTCATCATCATTTGGTCTTTTACCGTATACTGCTATGGTATTACCTGTTTGGTTTTCGCATTTCCCCCAGTTAATTCCCGTCTCTAAAGCATATTTTTGCAGTGTTAATTCCTCGGTTCTCTTTTGAATTTCTTCTGGTGTCAGACCTTGAACTTGAGTTTGGGCATCTTTTGTTTGAGACAGTTCATTAAGAGCTTTAGTGACTTCGATATAATCAGGGTTTTTGCTAAATTTTGGTCTATCAGCAAAAGAAGGTTGAGCGAAGGCTAGATTAGCGAAAATCATTAAGGCAATTAGCAGAGATTTCCAGACTTTCATGTTTTGATTCCTGTTGATGGGTAAGATATTTTGTAGTTTTAAATTCATTTTGGTAATAAAATTCATGATGCACATCTTTCTAGATACTTAACTTTTCTTGTTCTTCACTCGAAGATTGAGTATTGAAACCTAAGATTAATGAGAATATATAACTAGAAACTACAGATAAAAGAGTCCAGGTTACGTTTTCTGTGACAATAAACACGCCCAAACCAATCAAGATACAAGGTACAAAAGTGTTACCATTTTCAGTTAAAAAATGTGCGATCGCAGGCAAGTAGGTCAACTTATAAGCGGTATAACACCATACGCCCACTAGCGAAAAGAATACACTGAGTATAATTAGCAGACTATCTAATTCCGAATTGGCAAACAGAGGCACGTAGACGCTGATATTATCACTACCATTGGCAAAGGCGATCGCAGCGACGTTGCAAGTTTGGGGTGAGAAAAAGCTCCTAACTATAGAGGGACAAGATGGCTCGGTTTCTTCTGCACCTTCCTCTGGTGAATCCTCTTCGCGTTTTAGTAAACCACTCACACCAATGATTATTGGCATTAAACCAAGTAGTCTAATCCAGTCCTGCGGTATAATTAGTCCACCGAAAAACCCAGGAAGGCTAGCAACAATCAATGCAGCAAAGCCGAGATACTGACCAGCAAGGATGTGACGACTGCGGAACGTTTTATTTATTTGTGAAAAAAGCAACGTCAGAATCACAATATCATCGATGTTGGTGGCAGTGAATGCCGTGATCCCTGTGGTAATTGCAGTTACTAAACCGCTCATTTTTGGAAGTCCTTATTTTGATGCTTGGCAATTGGGCATTAATCATTGGCCATTTACAAACTACAAATGACTAATGGCAAATGACTAAGTAAAAAGCTTTGATTTATACTTTAGTGAAACTAACCGATAGAATCAAATGCTTTTGTTTGTCAAAATGATAAATGAAAGTGATTAAATCTTTGACACCAAGTTGTAGGGATACCATAAATGGCAGGAATGACGCTTGAGCAGCTAAAAATCTTTCTGGCTGTGGCACAGCACTTACACTTTACTCGCGCAGCAGAGGAGCTTTATATTACACAACCTGCCGTCAGTGCAGCAATCCACAACTTAGAGCAAGAATATGGTGTGAAACTGTTCCATCGGATTGGTCGCCATATTGAGATTGCTGAGGCGGGTAAATTACTGCAAGTGGAAGCGCAGAAAATTCTCGATCAAGTTTCCTTGACTGAAAGAGGATTGCGAGAATTGAACAATCTGCAAAGGGGTGAATTGAAATTAGGGTCAAGTCTGACAATTGGTAACTACTGGCTACCAAGTAAGATTAGTGAGTTTAAGAGCCGGTATCCCGGTATTCAGATTAACTGTAGCCTTGCCAATACAGAAGAGATTTGTCTAGGAACAGCCACAGGACAGTTTGATTTAGGTTTGGTAGAAGGAGATGTGAAGCCAGCACTCCAGAGTACTCTAGAGTATGAAATAGTGGGGAGCGATCGCTTACAAATAGTAGTAGGCCAAAAACACCCTTGGTTTGAGTGGGGAGAAATTGACTTAAGCCAATTGACTAAAACCCCTTGGGTGATGCGTGAACCTGGTTCTGGAACCCAGCAAAGGTTTGAGGAAGCCTTACAGAATTGGGAAATCAATCTCAGTGAACTGGATGTAATTTTAGTATTCAATAGTGGAGAGATGACAAAAGCAGCGATCGAAGATGGTGTCGGTGCGATCGGAATTTCTGAGTTGATGGTAAAAAAAGAAATACAACTGGGAACTCTACGAGCAATTCGAGTGATTGATAATAGAGACGGTAACGGTGCGATGCCTACGGCTGGCTACACCTACGCAGAAATAGTTCGACCTTTTTTCAAACTCAAGCATCGTCAGCGTTTTCAAACTGCTCTTTCCAAAGTCTTTGAACAAATGTTGATCTCATCTATGTCAGATGGCTCACATCAACATATATCAAAATCACTTATTTGAAATAACATCATTTCCACTGCTCATCTAGTAATATCAAATCCTTTTGCATCGGAATTATTCCTCTTTCCTTTCCCTCTGCGTTCTCAGCGTCTCTGCGGTTTTTAATTTACAAAACTGTCCCTCTCCGGCTCGGAGCTACGGTGTACACACATCTCTCTACAAAACCAAAATGTAGTAGATCCTCCTAAATCCTCCGATAAATTGGAGGACTTTGAGAGGTTCTTGCCCCCTTTTGATACTGCTGGCGAAATATTGCTTAACCTACCGACTGAGCCATAAGCTTTGCAAATTGCGAAGTTCGCGTGGTCGCTTGTGGAACACCGGACAGCCAGT
>NZ_JACJSH010000093.1:0-19199 GCF_014698055.1 Nostoc sp. FACHB-133
GGAATAACTGAGATTCCGAGACAAATTGACGATTCAAGGTCAGCAAATCCATATTCCTTAGCCTTGCTAATTCCATAAGAGCTTCCAGACGTTCTACCCTCAACTGTTCTAGCTGATCCTCATACTGGATCAATTCTTCATGTTCCATGTCGGTGAGTTCCCCCCACTCACCGCATTTGCGTAACTCTTCTAATCAGTCCCAAGCCATACGCTACCTCCAAAGCCAAAAACAGTAATAACTGAGTTATCTGCAACACCCAAAAAATTCTTAGAGGACGACCTTAAAGGCTCACAGCTTCATAGCCAAGGATGCCTCTATCCGTACCTCGAAAATAAAAAGTTACTTGATGGTTCAATAGTTTTTTACCCACGAGTTATATGTGAGCGTGACCCAAACAACCCGACTCATTACCGATGGGGATATGACGTTGCAGAATAGAAATATGAATTAGGGCGATCGCTATTGCTGAAGCCATCCGACAGTTGCAGCCACGGGTGTTTACGCTAAAAAATGTTCCACGCTATCAGAACAGTCAGAGTTTCAGTATCATTCTGTCAGCTTTGGAACAAGAGGGATATCTGGTAGGGCAAACGCATCTAAATATAGTACATAGATACTAAATAAAGGATAAAGGATAAAGGCAGCGATCACGTGTGGTATGAAGGATAAGCAATGGGGAATTGATGATAAAGTCATTGCAAAAGTAACAATATTGACCCAGTTTGCGTGAAACTCAAGCCCAAAA
Source organism: Nostoc sp. FACHB-133 (assembly GCF_014698055.1). Classification (NCBI taxonomy): domain Bacteria; kingdom Bacillati; phylum Cyanobacteriota; class Cyanophyceae; order Nostocales; family Nostocaceae; genus Nostoc; species Nostoc sp. FACHB-133. The sequence goes on from NZ_JACJSH010000093.1 coordinate 747, forward strand.
TTACAATTGCTGACCACTTTGCACAGATGTCAGATCCACGAATAGATCACACAAAACGTCATAAGCTAATAGATATTTTGACTATTGCCATTTGTGCAGTGATATGTGGGGCAGATAGTTGGGTGGCAATTGAAACATACGGATGTGCGAAGTCTGAGTGGTTAAAAACGTTTTTAGAGCTACCAAATGGGATACCATCACACAACACATTTGCAAGAGTCTTTGCACAGTTGAATCCTCAGCAATTTCAGTCATGTTTTCTAAACTGGATGAAATCAATACAAAAGATAACGGATGGTGAAGTTGTTGCAATCGACGGGAAAACCTGACGTGGTTCAAATGATAAAAGTAGTGACCAAAGTGCAATTGTGATGGTGAGTGCATGGGCAACTGTGAATAAACTAGTCTTGGGACAAGTGAAGGTGGATGAAAAATCGAATGAAATTACAGCAATTCCAGAATTATTAAAAGTCTTGGAACTGTCTGGATGTATTGTCACAATTGACGCTATCGGTTGTCAAAAAGAAATCGGTGGCAGTCCAGTTTTTTGGTATCTCTTCTTTGGTGTTACACCGCAGACCTTGCACCCTAGTTTTGGTTAACATAGAAATTCCATTATGCAACGCCTAAATTTTAGTTCAAGTCACACAGAGTTGTGGGCAGTGCGATTGATAAATCTGGGTTAAGTGTGTGAAATCAGTCATGAAACCATCAACTTACCAGCCATAATGGAATGTAATAGTAAGTGCTTGTACTATCACAAATACTCTAATACAATCAATCTAATCATTTCATTTTTTCGAGTTGTCTAAATGACATTAAAATTAAATAGTTTGCGATTACTCCAAGAAACACTAACACGACTAGAAGCGGATTCATCGGCAGTTGACCAGATTGCAACTCAACGAGTATTACCTATAACTTCAGGTGGTGAATTTGCTGCTTCTTTGAGTAAGTCGTGTGAGTAAATCGCGAACAGCAGCTAACTCCAAAATATTTTTAGAAGCGCAAGACTGTTTAAAATTAGCAATTCCTTTAGCGATTGCACAGTTATTTGACATTGCCATCAACTTTACTGACACGGTAATGATGGGTTTACTAGGGAGCCAAACTCTGGCAGCAGGAGCCTTGGGATCTACGACCTACATTGCCTTCCTTTGGACGAGTTCAGGTATGATTTCGGCGGTGGGTATCTTAGCTGCGATCGCTTTCGGCGCAGGTCAACTCCAACGCATCCGTAAGATCGCTTGTCAAGGACTTTGGTTAACTGTTCCTTTATCAATTCCCATCATGCTGCTGTTGTGGAATATGACTCCCATTTTGCTGCAATTGGGGCAACAAGAAAGCACTGTCCTCCTTACTCAGTCTTATTTACGAGCAATAGTCTGGGGCTTTCCAGCCTTGATTGGCTTTTCTGTCCTAAAAAACCTTATGTCTGCCCTCAACCATCCCCAACTCATTATGATGATTATGGTAATTGGGGTAGTCGTTAATGCCATTGGCAACTACATCCTCATGTTTGGCAAATTGGGTTTACCCGCTCTTGGTTTAGCGGGGATAGGTTGGGCAAGCACCTTTACACTTTGGGGTCAATTCATCGCTGGAATCAGTTTTATCAGCTTAGACAAAGAACTTAGAACCTATCAATTTTTTGGTCATTGGTATCGTTTTAATGCTCTAGTATTCAGGGAAATTTTTAAAATCGGTTTACCGATAGCTATTTTATTTGCCATAGAAATTAGCCTAAATACCTGTATAGCCTACTTGATGGGTTATTTAGGGACTGTGACCCTTGCCGCTCATCAAATTGCTATCCAAACCACGCAAATCGTCTTCATGGTTCCTCTAGGAATTTCCTACGCCACCTCCATGCGCGTAGGACAAAAGTTGGGGGAGAACGATCTAAAAGGAGTGAGACGATCGGGATTTGTGGGGATGGCATTAGGGGCAATATTTGTGAGCATCGTAGCTTTGATTTTCTGCCTATTTCCTGACTCCATTGCAGGAATTTATTTAGATACTAAGAATCCAGAGAATGCTAAAGTTGTGCAACTTGCGATCGCTTTGTTACATCTAGCTGTTGCTTCCCAAATCTTCGACGGAATCCAAGTCATTGCAGGGGGAGCCTTGCGGGGATTAAAAGATACTCGCGTTCCCCTAATAATTGGTTTGTTAGTCTATTGGCCGATCGGTTTGGGCAGTGGTTATTTGATGGGAATCTATTTCCATTGGGGCGGCGTTGGTTTGTGGTTTGGCTTAGTTCTAGGACTGTTATCAGTTGCTGTGAGCTTAATCTGGCGTTTTTACTGCAAAACTACTGGTCTGTTGGCATCTAGAGCGATCGCCATTCAAGAGAATTAATCAAACCTACGTTTATTTAAATTTTAAAATATGCTCAACAGCTTTGTTGGTGCCACTAACCTCTATACTTTTGAAAAAATTCTTGAAGATTTTCAGCAGCGATTAACTCAATATACAAAATATTACGCAGGCTATCCAGAAAACCTAAATTTTGACTACAATTCCCTGTTGATTTTTTTGGAATACCACTTGAATAATGCTGGCGATCCATTTGTTCCAGGTGACTTTGGTCTTCAATCCAAAGAATTTGAACAAGAATGTATTTCGTGGTTTGCCCAACTTTATGAACTCCCAGAATACTGGGGCTATGTAACCAGTGGTGGTACAGAAGGGAATTTATACGGGCTTTTTTTAGGTCGAACACTTTACCCAGATGGAATTTTGTATTCTTCTAAGGACAGTCACTACTCAGTTCCTAAAGCAGCTCATCTTTTGAGAATTTCTCACTGCACCATAAATTCTCAACCCAACGGCGAAATAGAGTACGAACATTTAGAACAGGAGCTATCGAAACGAAAAAATCAGAGTGCCATTCTCAACCTCAACTTTGGAACCACAATGAAAGGTGCTGTAGACAACATAGATCGAGTCATTGGCATTCTAGAGAAACTCGACATCCGTTTTTACATTCATTGTGATGGTGCGCTCGGAGGTATGTTACTTCCGTTTATTGAAGGGGCACCGAAAATTAGCTTTAAGAACTATCCCATTGGCAGCATAGCTGTGAGCGGGCATAAGTTCATTGGCTCTCCGATCCCTTATGGAATTGTCCTCACTCGTGCTGAATATCTAGAAAAGATTGGTCAAGTGATTGAGTATATTGGCAGCAAAGATACGACCATTACAGGATCACGGAGTGGTTTAACTCCTCTATTGCTTTGGTATGCTCTTAAAACTAGAAGCCAGCATTTTGAGTTGGAAGTATCAACGTGCTTGCGAAACGCCCAGTATCTATATAATCGCCTAACTAAAATCGGGAACCCCTCGCTACTTAACAACTTTTCAACCACAGTCGTTTTTGAAAAGCCAGCAAGAGAAACCTGTCGAAAGTGGCAATTAGCTACAGAAGGATCTCTAGCTCACGTTGTCGTCATGCAGCATCTTTCTATTCAGAAAATAGATGAGTTGATTAAGGATTTATCTATGGAAAAACTATCAAACCAAGTTATCCACTACCTGTTCCAAGAACAGGTGGAAAAAACACCGGAAAAAATAGCCCTTGTCATGGGACATTTGGAGCTTACCTATTCAGAAGTGAACCAGTGGGCTAATAAATTTGCTCATACTTTGAGAAACCTTGGAGTAGGGCTAGAAACTCCAGTTAGCATCTGCTTGCGACGTTCCCCAGAAGCAATCGTTGCCATTCTAGGAATCTTAAAAGCGGGTGGCGCTTATGTCCCCGTAGATCCAGATTTCCCAGAAGCCAGAAAGCAATACATGATTGAAGATTCCGGTTGTGGAGTTCTGATTACAGAAAAGTCTCTACTGAATAGTCTTACCGACTTCAAAGGACGAATTTTATTAGTAGACGACGAATCTCTATCGCAACAAGACAGTAGCAACCCAGATATTCCTGTCACCCCCGATAGCTTAATGTACATTTTGTACACCTCTGGCAGCACTGGCACCCCCAAAGGTGTTTGTGGAATTCACCGAGCCACTGTCAATCGTTGCATTTGGATGTGGAATCAGTATCCTTTTACTGAAAACGAGGTGTGCTGTCACAAAACCACCCTCAACTTCGTAGACTCGATTTGGGAGATTTTTGGGCCATTGCTTAAAGGAGTAAAAGTTGTCATTCTCCCTCACTCCTCAAGCACCAATCCTCAAGAAATGATTGGCTTACTTCAGGATGCTAAAGTAACTCGCATCATCCTCGTACCATCATTGTTAGAGGCGTTGCTCAACACTCGCCCAGATTTGGGAGAAGCCCTTCGGGATCTGAAAATTTGGACAGTAAGCGGAGAGCGACTAACACAAAATCTGTTGCAGAAATTCAGAGCCAGTGTATCTCACGGGATTTTGCTGAATCTTTACGGAAGTACCGAGGTAGCCGGTGACATCACTTGGGCGGAGTTTGCCGGAAATATAGCAAACCTAGAACTCGACGTGCCGATTGGTCAGCCCATCCTCAATGCCGAGATTCATATTTTGGATGAAAATTTGCAGCCAGTTGGTCTAGGTGAGGTCGGTGAACTCTGGGTGGGAGGTGTCGTACTAGCACGCGGATACCACAAAAAACCTCAAGAAACCAAAGCGCGATTCATCCCCAACCCATTTTCTAGCAATGGTATTCTCTTCAAAACAGGAGATTTAGTAACCACAGACAACAATGGTCTGCTCTATTATGTTGGCCGGGTTGACAATCAGGTGAAAATTCGGGGATTTCGAGTAGAGCTAGAGGAGATAGAAAAAGTCTTAGCACAGTTCCACCCAGAAATCTCCAATGTCACCGTTCTCATTCAAGAAGACGAGCAGGCATCGGAAACAAAACAACTAGTGGCGTTTGTTGTTCCTTCTACAGTGAATGTGGATGCCATGAAACAGTACGCGCTCTCTCAACTTTCTCATTACATGGTGCCAGCGAGAATTGTGGCTGTAGATGAACTGCCTCTGACTCCCAATGGTAAAGTTGATCGCCAAACTTTGTCTAGTATGAGTGGGTGGAGGTTCAGAGTCATTGATTCGGAAAAGCTGCCTCAAACCGAAACAGAAAAGTTATTAGCAGATATTTGGCAACAGATGTTTCTTGTTTCTCCTGTTAGCAGAGAAGATGATTTCTTTCTTCTGGGTGGAAACTCCTTGTCTGTTTTATCTTTCTTAGAAAAATTGAACCAGGAATTTCAGGTACGCATTCCTCTTACCAACTTTGTCAATGAGCCTTCACTCGCATCTTTAGCAAGGTTTTTCGACGAAGCAAAACAGCTAAGGTATTCTCCCGTAGTTGAGGTGCGCTTGAGTGATGTTGAACTTATCCCTTTTGAGGAGAAATATTTAGAACAAACTACAACATTAGTAAGTGAGTCGTTTACGAAGAGAAGCCCCTTAGAATTGGCGTTGGCTATCAAGAAAGAAGAGTTTAGTGTCTTTGCCAATAGAGTTTGTAAACAGTGTCTCCCAGAGGGATTATCCTACATTGCGGTTGATAAGATTTCTGGAAACGTTCTTGGATTTTGTTTGAGTGAAGATTTTGCTAGTTCTCTGGCAATGAAATTTGAGATACCTGAATTCTTCAAGCCAATTTTTGCGCTATTGGATTCTTTAGATCAAATGTACATCAAAAGTTACGGTGAGGTGAAAAAAGGAGAAATTGTCTATGTATTTATGTCAGGTATGTCTGACCATGTAAACGGTACTGCTATTGTTTTAGCATTGGAAAAGAAAATACTTGAAGTAGCCGCAAGTTTGAATTACGAGCGTGCTGTAACAACTTGTACAAATTCAGTTACAGCCTATATTGCTCAAGAGTTGGAATATCAACGAAGATTTACCGTGCAGTACGAGTCTTTTGAGTTTGAGGGCAGACGCGTTTTTTCTCAGGTTCCTGCTCCTCATAAAGAAGCAGTGTTATTTGAAAAAGTGCTGGAAAATACTAACAATTAATTGACATATACAGGGTAAAAATTATGAATAGAATTAGAATGATGCACGCCAAGTTACATCGAGTGCGCGTAACCGATGCAAATGTGAATTATGTAGGTAGCGTCACCATTGATAGTGACTTAATTGATCAAGTTGGAATTCTGCCTTTGCAGGAGGTGGAGATTTGGAATGTTAGCAATGGTAACCGCTTGTCAACCTACGTGTTGCCAGGAGATCCTGGCAGTGGTATTATTTGTCTCAACGGTGCAGCAGCTTATTTGTGTCAACCTCAAGATTTTGTGATTATTGCTGCCTATGAAGAACGCGATCGCGCTGAGGTATTCCAGACTGGACACGAGGCGCGAGTGATAATTGCTGATGAACACAATCGCTGTCAACATTTTTTTACCCAAACTTTAGCTCCATACCACGGCAAACTCCTCTTTAACTCTCAAGTAAGCAAAACACCATCAACAAACAATTCCTGAGATTTTTTCAGAGTAGTCTAGTTCGTGATGCGAAACCTAAAAGCCTTACAGTTATTGAAAGTATCCGCTACGTTAGATATTGACTATTGAGACGCTCTTATACGTATTGTAGTCCAATGCTTAACGGTACTTGGCATTTCGAGAAAGCCGATATCAGAGTACGGGTTTTGGTTAACATAGAAATTTCACCTCCCATGCCTAGCAAAGAAATCCAAGTCAGAGAGTACACCGTTAGAGCGCACAAGCGGGAAATTCATACTCGCGTTTTTAACTTTGTATGTAAGCAGTGTGAGCAACCCACACAACGAGAAACTTTTGGTGTCCGACCACTTTACTGTGAAATATGCCGTCCGCCACAAGCGCCCAAGCAATCGAAAATAGTCCCTATAGGCAAGAGGAAACCCAGAGCTATGAACTACAAGAGTGGTAAAGACATAGCCGGATGATTTGTTGTCTGAAGGTTTTGAGCGATACCTTCTCTTCTCTTTCAGAGACGCTAACGCTAACGCGAACGAGAGGCAATGCCTTTCCTGCGGAACGCACTCGCGTTCGACGAACGCCAACGGAAAAAGCGGTTACGCTATCGCACTAAAGTGAGTGAAGCAGTGCGCTCATTCGCACAACCTAACTCAAAGTGGTAAAAAGTATTTCAAGAGTAAAGTGGGATGCTCGCGGTGGGGTTTTTCGAGGCATAGAAAATTTATGCTTTTTTCAAGATGAAAAACTCTAACGACAGTTTACACCTAAAAAGAAATTATTTTGCGTTCTCGCAAAAACTTACCGCTTATATTGCGTGGAGCATCAGTAGCCAGCCAAATTGCAGTGTCGGCTCTTTGTTCTGGCGTGCGCAGTGCTGATGAACCACCCATATCTGTTTTAACCCACCCTGGACAAATGGAATTGACAACAATACCTTTAGATTATATGGCTTGTGCCAGCATTATTGTTGCGCCATTTAATGCTAGCTTTGATAGGCAGTAACTTGGGACATCCCACGACAAGTCTTCTAATGCTCCATATCCGCTTGAAACGTTAACAACTCTGGCATCGGGGGATTTTTCCAACAGGGGTAAAAATGCCTGTACCATCCGAATTGCGCCAAAGGTGTTGGCATTCATTGTGGAATTAAGTAACTCCCGGTCAATGGTAAGAATATTTACATCCTTATCTGGATACACGCCAGCATTATTGATCAAAACGTCTAAGCGATCAATCTTTTGATGCAGGGTTTTTACTGCTTCATCGATAGAGCGATCATTAGTGACATCCAATTCGACAGGAATTACCTTTGGTTGAAGTTTCTGGGCCGCAAGTTTTGCGTTATCAAACGAGCGGGAAGTGATAATTATCGAGTAGCCTTTTGCTAGTAGACCTTGAGCGATGGCAAACCCAATCCCTCGGTTCCCATTTGTGACTAATGCTCATTTGTCTTGCGTGGATTCCATCTAATGTTTTCTACCTTGTGTTAAGAATGTTACTTTTGTTCAATCAGTGAATAGCAAGTCGTTGGTTTGTGTACCATGATTAATTGAAATTTCCATACAGTATCTGCTTAATGCCTTCAAGAATTTACAACAGATGTAATGATGCGTTTGTAGAGTTTACGCTGTGTTGACCATTTGTTACATGCTTGTGTAACTGTTTGTCTGTCTTGTTGTGATAAAAGCTCATCTGCTTGAGTGCAAGCTAAAATTTGTGCTGCTTTTCGAGCTTGTTCATACTCCACACCGTATTTGACTAATTCTGTATGAAATATTTTTTCCTTTTCCTCGGCTGAGATCAAAAAATTATGCTGCATAAACTAAGGTTTAAAAGATGGTTGTCAAATTACATTTAACCTCTTCTACAATCTCTGTTGTTCTTTCGCTAGAGTGATTTGACAACCAGAGCAAGATAACTTTTAATTTTAAATATTACAAATATTAAAGTTTTTTAACTCTAGCTTAAGAATATCTGAAAAAGTTGGTAAAGATACTGGCAACAACAGCCCCACAATTAACCCATCCACTTTGTCCAATCGGGCGCATCTGTTACCAGTTGAGCAAACTTATCAGGGTAAGTATCCTCAAACTTGAAATCCCTCCCCACCGTTTATCATACGTTAGTGTACTGAGTAACTCTTTAACTGATTATACACCGTACTCCACCCGCTCAATCGCCAGCCGAGCGTAATATTTAACCCGCTCCCACCAAGAATCATTGAGGGTCTAATCCAGTAATTAGAGCCTGCCGCCTCACTGTCGCAGCACTGAGCTACCCAGTTCCGCCTTGCACTGTAATGGCAGCGAGCGATCGCTGTTTCAGTCCCGACACCTTCTCCTTCCCCCTCTAACAATGATTATGATTATTATGCTTTGGTGATTTTATTCCTTGGAAGTCCTTTTTTCGCCGCTTTGCAACAACTAAGATGCTCGTTGGGAATACTAGCTTCATGAGGCAAAAACTAATTCCCACCATGAGAGAAGTATAAATGATAACTGCAAACTCCGCTCTTGCCATTCCCGGATATCAAATTAACTCCCAACTGTATACAGGCTACAGAACCAGAGTATATCAAGCTATCCGAGAGCAAGAAACACTCGCAGTAGTCATTAAACTTCTGACATCTGAATATCCCAGCTTCAATGAATTATTGCAATTTCGCAACCAATATACTATTACTAAAAATCTCAATATTCCTGGGATTATTCGTCCTTTATCATTAGAAACTTTTGGGAATAGTTATATTTTAGTGATGAAAGATATGGGGGAAAATTCTTTAAGGGAATACATTAGAACTAATAGCTTCTCACTTGGAGAATTTTTAGTATTCGCTATTCAATTAACTAATATTCTCCACGATTTACACCAAAACTACGTTATTCACAAAGATATTAAACCTGCAAATATTCTGATTCATCCCGAAACAAAACAAGTTAGACTGATAGATTTTAGTATTGCCTCTTTGTTGCCCAAAGAAACTCAAGAAATTAAAAATCCTAATATTTTAGAAGGAACCCTCGCTTATATTTCCCCAGAACAAACAGGAAGGATGAACCGAGGAATAGATTACCGCACCGATTTTTATTCTCTAGGTGTGACATTTTATGAATTATTAATAGGAGAATTACCATTTGTAACTGATGACCCGATGGAGTTGGTGCATTGTCATATTGCTAAAATGCCTCCTTCAGTTAACAGTCATGAGATTCCTCAAATTTTGGATGATGTTATTCAAAAATTGATGGCGAAAAATGCTGAAGATAGATATCAGAGTGCTTTGGGATTAAAGTACGATTTAGAGACTTGTTTAGAGCAACTAAAAAAAACTGGCAAAATTAAAGATTTTGAAATTGCCCAGAGAGATGTGTGCGATCGCTTTCTGATCGCAGAAAAACTCTACGGTCGAGAAACAGAAGTTACAACTTTGCTGGAAGCTTTTGAGCGTGTTACTAATGGTAATTCAGAAATGATGCTAGTAGCAGGATTTTCCGGGATTGGGAAAACTGCGGTAGTCAATGAAGTCCATAAGCCAATTACCCGTCAGCAAGGATATTTCATCAAAGGCAAATTTGACCAGTTTAATCGCAACATTCCCCTATCAGCTTTTGTGCAAGCTTTTCGTGATTTGATGGGACAAATGCAGAGTGAAAGCGATGACCAATTGGCAGCATGGCAAACTAAAATTCTTGCCGCAGTTGGCGAAAATGGGCAGGTGATTGTGGAAGTGATTCCTGAACTAGAGCGAATTATCTCAAAACAACCACCTGTCCCTGAACTTTCTGGGAGTGCAGCTCAAAATCGCTTCAACTTACTATTTCAAAAATTCATCCAAGTTTTCACCACAAAAGAACATCCCCTAGTAATATTCCTGGATGATTTGCAATGGGCAGATTCAGCTTCCCTGAACTTACTGCAATTATTGATGAGTGAAGCTGGTTGTGGATATTTACTAATTCTAGGAGCTTATCGAGACAATGAAGTGTTTCCGGCTCATCCCTTGATGCTGATGCTGGAACAGATTCAGAAAGCAAGAGCGATCGTCAATACCATTACCCTGTTACCCTTGGGGGAAATGACGGTGAATCAGCTAGTGGCAGATACCTTGAGTTGTACCAAGGAACTAGCTCAACCCCTGACACAGTTAGTGTATCAAAAAGCCAAAGGAAATCCATTTTTTACAACGCAATTTCTCAAGGCATTACACGAGGATGCTTGGATTGAGTTCCAGTCAGAACTGGGTTATTGGCAATGTGACATGGCGGCGGTGCGGCATTTAGCATTGACCGATGATGTGGTGGAGTTCATGGCATTACAGTTGCAGAAACTGCCAACACAGACGCAGGAAGTTTTGAAATTGGCGGCTTGTATTGGCAACTCTTTTGATTTGAGTACCTTGGCGATTGTTTCCCAAAAATCCCTAATTGGCGCGGCAACTCACCTATGGAAAGCATTACAGGAAGGACTGATTCTCCCGATTAATGAAACCTACAAGTTCTTCCAATCCCATGACTCAGACGAGAGCGATGGTGAGATTGCTGTTCCTTATAAATTCTTGCACGATCGCGTCCAACAAGCGGCTTACTCGCTAATTCCCGAAGACCAAAAACAGGCAACCCATCTTAAAATCGGTCAACTCTTACTCAAAAATATAACTGCAACAGAGCGAGAGCAAAAAATCTTTGATATTGTTAACCAATTAAATTATGGTGTTCAACTAATTACGGAAATTACTGAACAGGAAGAACTTGCTGGGTTAAATTTATTTGCTGCTTCTAAAGCAAGAATCTCTACTGCCTATACTGCTGCAACCGAATATGCGACTTTTGGAATTAAATTATTAAAAGTAGATTGTTGGGAGAGTCAATATCAGTTTGCATTAGAATTGCACAATCTAGGAGCAGAGTCCGCTTATTTGGCTGGCAATTTTGAATTGATGGATAAATTTATCCAAACAGTCTTAAATCAAGCTCAAAATCCTTTGGATAAAATCGAAGTATATGAGGTAAAAATTCAAGCTTATGGCGCACAAAATCAATCACTAAAAGCGGTTGGGCTGGGAAAAGAAGTTTTGAAGTCATTGGGAATTGAATTCCCGGAAAATATCAGCAATTCTGATATACAGGCTGAAATCAGTAATGCCATTTCTTTATTTGCAGATCAGCCAGTTGAAGATTTAATAAATCTGCCTCAGATGACGGATAAAACATATCTGGCAGCAATGAGGATTATATCGAACATTACAAGTTTTGCGTATCAAGTAGATCCCAATTTATTTCTTCTTCTGCCATTGCGGCAAGTTAGTCTGTCTCATCAATATGGTAATTCTCCTCAGTCAGCTTTCGGATATGTCGTCTATGGAATTATCCTTTGTGGATTAGTTAAAGATATTGAATCTGGCTATCGATTTGGCAAATTATCTGTCAAGCTTTTAAGCCAATTTGACACTAAAGAAGTAACTGCCAAAACTATTCATACATTTAATTGTCTAGTTAGGCATTGGCAGGAACATATTCAAGAAACATTACAATCTCTCTGGGAGGCTTATTCTATTGGTTTAGAAACAGGAGATTTGGAATTTGCGGGTCTTGCCATTCGTTACTATAGTGTTCATTTATATTTCCTCGGTCACGAGCTGAGTACATTAGAAAAAGAGATGCGAACATATACCCACGCTCTCCATCAAATTAAGCAACAAGGGTTCGCTAACTACAATGAAATTCAGAGACAGAGGGTATTAAATTTATTAGGAAATGTTGACAATGTATGTTGTTTGAAAGGTGAAGCTTATAATGAGGATGTCATGCTCCCCATTAGTATCGCAAAGAATGATCTGGTTGCATTGCTAGAATTTTATTTTTCTAAGCTTCAACTGTGTTATCTTTTTGGCAAGTACGAGCTGGCACAGGAATATATTGTCCAAACAGAACAGTATTTAGCTGGTGGGCTGGGGCTAATTATTTTTCGACAATGTTATTTTTATACATCACTGGCACGACTAGCTATCTTTTTAGATGTCAATCAAGACACACAAATACAGCTTCTAAATCAAGTAATAGATAACCAAGAAAAAATGCAACTATGGGCAAACCATTGCCCCATGAATGCTTTACATCAATTCTATTTAGTAGAAGCTGAAAAAAATCGAGTTTTAGGCAATCAACTTGAAGCGCTAGATTACTATGATCGCGCCATTACGGCTGCTAAGGAAAACGGTTACATCCCAGAAGAAGCCTTAGCTAACGAACTGGCTGCTAAGTTCTACCTCAACTGGGGCAAAGAGAAGGTATCCGCAGGCTACATGCAGGAAGCTTACTACTGCTACGCTCGTTGGGGAGCTAAAGCTAAAACGGATGATTTAGAACAGCGCTATCCCCATTTACTGCGCCCCATTCTCCAGCCAGCTATCCAGAGCCTGAATCCCCTGGAAACCCTGGTCTCGCTCGCCAATATCCCAATCCATACCTCTACAACAACCAGCCGTTCCAGTACGAGCATTAATAACATTCTTGATTTTGCTGCTATTCTCAAAGCCTCTCAAAGCCTTTCTAGCACGATTCAACTAGATGAACTAATTCATCAACTCACCTTGATTCTTTTGCAACAGTCCGGGGGTGATTGCTGTGCCTTAATTATGCCTAACCAGGCTCACGAGTTGCAGTTGGTCTCGATTGCTACTACAGATACTGTAAAACTGTGTTCCGAACCGCTTGAAGCTAATAAAAATCTGCCTGTCAAGCTGATTCAGTACGTCAAAAACACTCAAGAAGTGGTGATGATAGATAATCTCAAAACTGATCTGCCTGTTATTGATGATTATCTAATTCAGCGGCAACCGAAAAGTACGTTGTGTTTGCCAATTCTCAATCAGGGTGAGTTAATTGGGATTTTATATTTGAACAATCACACAGCCAGTGGAGTGTTTACTAGCGATCGCATCCTAATTCTTAACTTCCTCTGCACCCAAGCGGCGATTTCTCTGAAAAATGCTCGACTTTATCAACAAGCTCAAACCTATGCCCAGCAACTTGAACAATCGCAACTACAAATTGTTCAGGGCGAAAAAATGGCATCTTTGGGTAACTTAATCGCAGGTGTTGCCCACGAAATCAACAATCCCATCGGCTTCCTCAAGGGCAGCATCAACAATGCCAAAGACAATGTGCGAGACTTACTCGAATATCTCACACTCTATCGGCAATATCATCCTGACGCAGCCGCACCTGTACAAGACAAGGCAGAAGAAATCGATTTGGAGTTTCTCTGCGAGGACTTACCCAAACTCCTAAAGTCCATGCAAGACGCAACTGTTCGCATCCAAGGCATCAGCACCAGTTTGCGTACCTTTTCCCGTGCCGATACCGAATACAAAGTCAATGCTAACCTGCACGAAGGCATTGATAGCACACTCATGATCTTAAAATACCGACTAAAAGCCAATGAGATTCGACCTGCGATCGAAGTCATTCAAGAATATGGTGAATTACCACTTATCGAATGCTTTTCAGGACAATTAAATCAGGTGTTTATAAATATCCTAGCCAATGCGATCGATATGTTTGATGAGATGGCAAAAACTCGATCATTTTTAGAAATCGCCACCCATCCACAACAAATCACAATTCACACAGCAATGGTTGAGAATCAAGTTCAAATTCGTATTCGGGATAATGGTAAGGGTATGACCGAAGAGGTGAAAGCGAGAATTTTTGACCATTTATTTACGACTAAAGGTGTAGGAAAAGGTACAGGATTAGGATTGGCAATCGCTCGGCAAATTGTAGTCGATAAACATCATGGTAGCCTAAAAGTACAGTCTCAATTAGGTCAAGGTACTGAGTTCTGTATTCGCCTGCCGATGTAGAGTAGATGTATAGTGATTATAAGGGTTGAAAAAATCCAAATGCTTGTGTAGAGGGACAAATGGATTCTGCCGTTTAACGAATTTGCTGAAGATTTTCTCCAACACTTGTGGAATAACTATTTCCGTAAATACTTGGTGTCGGAGAAAACAGCAGGAAATACAGTAGGCACAAAAATCAGTCGGAACCAAGAGATTTGGGAAAGTTTGTATATCTCAGCGCAGAGTTATCTAAATTCTTCCTTGGTGAAAATGTTAACTCCAGCAAGGAAGAGTCAGAATCAAAGGTGACACAAGGTATAAAAGCGCGTCTGCAAATAGGCAATTGTTAAAGCTAAAATTTCTTTAAATCTTTCACTGTCGGTCCGTGTAAAACTTCCCCATTGCAACTGAAACGTGAACCATGACAGGGACAGTCCCAACTTTTCTCGGCACTGTTCCAAGCAACAACACAACCCAAGTGAGAACACACCGCAGAAACAGCGTGTATTTCTCCTGTTTCATCTCGGTAAGCCGCAACTTTATCACCATCAACAGTGACTAGCTTTCCTTCACCGATAGCCACATCTTGCAGAGATTTATTCAATCCCTTGAGGCGATCGCCTATCCAATGAGCGCCAACTTCCAAGTTTTGCTTTATACCTTGTGGAGTGACAAAAGGAGTGGCGCGGGTTGAATCGTACAAATCAGTCGCAGGATTTTCAATGCCTAAAATCTGGTCTGAAAGTATCATTCCAGACAAGGTTCCTTGAGTCATGCCCCACAGACTAAACCCAGTTGCCACAAAGGTATGCTTGCTTAGAGGAGTTAATTTTCCTACGTATGGTATCTTGTCAAAAGATACAAAATCCTGAGTAGACCAACGATAGTCAATGGAATCGATATCGAAGCGAGAACGGGCATAATTTTCTAAATCTAGATATTTTTCTTCAGTATTCTCCACTGTTCCCACTTGATGACCGCCGCCACCAACAAGTAGCAATAAGCCATTCTTGTCAGGAGTAGTCCGAATAGAGTAGTATTTTTCTCCTGAACCGATGTACATTCCCACAGGTGCTTTCTGCTCTGCAATCCGCGCACCAATGATGTAAGAACGTTTGGGGTAAGTTTTAGCAAAGAATAATCCTTCATCGGTAATGGGGATATTAGTTGCAACTATGACATCCTGTGCCTGAATAATTCCCCTGTCAGTAGTAACTTGACAAAGAGTATCTTCATCGACCTTTAGTACTCTTGTATTTTCAAATACGTAACTTCCATCACCAGGAATCTGCTTGATCAGGTGTAAGAGGTATTTGCGAGAGTGAAATTGTGCTTGGTTGTCAAACTTAACAGCACCAACAATAGGAAAGGGCAAGGAAGTTTTACGAACAAATGTGGCGGGTAGTCCGATTTTTAGTGCTGCTTCTACCTCTTTTTCAATGTCCTTGAGATGATCTTCAGTTTCTGCGAAAGTATAGGCACTTTGGCGACTAAAGTCACAGTCAATTTGTTCTTCGGTAACTGTTTTGGCAACAAATTCTAGTGCTGCTTGGTTTGACTGTGCATATATCTGTGCCTTTTCTTCACCATGATTTTTAATCAAATCCGCATAAATCAATTGGTGAAGTGAGGTAACTTTGGCTGTAGTATGACCACTAACACCAGTAGATATCTGTTGCGATTCAATTACCGCAACGGTTTTACCTGCGCGTTTAAGTAATGTTGCAGCAGTGATTCCCGCAATACCTGCACCGACAATTGCAACATCCACAGATAGATTATTGATAAGTGGTGGAAAATTAGCTGTGGGTGTTGAGTCAATCCAGTAAGAAATGTGCTTTCCTGATAGATTAGGCATATTTTTTGGAGATAGTGTTAGAAAAATCCAATGCTTTGATAATAGAATTAGTCTTCCAAATCAAGACGAGACTGAAATAGTTAGTTTTGCTTGCTTAATTACTTAGTTGCTGACTTTTGATTAAGGCATAATCTGTAACTTTGTTTTTCAATTTTGATTTATAAGAATACTCCTCATGCCTATATCTAAAATAGATGTTTTTACATAGAAAATAAAACTATCTTACGGATAACCTTACTTTACAAACCAGAAGAGATATATCAGCCTTAAGACATAGAATAATATTCAAAAAGCAGCGAAAAGGCATTTTAATTGTAGTGATTATGACACTATTAAAAGTAGCTGGCATCTAGTTAAAATGAGTATTTCTTGTCGTTGAAGATTATCATCATGAGGGGTATAGATATTAGCTATACCCCTTTTATACTCATCGAAAGAAGCTAACGTATCACTGGCATTTTTGATTTCAAGAATTGCACAGGCATCCGCTGCTACCCATTCTGGCTTTTCTAGTGTACCTACGAATCGGACTTGTTGAGACTCAAACACGAAAACTGATAAGTCAGACATAACTTTAATTTTCCTTTATTGTTACCCAATTACTAAAAACAGCTATGTAGCAACATCAAGAAAAATAGATTTAGCTCATTAATTATTTATATCCCACCCAATCCCGGAAAAAACTTACTCCAAATACTTTGCTCTTTTGAGGCTAATTCTTCTGAACTTAAAACATTTTCTAGCCCTCGCTGATTACTCTGAATCTCCCGCATATTGAGAGCGTGAATAGTTTGAGCTAACTCTGGATTTTCTTCTAAGAGTTCAGCCTCAAAGCTTAACTATTGCGGCAATAATTGGGCATTGCGGCGCAAGAACATCTGCTGATTGTGTCGCCGTCTGATAAGGGATTCAGTCAGGTGTAATTGTTCTTCTAATGCTTAAAAGCTAGCGTCTTGATAAGTCGTTTCTTCTTATTCTCGAATAGTTTTAATAAGTGCGATCATCAATATCAAAAGTTTTTTGGATGTCATGATATCAGTAACTAACAACAGGGCGATCGCGCTCAAATGAGGAAATGAAATACTCTAATCTTGCTAACAATAGCTTTAAGTATTTAGGCGGATATTATGATATTTTTATGAGGAATTTTAACAGTAAATGTAGTTCCAACTCCTACTTTACTTTCTAAATAAATTTCTCCAGTGTGTCGTTCTACACATTTTTTAACAACTGCTAAACCTAGTCCGGTACCAACAATATTATTCACATTTTGACCTCGATAGAAAGGCTCGTAAATCTTTTCTTGTTCTGTTTTTGGAATACCTATTCCCTGGTCTCTTACTTGAAAAAATACAGCCTCTGATTCTGAGTTTAAAACCAAGTATATCTTACTTTCAGTAGATGAGTACTTAATAGCATTTAAAAGTAAGTTACTAAGGATGGAATACAGCAGTTTTTCATCTAGATTAGCTCGAAAACACTGCCCATCATTTCTAAACTCTATTAAATGTGGGGTCGTACCAAAAAGTTGTAAATCTTCTACTAAATTTAAGCAGAAATTTTCTAGGTTAATTAATTGAGGTTTGTAATCCAGCTTCCCCGCTTCCGATCTTGTTAAGGTCAATATATCTGTCAGCAGATGATTCATTAATTTGGCTGAAGACTGAATCCGATAAAGATTTTTTAACTGCTTCTCATCTACCAATTCTTCAAGAATCTCTTGCAATAATTGAGATGATAGCAAAATGATGCTTAAAGGTGTACGAAATTCATGAGAAATCATCGAAAACAAGCGGATTTTTAATTCTCCAAATTCTTTTTGTTGCGCTAGTGAAAATTCTAAAGACTCAATTTTTTCGCGTTTGATCCATTGTTGATCAAGAATAATACATAAACTAACAATTACTATAGCACTTAAAATAGTACCCAGTATTTCCATTAGGATTCTCAAGTGAATGCTGTTCTCAGATTCTTCTAGAGAACTTTGTAAATAGCGTTGTTCTTCAGTTTGAATATCTGCTATTATACGCAATATTTCTTGCCGAAGCTTAACACTATGAGTAGTAATATTAGTTTGTGCTTCTAATGCTGTTTTATCTTTTTGATAAATTTCTATTGATTGCTTCAAAAGCATTAATCTTTCATTAACTAACGAGTTCATCTGTGTAAATTTCTGTTGCTGTTTCAAACTAGGATGTATTTGTTCTTTTAATAGCCCGAGTTGAAATTGCATATTTATTCTTTCATTTTGATAACGCTTTAAATCTTGTTTACTTCCCCAAAATATGTATCCTCGTCGTGCTGATTCTGCCGATGTCATTGCCGCAGAAAAATTTGTCAAA
>NZ_JACJSH010000094.1:0-18236 GCF_014698055.1 Nostoc sp. FACHB-133
AAACTTTTCTCTTTAGATAAAGAGCAATTGGAATTTGCTCTCCAAGTAATTGCTCATCGTGAAACGAAGCGTAATCAAAAAGAAAATCGAACCTATTATGCGACCCAAACCCCTGCTGTGTATAGTGTAAACCCCAATCAGCAGGCCGTATCCACACCCCCCCCTAATGCTATAGGGAACTCCCATTGCCAAGGGGAGGATACTACCAATTCTGAACCGCCCAAAACCGATCGCACTACCTTACTCCATTGTGTGGAAATGCTACGCTCTGGTATTTCTCGTGGAGTGGACGCAATTAAAGGCATTCTCAAGCGATGGGTTGAGGATTTGCGTTGGGAGACGGTGCTGGAACTTGAAGCGATCGCGGCAAATGAACTGCGACTTGTCGAAGCTCAAGTTCCTGAATTTTACAGCTTGCTAAGTGAAGAGGTGTTGCCGATGTTGGGATAAGAAAGAGCGATCGCCTTAGCGCGCAATTATGGGACAATTACTTATCAGAATCTTGCTTATAAGAATGAACGTTCCGATAAGTAAATGCATCAAACCCTTGAAAACAGCACACCTTCTCCTCTCGCTCTGCCTTCTCCCATCCCGCTAATCGAACATCCCGCTGCGGTCTATTTGGCAACCCTTTCCCCTGGTTCCCGCCCCACAATGCGCCAAGCTCTCAATGTGATCGCGCAATTGTTAACCAACTCGAGTTGTGATGCGATGACCCTGAACTGGGCAGCACTGCGTTACAAACATACGGCAGCAGTCCGCTCTGTGTTGAGCGAAAAATATGCACCAGCTTATGTCAACAAAGTGCTGTGTGCTTTGCGGCGAGTTTTAAAAGAAGCCTTGCGGTTAGAGATAATGGATGCTGTTGATTTTGCTCGTGCTGTAGACATTCCCAACGTTAAAGTCACCAAGCAATTGCGGGGACGTGTCCTCACGGCAGAAGAAATCGCCCAATTGATGCAAACCTGCTTTGATGACCCTACCCCCACTGGTTACAGAGATGCTGCAATATTTGCAATACTCCGTGGATCTGGAGTCCGCCGCTCTGAAGTGGTGAATTTAGACTTGAGCAACCTTGACCTGAGTACTGGGGCAATAGAGGTGCGCGGTGGCAAAGGTGGTAAAGATCGGACTGTGTACTTACCCGATGCTGCTCTTACTGTCGTCTTGGACTGGTTATCGCTTCGAGGCTACGAGGCAGGCCCTTTACTATGTCATGTCAACAGAGGCTCAAGGATAGTGCGACGACGGCTTACCTCTCAAGCAGTGCTGTTTATTTTGCAAAAACGTGGTTTAGAGGCGGGAGTAACTAATTTCTCCGCTCACGATTTCCGTAGAACTTTCATCTCTGATCTGCTCGATGCTGGTGAAGATATTTCTACAGTTCAAAAATTAGCTGGACACACGAACAGTGACCAGACTGCCAGATATGACCGTCGCGGTGAAGAAACTAAACGCCGTGCTGTCCAAAAGTTGACTATTCCAGGTTCGCGTCAAAATTCAAGGGGGCTTCACTAGTTTCTACACCGTAGCCATTGGGAGCTAACCACTGGTTTTTCTGATTGATGCCGGAATTGATTTTTTCGGGATCAGTATTCAGTATATTGATATGCTCACCCTTTGACACTGCGTGAGCAGGTAAGGCACAAACCAAGAAAAAAGATACCAGCTGTTATAAAAGAGATCCACACTACACAACGAATAAACTCGAAACACGGCTGCTATAGGAGTGAAAGCGGTCTCCCCCAACAGGCACGCTCACCCAATTTATCGAATTTTACCTAGATAACCTAGATGCAATTGGTGGTAATGATTTAGATAAGGTCGATGAGAGATTGAGACTCGATAAGTAATACTTTTACAAAAATAAATACGGTAAGTTTATCAATTTGCAGTAGTTAAAACTTGCGATTTTGTGGAGGCTGTGACATACTTTTGGTCATAGTACATTATTTCGATAGGTTTACCGGAGTTTAAAATATCCTCCATAAATCTTGCTCCAAGGAATTAATTAATCATGCTTAAAGATGCACAAGGACTGGTAGTGACGACAGATTCAGCCCAGGCGATCGCAGCTATTAACCGTTTCATTGATCAAGCGCTTTGTTATGGTCAAGATGCAGAAACAGCGATTTTCCAAGCAATTGAGGCTGATCCAACTTGTGCTTTAGCTCATGCTTATGCAGCGGCTTATTATCTTACCCAAGAAAACAGCAAAGCTTGGCAGCAAGTGCAACCATATTTGCAAGTAGCACAACGGAATTTAGCCAAGATTACTGACAGAGAAAAATTATATGTGCAGGCAATTTTAGCTTGGGCAAATCAAGAGATTGATTTAGCGATCGGTTTTCATGAAGAGATTACCAACAAATTTCCCCGTGATTTAATATCAGTCCAGCAGGGACAGTATCACTATTTTTATACAGGCAACAAAGAAAAATTACTAAAAATAGCCCAGAAAGTTTTACCTAGCAATCCCCAACAAGATTATTTATATGGCATGGTAGCTTTTGGCTTAGAACAATGTCACCTTCTTAAAGCAGCAGAAAAAATGGCACGTCAGGCGATCGCCTTAAATAGATATGATCCTTGGGCGCACCATGCTTTAGCTCATGTAATGGAAACTCAAGGAAGAGTCAATGAGGGTATAGCTTGGATGGAGAGTTTTGCAGACACTTGGGAAAATTGCAATTCTATGCTTTATAGCCACAACTGGTGGCATATTGCACTGTATTATTTGGAGCAAGAAAACTACCAAAAAGTTGTTTCACTATACGATACCCAAATTTGGGAACGTGCAAATAAACAATCTCCCAAAGACCAAGTAGGGGCAATTTCACTATTATTACGCCTGGAATTACGTGGGGTAAATGTCGGAAACCGTTGGCAAAGTATCATTCCTTATCTTTACAGCCGTATTGATGAACACGCTTTAGCATTCCAAGATTTGCATTATGTCTATGCCCTTGCTAAAGCCGGACATACTGGTTGGGTAAACCAGATGCTTCAGAGTATGCAGTATCATGCTTTGAGTATCAATCCCTTCTTGCAAAGGAGTTGGTTAGAAGTAGCAATTCCGGCAGCTAGAGGTATGGTAGCTCATGCCAAAGGTGACTTTAACACAGCTGTTACCGAACTCAAATTGGTTTTACCACGCTTGCATGAGATTGGAGGGAGTCATGCACAGCGAGTTTTATTTGAGCAAATTTATCATGATGCTGTGTTATGGACACAAAAGCAGAGTTGGGTTTATGGCATTACCGCCTGATATAAAAGTTATGGGGTTGCTGAATTCAGCAAGGCTGTTTTTCTTCTCTTCCCTCAAAGCTTGAATCAATAAAAGTTTCAGAACCTTGCTTCGATTATTCTTTCCCAAGAGTGAGAAAACAGGGTTAACTAGACAAACTGACAAAAGAGCGTTCGCAGTAAATCTGGTTGAGTACCCGATAATTTTCTAGCTTCACTGCGGCAAAACGTCTAATACCAAATTGTTCCATAACTCCTTGCAACTCTGCATCTGGTTGGAGTAAGCTAATCAGCATTTGCTGAATTAAAGGGATACTTAGACGCTGTGCTACAACCAATGGTGGCATAGGAGAAGGGCCGATCACTTCCAGCACACGCAAATGTTGTGATAATTCTGGAATATCGCGTAATTCTTGTTCTAACACTACACTGTCAATGGCTGCACAATCCGCCAGCCCCTCAACTACCCAGCGAATTGAACGTTGATGAAAACCTGATTCTATAGTTTTTCCAAAGAAATTTTGCGGATATTTTTCTTGACTTAACCAGTGACGAAGTAAATTATAACCACTGTTAGAACCAGGGTCGTTATAGCAAAATGTTTTCCCTGACAAATCGGCAAACTTTTTGATATTACTATCAGCCTTGACAATTACATCTGCATAGTAAATAGGACTGTTGCCATACCGGGATGCTTGCATCACAGGTGCAACCAATGTCTGCAATTGGTCTATAACTTCTTGACTGTAACGAATTAGTGGTAATCCACAAATAAAAGCTAGGTCTATTTTGTCTTGAAATAATAGAGGGTCTTGGAGGGGATCGCATTCACCTTGATATAGTTGGATTTCTACTTGTAAAACACGACCCAAATAAGCTGTGATCGCCTGATATAATCCGAAGCAATTAGGAGCTAAGTAGGATACAGCCCGTAAGCTTGTTAATATAGTCATTCTTGTTTTAAAACAGTATTTTTCTAGAAAACTTGAGTTAACTTCCGCCCAGAGTCATTCATATATAAAAATTCCAGACTAGCAAAACTCAGCAGCATAATTCGTAAAACAGTCGTATGAACATTAATATACTAGCCACCACAGCCGTTTTTACATAAATGTTCAGGCTTTTAATCCTTTCTACAAAGAATGATAATTTCCGTTATTATTGTTTTGGATACTAATATTTTGGGCTAATGTCATTGTGATTTCTCCTGTTAACAGAGAATCTAAAAAACAGTAATTCTATAGGCTTAGTGTAGATTATATTCTATATTCTCTAATTTCGCAAAAATACAAGACTCCTAATTTGATTTTTGCCACAATTCATCTCTCCTTTCTCTGGAGTTAAATATCTTGGCTTTTGGGCGATCGCTTCATGCAAGTCAATTTTACCGATTTGGGTGGTAAGGCACTTACCCGCTCATAAAGATACGAAAGTACGATCCAGATCCACGCCAAACAACAAGCAATTAAGAACACGGCTGGTATCTTTTTTTTGTGGTTCCCCCTAAAAATACACCTTTAAAAGAAAAACCTAAAAATCGATGAAAAAAATAAACTAAAAATGACTTTATAGTTAAAAAGTAATGCAATAGGTTAAAGAGCATACTCCTAACAGTTAACTACACAAATATTACAGGTGTAGGTTGAGGTTAAAGAAAACGGGCAAAGGTGCTTATTTTAAGAAACTTGTACAAAATTTCCCCCTGCTTCAGTGCCAAATGAAGCCTTATCCAAATAGTCCACTATTTAATCGCTATCACGCCATAAAACTATAGAGTCATTTTTAGTTTATTTTTTGAGAGTGGCTTGATTCCTCTATAAAAAATTCTTCAAGAAACGGGTAAAACTTGCGTGCCAAAAACTCAAACTTTTCGGACACCAGGGCTTAAAAGCAGGGGCAACTTTTAGAGACGCTATGCGTAGCAAGATCCCCGTAGGGGTACAGACTTACTGTACTGGATGCAATTATAGCTTTCTTACTCAGCAATATAACTAGGTACTCAGTACTGTTTCGATAAGCAAAAATTAGATAAAGGAATCCTGCAAGTGTTTAAGCCTGAGATAATTGTTGATCGCCAATGGCTACCATTGGCGATAGCATCTCTTCATAAAAGGCATTGCTTGAGGAATGCGCTGAGGCATTTGGCGATGATACTATCAAGGTAATTCATCATGATGAATTACACGATTTAATAAGCGTGGTCAGTCCCAGTTTACCTAGATGACACGTGAACATGAGCAATACAGGGCGTAAAAAAAAGCTGGCATCTTTCAACTGTGACCAAAGGATTTGGGAGCAGTTTATCGCCCGTTGTAAGTCAAAAGGGACGACCGCAACAGCCACGCTGCTCGAATTTATCGATCTCTACTTAGGCGATTCCCAAGATAATGTTGATACAACAGGTGGTAACGATTTAGACGAACACTTGGACTCAAAGATTAAGGCAAGTGTAGAGAAGTACTTAGTGGAAAGTAATAAAAATCACAGTAGTCCGACTAATGAAATGATAAGAGCTATTTGCGAAAGACTTGATAAGCTCGATTCAGAGTTTTCAAATGAATCTAGTAGCAATCAAACTACAGCAATTGATAATCTCGCCAATTTAGAACAAAAAGTGGAGAAGATGTATGCCCGAATGACACAGTTGGCTGAGGCGATCATTAAAATTCAAGACTATCTCAACAACCAACAAAAGCGGGGACAGAAATCGCACTACAATAATTCATCATTCAAAGTGCATACTCCCAGAATGCAACCGTTAACTGAAGAAGGTTTGGCCAAGAGGCTTGGTGTAAGTGAAGAAAGTGTACGCAAGGAGCGAATTAAACTCCCCCCACCGCTTTTTGTAGCATGGTGTAAGGGCAAAGATAGATCCGGTATTGGGTGGGAATTTAACGAAAATACGGGATTTTATCATCCGGTAAGTTAGTAATTTTATTCTTTTCAAGAATTTCGGAATTTACACTGACTCGCCCGCCGAATAGAGTGATTGCAGATAATGACAATTAGGAGCTTTAGGTGCAGCGAAAAATCGAATTAAAAAGGGGTTTTGATAATACAACTGTTGAAGCATATTTGGTTGATTTAGAACAAAGACATGTTGATGATTATGTTAATGAGTGGGTCGAAAAATTAAGGTTATTTAGTCAAGAAGATAAATACTGGGACTGGATATTTAAATTAAGATATATTGGCAATCAACAAAATCTTGAAGGTTACGCAGTTGAGTGCGAAAACAAAACTCAAGGATTGATGATAATAGAAACACAAATGCACGGTTCTCGGTTGAATATTGGTAAGAGGTTAGTCTATATTGATGGCATTGCCACTGCCCCCATTAACCGAATCGAGATTCAACGCCCACCTCAATTCAAAGGTGTTGGTCAAGCACTGTTAAATTTCGCAAGAATTAGAAGTGTTGAGTTAGGGTATGAAGGTAGAGTTGGGTTGCATTCCTTACCAAGGTCTGAAGGATTTTACGAAAAACAAAACATGTTGAACTGCGGTTCGGAAGAAGAATATGAGAATTTAGTTTACTTTGAGTATGGTGTATTGAGACGAAGATAAAGTTCGAGCGGGTAAAAATTTATGAATCATCAACAGCAAAAGGATAATTTTGAGGCAAACGAGTCAATAACAACCCAAGAAGCTATAGATTTACTTTTTGGTGAAGGATGGCTTGAAGAGGCTGTTTGCATCGAAGATGAAGCAAATTGCACTATTGGCGCTGGTTTGGATTGGGGTAATGCATTACCACCTTTAATGCTCAACCTTCCTTTATTTGGCCGCCTATCAACGCTGCGTGTATCTCTCAACCGCGAAGTCAGGCTAATAATTGAAACATGGGATTTAGGTATAGGTACAACTTCTGCAACAGAAACTGCAAGGGCACGCATTAAAGAGCGGTTGCTATCCCCTTCGTCTGAGCTAATACCTCACTTGGAAGCTACTTTGTTGCAAGATGATTTATACAATGAAGAGTTTATATCTAACCGAGAAGCTCTAAAATCCTTACTTGCAGTAGTTCTTACTGATTCTGATAGAGAAGAAATTGCAGAGAAGGCTGCGAATTCAATACGCACACAAGTTATGTCTCAAGTGGATTTTTCCGGAAAACTTTCTGCGTAAATATAATCACAATAATATCGTGTCAAATTAAATAGTGCATTTTTGTTCCAGTGCTACTCCCGGTTGTCAACCAGCTTAGATCAAGGAGTTGACAAATATAAATCCTGATTCTTTCGTTGATTGATAAGTTTTGCTTAAGTCTGTTCTTTAAATGTGGTGCTTGACGGCTATTGATTTATGCTAAACAGCGTTTTATTCAGGGTTATTACGGTTGTTGATGTATAAAAAAGTATGAACTATTAATATATATTATATTTTAGTTCTAACGTATGAACAACCTTGATGTAATACTTAATAAGGCTTTGATGCTTGGTAGTTCGATGGCATTAGATTGCCATAATTCAGATGTCATTGAAAAACAACTAATTATAATTTCTAACACGATTTTAGATTTGCATCATATAAAAGGTGAGTTAGCACCTACACTAAAAAAACTCGATGAAGAAATTGCACGGATTGATGCTATTCGTTTGACAAAAGGTGTTGTAGGTGTTGGTTTAATTTTACTTGGTCAAAATGGTAGTGATGATGATAATGTACTTTCACAAATAGCTTCAGAAATTGCTTTAGAAATTGGACATGATTTTTTGGATGAAGCGATTCACCATGAAAACCATCTGCGGGAGGTTCGGAAAATATTTTGGGATTTGGTGCAGACGATTGATATTTTTATTCAGCAAGGTACATGGCTAAAAGAGATTAGCTCTCAATGTTTTCTGATTTCAGATAGTATTTTCGATACAGAAATTCAAAAACATTCCCAAAATTTACCGTCTTTGGCTGCACAAATATCCAAATTATCATTCAGCATTCGGTTAGATTTTAGCTTTAGCCAACCAGAATTAATGCAAGACAAAGCAGCAACAGCAATGCTTGCATTAGAGCGCTTAATCAAAATAAAAGATAAATTAAACAGTTTGTCATCTTCAATTGATAATACAAAAAAATTTTTGGTTAGCCATCATACTATAAATTCGTTATTTTTAGTATTTGGTGCAGCGATTACACGAATATTATTTAATAATAAAAACGAAATAATTATTTATATTGAAAATCAACAGTATAGGTTATTAGATATTATTAAAGAATGTGAAGAGTATGAGCATAAAATTATAAATATAATAGCACCTGCAAAGTTTTTACAAAATTTTATAGATACTTGTCTAAGTGATGCAGGCTTTTTACATATTCTTACGCAAGTACAGTCAAAAATTAGCATTGATCAATTACACGAAAAAGTTTCTGCTGTTTTAATAACAGCAGAAAAGCGATTAAATTTTGATAGTCTCCCTGTAATGCAGCAAAATTTACATCGTATGTCTCAAGTACAAGTACAATTGAGAAACGTATATAGACAACTAGATATAGTTACAAAAAAGATTAACAAGCAAGCGAATAATCCATTAAATATTGATGTTATTAAAGCCTTAATTGGTGTTCTTGGTAAATCCATTACGGCATTAGGTTTGGATGAAAACGGAGTTATTATTTTATATAATAATTCTCAATACGAATCTGTAAAATCTATTATTAATAAATGTATTAATTTAAAGCAAATTATTGAAAAGCCTATACTACAGTTAGCGTATCTTGTTTCATTTGGAAAAGAATGCACTCAACATCCGGGACTGATAACCGCATTAGAAGAAATACATTCAAATAAATCAATAAGCGATATTAAAAATGATGTCAAAACCAAGAGTCGTATAATCAAGAACAGTTTAAGTTTTGGGAATCAAGGTGTCATGTTATGCCAGCTTGAACAAATCAAGATTGTACAGAAAGATTTAATATCAATAAACAAAAACTTCCAGAATATTATTAATACAATTGAAAAAGGAAAAATTACTTATATTAAATCTACTACACTAGAAAGTTTGTTATTGCTTTTTGGCAGCATTTGTGCAGTAGAGTTTAGCCCAAAAGATGAATTATTTATTGATTTTAATAGTCAAAACGAAAAAGTTTTAGATATTTTAAGTTTTTGTCAAAAGCTACAACCAAAAATTGAAACTTTAATTCAAGAAGGAGAAGGAAAAATAAAAGAAGCACAGGAATGTTTAAAAAATCCACTATTGATGAAACAGTGTCAGCGACAACAACGAAGAAAATCTGTTCAGATTACAACTGCAATTGTTGCAAGTATTTTAATTTTAATTAGTCCTGGAGTTTGGTTTGGTTGGAAGCGTTTTTCTCAAGAGCAAGTACGTTGGAATGCACAAACGTTAATGTCAAGCATAGGTGATGTAACACAAGCAAAAGATATTAATGAAATCAGACTAATGCGTGACAAAATTAAACAGGCAATTGCATCAGTTGAAATAATTCCGAATTCATTTGCATCTGCATATCTTGCAGCACACCAGGATATTAGTAAATTTCGCGTGCAACTCGATCCAGTTGAAAAACGACTGCAAATAGAAGAAGATACAGCAGCTAAGTTTGAATCTACAAAACAGTTAGCAATGGATGCAGCTATTTTGGTGCAAAATCCACCGCACCCAGCAACAGTATGGAATGAAGCAAGTAATAAATGGCAAGAAGCAATTACTATCTTAGAGTCGATTCCCGAAGATTCATTTGTTAGCGTAGATGCAAAAACAAAACTTGAACAATATCGTAATAATTATGCTGTAATTTCAGCGCGTTTGTCATCTGAAATCCAAGCATCTGATTCGATTGAAAATGCCAAAAAGTTGAGTTGGGAAGCAGTAAAAATTACACAGAACCCTCCACATTCTAGTACAACTTGGAAACAAGCCAGCAATAAACTTGAACAGGCAATAAAGCTTTTAGGAACAATGCCTAAAAATTCCCCTTTGTATGCACAAGAACAACAGCGGCTTCAAGAATATAAGGCTAACTATACTACAATTAATAAACGGCTAATAATTGAAGATAACGCTGTTTTAAAATTTAAACAAGCGCAAAAATTAGCTAAACAAGTTGAGAGAATTGCTCAAAATACGCCTTACACGTTAGCTGGACTGCAAGATGCACTTGCAAAAATCAAACAAGCAACAAATTTGTTAAGCAGTATTCCTTCTGGAACAACAGTTTCAGTACAAGCATCAGAAGTTGTACAAATATACAGTCGTAATTACAACACAATTTACAACCGCTTTCAAGCTATCAACACTTGTAGTTCGCCACAATCAAGTGATTGTTTTGATGCCAATTACAGTTTTTATCTAGAATCTATAGACAGTAGTTTATCATCACTTTAATCAACAGATTCAGAAGAATCTTCCTCCTCGTCCTCCTCTTCTAAGTCAACAGATTCCACTCTATCTTTAGCACTCACAGCATATTGTTTAGCTGAAGTTGCAAACGGAAAAGGTAACGGTAAAGAAACCTCATTAGCAAAATATGGCCATCGATCTCTAAGATTATGAACAAAACAAGCTAACTTATCGCGTTCAATACCTGGGTGATGAATAACAGCTATTTCTAAGGGTTTTGGGTTGCCGGCTTGTAAGCTGCCATTATCAAGTCGAGACTGTTTCTGTTGTAATGTATTTGTACCTTGCTCGGTATTCAACAGCTTCCTCATGCTGAGGTAAAGTGCTGTTGCCTCATCATCGCACACATCCTGCCAGCAGAATAAACCATTAGTTCTGCTACCAGGAGAACCCTTAGCAATAGCAACGGGAACTTCACCATTACCTGGAACTCTTAACCGCACAACCGAAAGCCGATTTATTTCCGATTCTGTCATGTGCCGTTTTAGTTGATCGGGTAAATTGTTAGCTGGTAGTTGGGGATTTTGTAACCATGTCAGCATTGTACGAGCATTTATGGCTTCAGCCATAAACAGCACATGGGGAGGTTTTTCCTCTTCAATTGATGTACTTAAACAATCACGCAAGCAATCGGTAACAAATTTATTGAGAAACTTCTGTTCGTTTTGGGTATCACTAGACTGTTGTGCATCGCTAGTATCACCAGTCGTTTCATCAGCATAGCTATTAGGTTCCCATTTTTCACTGAGTAAATATCCCAGCCCTGCTGAATACGATACCCAGCCTTGTGTAGCGAAGAAAGTAGGGGTAGTGACCTGTACCGTTCCCTTGATTGGGTTGACTCGTACCATCAACGCTACAGTAGAAGCTTGATTATTAGCTGTTGTTTTTCGAGTGCGGCGTAAAACATAAAAACAAGTCAGCCACATATTTGGATCTATGCCATCTTTTTCAAAGTCGATGAGAGGAGTAGGTAAAATTCCAAATTGTCGTAATAAGTCTGATACTGCTCTTTGCACTCGATTTTGAGATTTTTTCGGAATGTATTCTTTACCATTTGTTTCAGATGTTTTTAAAGCATGGATGTGCTGATTGACATAACCAGCCTGCATTACCCCAATTCGCACAGCAAGTTTTGGATCTGACTCTGGTGGAAAGAAATATTTCTTTGGTTTAATTTCTACTAAAGCACCACTTAATCCTTTTGGTGAGGGTAAATATGAGGTAATCTGATGAATACGCTTGTCTATCAAATTAGTGCGTTTTTGTTGTCGGTTATTGCCCTCAACTTCAGGATTATCAACATCTAGTCTTGCTGTTATGTCTGAGACGTGCTGAGTTATAATCCGCAAACATACATCCTGATTTTGATAAAGAGTTTCTTCTCTTGTTAACCCAGTTAAAGTTTCGTAAGTGATTGTTTCTCCTTGAGGTGAGATTGAAAGTAATTTACAAATTTCTGCAATGAGCGCATCTCGACATTTTTGGGTTTCCCACAAAATTAGGATGGTATTAGGAGAGCTTTCAGGGTGTCGAAATGTAGCAGGAGCAGCAATTTTTGGACGCAACATTGGCGTAGATAAATCATCAGGATTTTTAGGTTCTAGACTACCTTTTTTTTGTGACTTTCCAGGCTCCCAAAAAGGTAAAGATTCACCAGATTTTCTCATCGCTTCACCTATACGGCGAACTGGGAAATTTCCTTGCTCGATCTTATTTTGAATAGCACTATCTAAACTAGCTAAATCTAGCGGACTCACACCAGGAAAACAAGGAAATTCACCAGAATGTCGAGAGTCATAAGCAATAGCAGCTTGTATTCCAGTGGGGGCAGCACCAAAGACAGACCAATTATAAACTGGCTCACTAGCTAAACTATCAGGTTCGGGGAGTGGAGAATCATTAATTTTCAGTAATTCACTAATAGCGAATGGCCATCTTGCTTTCCTTCCTTCTTGTGTTGTAATTTGCTTAATAGGGATATGAATCAAGCGGAATGGTTGTTTTTTCCCATCTAACCACCGTCGATTATCACCAACAAAAGAAGTAACGCCTCGATAAGGTAGGCGTTCTATAGTTTCGGTAAGCCATCGCCGAATCGAAAGTTGATGATAAATCATTGGCTGACTGCGCCAAGGAACTGTTTGCAAATTGAAATGAATGACAAATGAGATATTTACTTTGCCAACTTGTTTTTTATTTTTAATTAGCGGAACTTCATAAGGAGGCCATGATATTAGTTCGGCTCCTTGCTTAAGGTTTACTACTTGGTAAAAAGTTAGTTGGTACTGATTATCGGAACCGAAAGTGACCTGTGGATTTTTGAGAAATTCCCCAGCCATATAATCAGGTATCGCCTGCCAACGAATGTCTATGCCATACGGGTTATTTGGTGGAAGTTGCAAAGGATAAACTGTTGATTTATCCTTCCATTCCCAAGCATTATCATCCAGTTGGTCGAGAATAGATTCAACTTCATCATCACCTAAACAGTAGCTAAATTCCTCACGCAACCAATCTTTGATCAAGTCAGGCAAGTTGAAAAGGTCAGCCCGTTCTGTTGCTAATATCCAAGGTACACCGGGACGTTGCCAGCCATTACGTACTGTTTGAATGATTCTGGGAAAGCTCGCCGCGATAATCGGGTCGAGGGAGTAGACGGGAACGGCGGGATAACCTCTACCTTGCAAATTGACACGTTTTTGCGCCAGAGTTTGAGCGACTTGCTGCCATACAGTAGGGACTTGGAGAGAAAAAAGTTCGTATTGTTCATTCTTAGTAAGTTCCCAAGCTCCGGGGAGAATGCTTTTAATTTTAAATGGCATAATTTAACTCCTTATCTTTCATTTTCTTCTGTATATTGAAGCAAGCATTGTAGAGGGATTTGGCTAATGTTTTTCCCTAAGATTGTTGACCAAGAAGAACGATAGCGAAATGATTTTATTGGTCATAGCGTAAATCCTTTGTTTGTTTGAGTGCATTAAAGAAAGCACCATAGAGGGATTTGGCTAATGTTTTTTCCCAAGGTTGTTTGTCTTCTGGCTCAATAGCAAGTTGAAGTTCCTTGATTATGCCTACTAACAGTGAGGTTCGTTCGTTGTCGAGTTCACTGTCAACTGATTGAGGTGCAAACTTTGCATCTAGAAAATGGACAATACAGGGAACTCCTCCACGTACCAAACGCCCGATAATTTGCCAAACACTTACCAATTGAGTCCAGCAGAGTATAGAACGTTCATCACTGGTTAACTGTTTGAAGGACATCGCCCGACAGTTTAAGTCAAGCATTTTCGCCACTGCATACTGGTAGAACTCATTTTCTATATTCGTCAGCGTGAGAGCATCGCCTCGTTTTTCTAGTGCCTCATAAAGCCTAGAATCTTCAGACTTTTCCAGCGCCCAATTATTGAGTTGCTGGACAGTAGTTTGCCAATCATCGGGAACTGGCATTGGTCGGCTCAAGAATACCGCCGCCCCAAATGCTGCTATCCGCTTCTCATTGAGAATGTTGTGTCCTCGCTCTAATGCCATCAAAGGTGCAACGACAATTGGAATAGACATTTGGGCGAGGTCACGAATTTGACCGCGACGAATACCACTCAAGTGAGCCGGAGCATTGTCACGGCGTAGGGTAGCAATGCCGTTAAGATTTTCAACATTACGGTAGAGGGGTTTTAAAATTGACTCCACCAATTCTGCTTCCTCATAGCTGTTGGTGATCAGCAATAAGCGTTGGCGATCGCCCCAACGTTCTGGATCTTGTTTGGCTAAATCACTCAAGGTTGCAAATAATTGATCGAGAAAGCTGTTGGCTTGTCCAGGATTGTGACAGATGGCCTTGACCATTTCGTTAACAGCTATTTTTCTCACATCTGGTGGCAGTCCCGATAGGGCGATGTACTTGCCGACTGCATTAGGTTGGGAACTGAAGAAAAAGTCGCTTTCGCCAATTCCGGCATCACCTGCTGTGTAATTATTGGTAGCTGGTTCTAGCAATATAGTCGGTTTTTTGCGGATGTGATAAGCAGGTGTCCCTGGAGCGTAGCTAGTGCCTGAAATCAAAACTGTATGGGGGCCATCCCAACCATCAACAGCAAAGAGATGGGGAAAATTCAGGAGTAAATAGCGTCCAACCCCAACGTAGCGAAAATATTCCAACTTCCCACCAGATTTGTTACTCCGATCTCGCGTATACCTGAAGCCTAAAATGTTTCCCACAGGTGAAGATGGCACAACTGGCAGATAATCACGGGGTGGGCGGTACACAAGGGCAAGACTCGTGTCATGCAAGTCAAGAACTCCCGCCCGCATGAGTGCATTCAGGTTATCAACTAGAAAGCCCAGCTTATCGTTGAGTACCGTTACCAGAATTGCTAAGTGCAAATGGTGCGTAACTTCCTCGAATTTAGTTTTTTCTGCGAGAGAAATCCCCAAGGATTCCAGCCATTTGTGTAACCATTCAGCAACCTCAGTTAATGCCCTAGCATCATTTTCGGCACTCAGTAGAGTAAAGGCAAGGTCTGAAAGTTCTCCTCCTTTGCGACGATTAAGGGGAGCTTGCAAAAATCCCTCCAAAGTTTGCATGATTTTTTTACGGCGCTGGCGTTCCTCTTCGGGGGGTAAACCAGCCTGAATGCGTTTTTGTCGTTCCTTGCTGCGTTCCGCACGTTTCAGCTTGGGAGATGGTTCGTTCTGTTCTGTTTCTGGTGTTTCCAGAATGTCGCGGATTATATGGGCGAAGAGTGAACGACCTGTAAAGGGGTTTTGTCCCACCCATTCCACAAGTTTTGGCTGGTTATGGAGCCGGGGGAGAATTAGGTCTGTTGCAATTTGCGCGTAGTCATTAGCTCTTTTTGCAGTGGCAACGAGTTCAGCCGCCATGCTGCGGCGGTCAGAATTGTAAATAGTGGTAGCAAATTTGAGTCCTAGCTTATTTAATAGGGAGTTTCCAGAAGAATTTACTAAGACTTCATCGGGCGCACAAGCTTCATCAAACTGCACCTGTACCCTGTCGGCTTCATCAACAAAGAGAAAGTCACATTCACGGTAAACGGCTTCAGCAAAGGTCAGTTTTTCTGCAAAAACTTGCGGGGGAACGCGGGTATGAATGAAGCTGGCTGGTGTTAACACCCAAACCAATGCTGTAGCTATGTCTCGTTCTAATTGGTGACGCGGACATTTGTAATACAAGGGACAAGTATATTTATCTTCACTCTCGCCCTCCTCAAAATCTTCGACATCCTCATCATCCTCTGCCTGGGAATTGCCGTTTTTGGTAGTGGGTTGTTTTTGGTAAAGATTGTGACATGGTTCTTCACCGAACTCCCATTTTTCTTCTGATTGCACTAAAGGTAGTAAAGGACAGACAGGACTAAACCAACGCCATGCTGGGTGGATTGCTCCTGTTTCGATTTCTTCACCTTGGGTTGCTAGAATTGGTTCATAAACTTTTTCTAAGTGTTGAAAGCGATCGCTGCTTCCCAACACAGGGGCCGCAAGAATTCCCAATCCATCTCGAAATAGGGAAGCCACACGCACTGCTGCCACAACATCATTTACCAGCAATGCACAGCGATATCCAAGTTTCGCAAAATGGTAAATCAGAATATCAAGCAGTGTTGATTTACCTACATTCAATAAACCGACAATGTGGACAAGTTGCTCTAGTTTAATTTCAGTGTTTGGTAGGGAAGGTTGAAAATCATCTATTGATGCGTCGTATAACTTTAAGGCAATTCCTGTTAGACGTTGATGATAATTTTCTGGCTCGTACCCAGCTTGGGCCAGTTTTTCATCCATTTCCTGAGCATCTTGTAGCAATTTTTCTAAGGTGACAAGACGAGAGGGATTCACAGCCGTGCGTGTGCCATGAAAAGATATCTGCGGAGAAAGAGCCAGATTAGCGACAGCTTCAGGAATATTGATCGGAACATCAACGGTAGTGTGACCTTTATGAGAAACTTTGGCATACCAATAACCAGAGGTTGCTAGTTTGACTTTTCCTTTTTTGTGCGATGGAGTTTTTGATAGGGTTTGACGGTACAGTTGTAAACGTTGGGGGTAAGTGCTACATGGAATCAGTTGAGCAACATCATTTGTATCCGTTAAGCTGAATATCCTGATAATTTCAGGTAATTTAATGTATTCAGCCAGAGTCCGCTCCCACTGTCTTCCTTTACGACGCACAAGATAAAAACGGGCTTTTTGTACGAGTAGCCAGTTTTCTTCACTTTTAAGTGCTTTGACTGGAAAACGATATCCTAAAAGTAACGCTGATACGGAAGTCGCTCTTTCTTCTGGAGCTACCTCCATCAGTAAGGTTAACCCCAATTCCACTTCCGCAATAAGTTGAGCAAGACGTGCTATTTCTCGTTGCTGTATATTAGCCTCTGCATCAGGTAAACTTTCTTCCACATAAGCTTTTAAGTCCTGCGATTTGCGAAGGGCTTGACGCAATGGTTTACCCCATTGAGAAATATCACGCATGATTTTTCTTCTCCAGAATTTTTTTCGCTTGGGAGATAATTTCACTAACCAGCTTCAAGCGCACGCCACCCAATCCTGGTTCGAGTCTTTGGCGTTCCACCTCAATTCGTAAGACATCATTTCGCTCATCTGGGAAGACTATAAAGGTTTCAGTAGTATCAAAGCGATAGTCTACTTTCCGCAAACGCTCTTCATCTAAATACGACCAATCTTTAACGTCAATTGCCCAGCGAACTTTTTTACTAAACTCTACGAGTAAGTCAAATTGATCAATTTCAGGCCAAAGAGTAACGTGTACTCCCAGTTTTGTCAGGGTTTCTGCAAGCTGAATTTCCCAAAGTCCTGGCAGTGTCCCGTACCGATGCACGCCAGGGGTAAGGGCTTTCCAATCTTCTGCCTCATGCTTGGGAATTGACGCTTGGGGTGGGAGGCGGAGTTTCGCACTCAGCTGTTCACAAGTCATGTTTCGGCAGTTATAAGTTCCATCTCGACGGCGACGCATTACATATTTGCAGCGAGAGCAGAAGTGATAAGTGGGGTCACTTGTTAAATCAACCAAATCCACATACATTTGCAGCAAAAAATCACGCAGAGGTCTTAATTGGGATGAAGACAAAAGGCGACGGTATTGAGAGTAGGGGAGGACAGGACACTCAATAATCAGCTTTCGTAAGGCGCGATAAGCTTCTTCTAGTTGGTTTACCCGACAGTATTCCAGGACATCTTGCAGGACTTTCTCTTGCACCTGCATTTCTACATCAGCACCCGTAACTTGCCACTGGAGGGCAAAATCGGAAACTAACCCATCTTCTATAAGAGTGACTTCCGATGATAGGTGTTTAATCTCTGCTGCTGGTTGCCAGTCAAGAACTGGTTTTTTTGCCCAGTTAAAAAATTCTGGCAGGCTTGAGGGGGCTTGTTCGTCTCCAGAAAGCAAAGATGTTAAATGCATTCTGGACATCCCAACACGAAGAGCTTTTGGAATATGCGCTCTGTTCATAGGTTCTTGTTTTTCCCACTCTACTAAGCCGGTGGGAGCAATGCGGTTTTGTCAGATCCAGTAAAAAACAAGCGATCGCAAAAATAAAATCTAAGTAAGAAGTAACTTTATTTACTAAATATGTGCTGGTAGCC
>NZ_JACJSH010000095.1:0-18141 GCF_014698055.1 Nostoc sp. FACHB-133
GGCTACCAGCACATATTTAGTAAATAAAGTTACTTCTTACTTAGATTTTATTTTTGCGATCGCTTGTTTTTTACTGGATCTGACAAAACCGCATTGCTCCCGTACCCCATTTGGTTTTCATCAGCTTTACGCCCCAGTCCTCAACCTTAACTCCCATGTTCTTTTGCCACTTTTCGATTAATGGGGGAATTTCCTGTTTTAACTGCTGTCGATACCAGGACATTATGACTTGTTGGCGTTGTGCTTCATTACTTCCTTCTCTAACATAAAGGTCGATATAAGTATTATTTCTAACTTCTACTTTGGGATTACCCAAACAATAAATGACATTTAATAAATAGCGTTTTCCTTGAAAGTAATGACTTTCACCAGACACAAATTCTCTTGGTGACTGGCGTTCTTGTGCTTCAAAGTTAGCTTGATGCTTTTTAATCCAAGCTAGTTTGGAGATAGCGAATAAACGCACAGCTTCGTCATCAATGTTTAAGGGTGTGGCGATACGTACTCGACCATCGGGGGGGTACACTGCCAAGTGCAAGTTTTTAATGTCTTTTCTGGCAACGTCTATGACGAGTTCACCGACAGTTATTTGGTGCATCCTAATACTCGCTTTGGCTCTTGACTATTTCAAAAATGCGATCGCAATCTTCCAACGAATCTAGATGTTGTTTAATCACATTTTTTACTTCGCGTTCTTTGATTCTGTTTCCCCGCCAACCATCTTTTTTAGTTTTGCGAATGGCTGCATCTATCGCTAGGGCTAATACTTCATCTTGATTCAGGTTGTCATATAACGCCCTTTTAGCGGGAGAGTTCAATGATTGAGGATACTGTGATGAGCTACTAGGTTGAACAACTTGTTTACTTAACTCAACAATTTTCTGCAAGTAGGCTTGATAGTCTTGGCTGGCTGCTTTTCGGGCTTGGATTAACTCATCCAGCACCGTGGACATTTTGTCGAAGTATTTGGGGTTAGTTGGCTGCTGATCAATAATGACTTTGCGTAAGTTATTTTCGATGGTTTCGGCTACAGCTACTTTGTTTTGCTTGATGCTTTTGGGTAATGCGTCAACTGCATCTGCACCGCGCTCGACAATCAACTGAATTAGTGTCATGTCGTCAAAGGCTGAGATAACTTCGCTTTCTTCTGCACCGATATAGCTATCAATCAAGTGACGCATGGCGGGTTCATAGGTTTTTAAGTCAATATAATCGCCACTGCGTAGTTTTACTTCGGCGCGTACCTGTTCGTAATATTTAACTTCTTGTTTAATAATTTCGATTTCTGCTGGGGTGTATCCGGCTTCCAGCATGTCATTAGCTAGGTTGGCGTAGGCGCGAATTAAAACGGCTGTGTATTTATAGAGTGCAAGGCGTTTTTGCTGGTTGTCTTTGAGCTTGTCTGGCTCGTCGTTAGCACCACCAAAATAGCGTCCATAAGCATCGGTATCTTTGGGGGCTGCTACTGGTTCACACAGAGCTTTGATGCTTTCTCTGGCAATTTCTAGGCGCTCCCTACCCTTGATTAATCTGTCGCTTAATAACCCATCAACATCCTCTATTGCATAATCTTCAAAGGCTTCAGATGTATAGTCATTAACTGATTTTTCTAAACTTTTAAATAGGTCTTTGTAGTCGATAATGTAACCATATTCTTTATCTTCTCCATCTAGGCGATTAACGCGACAAACGGCTTGAAATAAACTATGGTCACGCATAGATTTATCGATGTAAAGATAGGTGGTTGGAGGAGTATCAAAGCCAGTCAGCAGCTTATCCACTACAATCAACAGCTTCATTTGCGCGGGTGATTCGATAAATTTATTTTTGACTTCTTCCTCAAATTTATCTGGTGTTTTGCCATTGAGCATTTTCTGATAAATTTCGTACTGCTTTAGCTTTTGGGTGAGTTCATCTTCTCCCGTGCTTTCACCTTTAATACTCTGGGGAGAGGCATCATAGGAAGTAATAATGGCACATTTTGTCAAGCCAGCATTTTGGAATAACTCGTAATATTTGCAAGCTTCATAAATACTGCTACTGACGAGCATGGCATTGCCTCGACCGTTTTGCAGGCGGTCTTTAGTATTAAAATCTAGGATGATGTCGCCAACAATTTTTTCTAGTCGTGATTTGGAACTGAGGACTTTTTGCATCGTACCCCAGCGTTTTTTGAGTTCCGTCTTGGCAGATTCGGTTAAGTTTCTAGTTTTGGCTTCAAACCACTGATCAATTTTGGCTGGTGAGGTAATGTACTGGTCAACGTTGCGGGCTTCGTAGCGTAAATCTAAAACAACTTTATCGGTTACAGCTTCATTAAATTTGTAGGTGTGTATGTAAGAGCCAAAAACTTCGATGGTTGTTTGTTTGTCTTTTTTGAGTAGGGGTGTACCAGTAAAACCGATAAACAAAGCATTAGGCAGAATTTTTTTCATCGCTTTGTGCAATTTGTCCGACTGGCTGCGGTGACATTCATCGACAAAGACATAAATATCGCCTTTGGCTTGAAAATCTTGGGGTAAACTGCGCTTGAGTTCGGCTATGTAGTTGTCGTAGTCGGCTTGATTTTTTTTACCGTCTTTTCTGCCAAATTTATGGATTAAAGAGCAGAGCAACCAAGGAGTTGTATTATTCAGTTGGCTAATTAAGTCTGCACCGCTTGTAGTGCGATAAATGTTTTCATTTACCCCTAGAAACACGCTTTTAATTTGCTGGTCGAGTTCATCACGATCAGTAATAATTAAGACACGAGCATTAGAGTTATATTCCCGAATCCATTTGGTAAGCCAAACCATCGTCAGGCTTTTACCACTGCCTTGGGTGTGCCATATAATCCCCCCTTCTCGACGGTGAATGTAAGATTGGGCAGCTTTAACGCCAAAATACTGGTTATGACGGCAGAGTTTTTTGATACCACTGTCAAAGACGACAAAGTTGTGGATGAGTTCTAAAAAACGCTCTTTTTCACACAGTTGCAGCAGATTTCTGTCTAAGGGTTTTTCGATGTGGCTGTGACTATCTTCTTTCCAGGTGAGGTGATACTTTTCTGGGGTTTCTATGGTGGCGTAGCGGAGTCCTTCGGTGTCGTTACCTGCCATGACAAACTGCATGGTGGTGAAGAAGGATTTAATAAATATGGATTTTTGGTTATCTAGATTTTGGCGGATGCCTTCAGAGACGGAAACGGTACTGCGTTTAAGTTCGAGTACACCGATCGCAATACCGTTAACATAAAGTACGATATCTGGGCGTTTGGTGTTTTCGCCTTTAACTGTAACTTCTTCAGCGATCGCAAAATCATTTTCTAGAGGTTCTTCCCAGTCGATCAGCCAAACGGTTTGGGTGTTCTCGCCAACTTCTTCTTTGACATTAACCCCATAGCGCAGGAGGCTATAAACCTGTTTGTTGATGTCATAAAGGCTTTTGCTTTGGTCGCCTGCGACTTTGTTGAGTTCATACAAGGCTTTGGTGATGAGGCTGTTGCTGTAGCCTTGTTTGTCGCGGAGGAAGGCGGTGAGGATTTCCGTTTCGATGTTGCTGTTGTTAGGTCGGTCGTGCCAATCACCCAGATAGCGATATTTTAATTGTTGCTCGAATAGTTGCACAATGCGGTTTTGGGTTTGGCGTTCGCGTTGTCCGACCTTGCTCATAGCAACCCCATTACTGTTAAAATCACGGATTTACTCAGATTTAAATATGACACTGTTTATCAAACTATGTCATCTTTATTTGTGTCAGCCGTAAATTTTATGTCTAGCTTAATGTTTGTAACCAGGAAGCACCCGTGAGATTGGTATCGACTGTAGCTAAGGTCAACTGATGGTAAACTGCGGTAGCTGCAATAAATCGATCGCCTGGGTCTTGATGCGGTAGCTGAATCTGACGGCTTAAAATAGCGATATGGCGGTTAAGTGGAGCCTCATGAATTTCTAGGGTATTTAAGGCTAAATCGACCCATGCCACTGGATTAGGCTGTAAAGATATTCGTCCTTTTTCTGCTAAAAGTAGCGTTTCCCAGATACTAATTGGACTGAGCCAAAGTTCGGTTGTTACAGATGCAATGGTGGTTTGCAGCCCAGGAGATAGGCGTTCGTTACCAAGCAAATACCAAAGCCAGATGTGGGTATCAAGTAAGAGCTTCACTGGAGTACTTCCCATGTAGTAGCAGGGATAACTGGAGCAATCACGTCTCCCAATATTTCGCCGCTACACTTCATGGCTCCAAATACTGGTCGCTGGGGTTGAGGAGTGGCAGGATAGATAATTACTAAGGGTTCCCCGTCATGTGTGACGGTTAAAGGTGTTTTAGTGCGTTGTATTTCTGCAAATATTAGTTGGAGCGTTTCGGGTAATTCGCTGGTAGCAATCTGTTCCATAGTAAGGTTTAGTTCTTGTTCTTGCTTCTATTTTATAGATTGGCTGTTGAAAACCCTAACTTTGATCAAGAACTGCTAATTAGTCTCGTTTTTCCGGTGAGAAGTTCTTGCATCATGCCCTGTTTTATAGCTTTGTATTTATCGCGCTTTTGTTCTAAGCCTTCGATTTCTGCGTCCATGTCGCTGAGAATTTGGGCGATCGCTTTTTGTTCTTCTATTGTTGGCGGAATTGATATAGGTGTATTTCTGATTGATTTGAGTGACAAGTTTCGGATTGTTGAACCTGTTAACTCATCTTCAAAATAACAATTAATTGTATAAGTTTGTAAAAAGTAAAAAATATAATTTTTTGAAATTGCTTTTTTAACATTAATATATGCAGCACTTTTTCCTAAAATTACTTTTTCATTATTGAAAAATGCGATATTCCCTATCGTTCCATTTATGGAAATTAGTATTGTCCTATCATTCAAGATATTTTTATATTTACAGAACTCTTCTTCGCTAACACATTTTGTTTGGTCGGTAATTTGAATTGAGCTTTTTATTAAATTATTGCCATTGATAAAATAGAACTCAGAAAATTCTACATATTTAGGAGTTGAATGGATGCCATCACCAATTTCGCTAGAAATATTCTCTAATTTATTTATCTCCCACTCACCGCTAAAACCCGGCAGGCGTTTTTTGCCCGTGAGGAGTTGCTGCATCGTGCCTTGCTTGGTGTTGCGCTTTTTGGTGATGAGCCGATCGCACTCTGTAATCAGAGCATCAACATCGCTCAGGGATTGTGCGATCGCTTTTTGTTCTTCTATCGTCGAAGGGAAGGAGATTTTTGTTAAACCAATTAAAGTAGTATTTAAGTTTGGCTGACCGTTTCCTGTTGCTACTACTTCCCTAAACTCTTTGGTTTTGGCATTCAAAACATAGTATAAAAATAGTTTGTCAGCGTCTTTATTTAAATCTATGAATGCAGCAATGCCATCATTAGCACAGCATTTTACTGCAAGAATTTTGGCAACTCCTAGAGTTGCACCGCTATTTGCAATGATTAGTGTTCCATTTTCTAATGTTCTACTATACTTGGCACCTTCTTCTGTTAAAAATCCGATTGTTTGTGAAACATATAT
Source organism: Nostoc sp. FACHB-133 (assembly GCF_014698055.1). Taxonomy (NCBI): domain Bacteria; kingdom Bacillati; phylum Cyanobacteriota; class Cyanophyceae; order Nostocales; family Nostocaceae; genus Nostoc; species Nostoc sp. FACHB-133. Next base: position 5,507 of record NZ_JACJSH010000095.1, read on the forward strand.
AGAAGACTCTGGAATATTAGTCAATGCTGCTACCGTTAACCAAGGAATATAGATTCCACCAAAAAACTTTGGATCACCTGCTGGTCTAGGAGACCCACCTCTCACAACTTTGGAAATACTACCTAATTCCCTAACATCCCAATCATCAGGAATAATCCCTACTTCTATATTTTCGTAGCCCTTTGGTATGTTTTCTTCCATCACCACACCATTCCCATTTTCTTCAAATGCCCCTCAACCTTAGCCGTCAACTCCTCAACCCGACTCGTCAACTCCGGTAAAGGCATATCATACCGTTCCGCCAACTCCTTAATTCGCTGCGTCAACCGTTGCGAAATCCGATCCATCTCTGAAGCGATCGCCTGTCTTAACGTCTGCATCCACTTATCATCAACTACCAAGGTTTTAATTTCATCCTCTGTTAATTCCTGATATTTTTTTAACACCTGATTATGTAAAGATTGGGTAGCCTCTTTAATTTCTTTATTAAGTTCCGCTTCTGACTCAATCAATTTCAAATAAGACTTTAGAACTTTCAACTCATCCGCATCCGCAAAAAGAGGATTTTTCTGAATTTCCTTAATGCGAAGATTAATGTTCGCTTTAGTGATTTTCCCACTATCATTAGTGACTTCCTCCAGCAAACCCTCCTCACCGCCATGTTCTTCTTGCAGTTCCTCCTGCTGGCGAACAATTTCATCCTTTTTCGTTTCCAAAGTAGCGATCGCCGCCTGTTCAGTTTTAAAATAGCGGTTAATCATCAACTCCTTGGGAATGAGTTCGCAGACATAATCTGTTACTGCACCTTTCTTATTCGTCACCGCCGTTAGTTCTGCCTTCCAGCCATCTTCTACCAAAATATAAACATCGTCCTTCATGCTTTCCACCCAATAGGTCATTAGGTGCTGGTAAACATCATATTTATCAATCAGACTTTTACCCGTAAAGGCTTGCAGCACGTCTTCCGAGAGCGCGTAAATAATCGCCTTGGGCTTATCTCCCGGCTGGATGGCTTTGAGCAAAGGCGTGTGTTTCCCTTGCCACGTCTCAAAAACCGCTTGAATGTCTTTCCTATAGCTGATAAATTCAGGATGGGAAAAAATACAAGATTTGACTTCTGATCCTGGAATTTTGAGCATCAGGTATCCTGGGCGATTGGCCGCCTCAAATAATTCCTGTTGCAGCGTCGGGTACACCTGCCAATAATCGCTCAAAGCCTGAACATCTCGCTTGGGTATTCCCCCCAACAGATGCGCCTCAATATCCTGAATATCTTCCTCTTCCTGACTGTCGATATAGCGCGGGATATTCAGGTTGTACTCATGCCCCTCTATTTCCTGAACTGGCACCATCCGCGAATACTTCGCCACCTCAAGCTGCTTGTTGAAGACATCAACAATCTTATGAATGTCCTGCTCCCGCAGACGGTTTTTATTGCCGTCTTTAACAAACCCCTTGCTGGCATCAATCATAAAAATGCCTTGGCGATTCTCGGCATTTTCTTTGTCTAACACAATAATGCAGGCTGGAATCCCCGTCCCATAAAACAGGTTCGGCGGTAGCCCAATAATCCCCTTAATAATTCCCTTACTAATCAGATTTTTCCGAATTTCTGCCTCCGCATTCCCGCGAAACAGTACCCCACGCGGCAGAATAATCGCCCCTTTGCCATTACTTTTCAGGGAGCGCACCATGTGCAGCAAAAAGGCATAGTCCCCATTTTTAGCCGGAGGGATACCATAGTTATCAAACCGTTTAAATTCGTCTTTGGCTGGATCAAGTCCATTACTCCAAGCCTTGGAGGAAAAGGGAGGATTAGCCACAGCAAAATCAAAAGTTTTGAGGCTACCATCCGCATCTTTGAAGTAAGGACTAGATAGAGTATTATCCTGCCAAATTTCAGCAGTAGGGTGTCCGTGCAGGATCATGTTCATCCGAGCCAAAGCGCGGGTAGCGTTGTCCATCTCCTGTCCGTAGATGGTTAAGCCCCGTTCTGCTTCATCCGCCGACTTTAACAACAGAGAACCACTACCACAAGTCGGGTCGTAAATCGTCTGGCTCTGGCTTTGGGCTGAATTAACGCCAATAACTTGAGAGATTACACGGGAGACTTCCGCCGGAGTATAAAATTGACCCTTGCTTTTGCCTGATTGCGTCGCAAAGTTACGCATCAGGTACTCATAGGCATCGCCCAAAATATCATCACCATCGGCGCGGTTCTTACTAAAATTCAAAGCAGGGGTTTCAAAAATCGCCACCAAGTTGGAAAGCCTATCTTGCATTTCCTTACCCTTGCCCAGCTTATCGGCATCATTGAAATCTGCGACGGTAATGATGCCTACTAAGTCATTTGCCTCGGCTAGCTTCGTGATAATTTTGTTGATGCCATCCCCAATATCTTTTTGTCCTTTGAAGGCAACTATATCCTGGAAGCCTCCGCCTTCAGGCACTTCAATCAGCGCATCTGCTACACCTGCATATTTATCAGATACATATTTAACAAACAATAAAACCAGTACATAATCCTTATACTGCGAGGCATCCATGCCACCCCGCAGTTCATCACAGCTTTTCCATAACGAACTATAAAGTTCACTTTTCTTAATTGCCATTTCGTGTAGCCTTCACCCATATCTCCCCTGATCAACTTTGTCAGACGTTCTCAAGCCCATCTGACTCCTTGCTTTGAAGTTTATACATTGTGCAAAGAACCAATAACATACCACGCACAAGGACTTTGCTCGTGTAATAGCTGAGGTTATATCGTATACCAGGAATGCTCAAATGTTCATTTCATTACTCATCAATTGTGTTCCACTTGATGCCAGAAAAGCGTTTGGAATTTACTTTGGTATATTTTTCCGTGTGGCGGATGTCCCTGTGCCCCAAAAATTCCTGAATAAACCTAGTACTATGCCCTTCATTCACAAGGTAGTAACCGCAAGCATGGCGTAGCTGGTGCGGATGGATTTTGATGTTTAACACAGCTACTTCCCCCAACCTAGTCAACAATCTTTGTACCGCAGCCGACGTTAACCTCTCTCCCCTTTCCCCAATAAAAACGTAATTACCACCAATATTTAATTCCTTTAATTCTTTCAATGCCTCGATTTCATCCACAGGCAACGGATGCACACCGCTATCACTCCCTTTTTTGCGCGTGATAAAAATCTCCTCATCTAAAAATGAAATCGCATCCCATCGCAAATCGCAAGCTTCCGACACCCGCAGCCCGTGGCGAAATATTAACAGTATTAACGCATAATTCCTCACCTTGTACCGTCCGTAAACTTTTGCCGCCCGCAGTATGCTATTTACCTCACGTACTGTAAGATATTCCCGTGACCTGTAATCCTTATTCTTACGACGTACCAGCATTTTGGCTATTCACAACTGTTCGTATTATACGTTGAAATACCAACACTCCCCATTCTCCCAAACCCTTATTCTCTCGTGAATATCCACCCCGAAAATTGGCTCAGTTAAGCCACGCTTATCATTCACACCCTCAAAATCCCAATTTCACCCCCATTGATAAGTTTGGCAAATATCTATCCTTTCTCTATACAAGGCTGGGGGTTACTTCAAGTAGCGGCGACTTGATTGCTGATTTTTAGCACTAACTTTGGGATAGCTGCTCCCGAAGCGATGGCGTAACCGTCCGCTTTCTTGCGATCGCTTACTCTGGTGGGGCATTGATATCAAAGTTTTATGTCTTATCGCATTTTAAATAACAACAACAACAACAGCGTAAATAATTTTAGGCATTTTGGAACGTTGTTAATTTATTATCTGTGTTGAATAAACAACGTATACATCGAGCCACTTTTTCTACGACATTAGTCAGTTTAGCAATCAGGACATCGTTGTAGAAATTTACCCGAAAATAGCAACGCTGTAGAAAATACTAACAACGTAAAATGCTTATTCTATGTAGATTGTAGATGCTGTAAACGACATAAAATATTGATATCAGAGTTGGCACAAGGAGGGCGATCGCTTTGTTTCGACAAGGAATGAGCCAATACCCAACTCTCTCAACTTAATCTCAGAAGGAAAGGGAGCAAGCAAAGCACTTAAATAAATTTTCATATAAGTCTTTAGGATAACTTTCCCGTCGCAACGCCCCAGTCCAAGATTTTCACACTCGGTCAACTAGAAACTCACACCACTAAAACTTAATAGGCAAGTTCCAAACACGCAACATAGCGCACTCCTTGTAAATATATTCGTTATATCCAACGTGTGTACCACACTAAACAGCATCGTTAGCGCTTTAATAAAGCCCTGATATTTTTGATAATAAAATTGGGAAAGATAAGGATAGTGATTGTTGCTTTGACTTAATTTACTTGGACTCATAACAATCAAATAATGTAGTTTAAAAAGGTTTAACAGTGATAGAAGTCGATTTTCAGCATTGGAAATACACTTTTTCAGAGGATGATTTAGCAAATGGAAGTCCTAATAAAAGAAAAGACAAAGCTAAATTAAAACTATGTGCGGCTTTGAAAAAGGCAATACTAGTATCAAATACAAGTAAACCTATGTTATTTGATGAAGAACAAATTATCTGTGCTAATGAAGCTTTTCCAGAAGCGGCAATTGCAGACCCTTTGGCAGATATTGAAGTTTGGAACGAATGGCGTAATGGAATAAGAATTTTTCCGTATCCCGGTAAATATGCAAAACTATCTATTACTCATCAATTACCTAAAACCAGTAGTACATCTAGCATTGGTGTAATTGGAGAAATAATGGCTGGTCTTTTCGGACAAGTCATTATTGGTTATGATGTATTAGTAAGAGTCATACACGCATGGCCCGATTTTATTTTTTTTCCAGTTTTAAACTGTTATGGTTTTTTAGAAGCTAAAGCGTTTACTCCTCAATTAGATAGTTATTTGGATGATTATTTTAAAATTCCTAAAACCGCACTAGGAGAATGTTTATTAAATGCTGTACATCACCTTGCAATAGACCCTTATGTAAAGATGTGGTACTCATTTACAGAAATTAAACAGGTTGTACCAATAATGAAATTTTCGGTTAACTTTTTTGAGTTAGAAGTATCTGATGAGCGCAGATATAGACACGATTATTCAATTCCAAGTCCTGTGGTTGATGGGTTAGCAGAACGAGCTATCCAAGTTGCAATTGCTAATTTAGAAATTGATTTAAACTCATTCAAAACTAAAATTAAGTCTTCCAGACGAAAGTATTCTGAAAACAAATTGATTAAAGCATCTCAGGAATATATAGATTATCTTATGGAACTTCTACGTTTAGAGATATACGAGGAAAATTTTAAAGAAAAAATCCTGAGAAGTATACAACAACAAGTCGAAGATTTTAAGATCATAGATTCCAAAGATAGTGAGTATAACAGTCTTACCAGCAATCAGTTATTATTTGAGGGTGAAGTAAATGAATATTTTGATATAAAGTATGAGCTTTTGGAAGATGGAATAAAATTTATTAGAAGAATAGGAGATAAAACTTTATATCAAATAAAACTTTATCCCAAACAGCGATTGAATATTGGTTATAATTGGAAAAATGATTTTAAAAACGCTGATCAATGTTATAAAACAGTAGGCAACCATAGATTATGGCGTTGTGGTAGCTCTATTTTCTTCTTATGCAAAGACAAAGAAAAGGAAGAATTATTTAAAATAATTAAAAAAGAGATGGGATTAAATCAATAGGGGTAGGGGTCAATGAGCAATGATTCAGAAACTACCGCTAAGGATTTGATGACCCGTTTTCACCATTCTGGTCATCATTCAAAATCGATTCTAAGATTTCAGGCGTTAATCCTCGTTCTTGCGCTTCAAGGCTAGCTTTATCCATCGTGTTTCTTAGACGTGCAATTGCTTCAAGTCTTGGAGTTGTAAATTGAGACTGCATAATTGCCGCAATCTTAAGTTGCAATTGTTCCCGTTCTTCTTGCGTGGCATTGCGGTATGCCTCTGCTACCAACGAGGGAACTTTGATGGTAATTTCTTCTTTAGCAATCATGGCCTGTTCGCTTCCATAATTTCTCATCTTTAATTATGTTACTTCCTTGGCTCAGAGTTCCCCCGTCACGCTCTTTGAAGTAAGGAGTTGAAGAGAATATTCTGAAAATGTCTTTGAGATATTTTGCGACAACATTTGAGTCAAGGCGGTCTACTGTGTCAGACTGTTATTCTGAGGCTAGACATTTATAGTAACATCCAATGGTTTAACTTTACGATAAGCAGATTTTTTACCTTTCGCATTGGGTATATGCGATATTAAATCTCTTTTTACCAGCCCTCTTATTATTTTTTTGTAGTCATAATCAGACTTAAAATAACATAAAGTTTTGATTACAGAAACATTCATTTGTTCATGTTTATTTAGATAATCTAAAATAATTTCTTCTGCTGATGCTAGAGGTTCATGACGTATGTATACTATAAAGCTGTTAGATTTTTGCTCAATTTTGGGAGGCTTTAAACCTAGCATATTCATAGCTCTAAATGCTGTATTAAGTCCTTCCCCAATGTCTTTGTTAGGTGGATCTGGAAATTTATTAATAATCCTTACCAAATTACCATTTCTAGAACATCTTTCTTCAAGAATATTTTTAATAGTAATATGTCCAGGTAATCTACCTGGACTTTCTACTTCAATACGATTATCAAATATTCTAATATGAATATCATCTGCAATACTGTAGTCTCTATGTAAAACAGCATTAGTAATTATTTCATGGAGTGTTTCAGTAGGATAATTAATTTCTTCTAATCCACACTCGCCTAATCTAGGTACTGATTCTACTATCTCTCTTGTTTTTATAACGGCAAATTTTATTTGTCCATAAATATCACCTTCAATAGTTATTGGATCAAAAGCCAAACTTTCTCTAACACCTTCGCTATTTGCCGTTTTGTATCTATATATTTTAATACCACAGTTTTTTGGTATAATTGCCTGGGGCAAATCTGAAAACAATAATATACCACATACAGTTGGTAAGTTTTTACGTATCAGTCTTTGTTTTTTTAACCAGGACACAGGTTCAGATTCAATATGATTTTCTGTTAAAAAATTCAAAATAATATTGGAATTAGTAATTTCTTCAATTTCAAGATTAGAAATTGTTTGATTCTCAAAAGACTCTATTCCTTTATCATATAAAATTCTTCTGATGCCTTCCTCATTCTGACGTTTATTTTCTGCATTCCTTCTAAGATAAACTTCCTGATCTGAAGCCATAATTAAGGAATTAGTTTTAGGGATTTCAATATGCAATATCAAATTTTTATTAGGGAAGAATAAAAATTCAAATGAACATCCTTGCTCTGTCCGAAACAAATTATCAATAGTCCTAATAAAATCATTGGCATCTTCTTGTTTTTGAAATCCTTCCCAAAAACTCTGCTTCTCTTGTCTTCCATTTTCTAAAATAGTCTTTTCTGCAATTCCAAGATATACTTCTCCACCATCAGCATTAGCAAATGCTGATATTGTCTGTGTGAGTTTGGCTGGCTTGATCTCAATTGCTTTTAAATCTAAAAAATGGTTCTCTTGAAGTTTTAATATTTTTACATATTCTTTGTACATTACATTTCTAGTTTTAATCGGCATTCTTACCTCCTCAGAACCCATCATTAAGTACAGTAGGTACTACCTACCGCAACCTTATGATGCCCAAAATAAGGTCAAAATTACTCGTCTTGTAAATTACATTTATCCATAACTGAGGCAGTAAGTAGGTTTGTGTGTAAAAACATTCTTAATCCACATTGGTACTAAAAACACTTGTGGTCAAGCACTTTGAACTTTGAAACCACAAGCGTTTATTGTTGTTTTCTCAAAAACTAGATTTCAGAACGCTATTCAGCAATACTGTAAGACCCCGACGAACTGGGGACACTTCGTTTAGAGCGAGGGTTTGGGAGAGGGGTAATAATTTACTCATGGAGTAACCCCCGACATAAGCACCTAAAACTACTTTTTATCAATCAATAAATACATTGGAGGTTTTGGAGCTATGCCGGAACTAAGCCACTCAGAAAAAGACAAGATCATCGCCCGGCATACACTCCAAAACCCCCTCGTTCATTAGGACTAGCTCCGACCGAGCAGTATTGAGTGTGCAACATCAGCGCCTAAAACGCTTGTAAACAAGCACTCTTAACTAGAAAGCGTCTACATCTGTAGACATGAGAGATTCGGGTGCGAGTCAAAGATAAGAATCCACAAGTTTACCCTGAGTTGACCACTTCTCATCTAGAAGGCGACAAGCGACATAAACAACATTTTGAGGATTGCGCTTGTGTCTTCCATTCGTACCCCAAGAACGAACAGTATAATCACCTTGATAACCTAAAACAAGTGCAAGCTCGTCATAAGTTAATTGCCACTTTTTCTTAAATTCTATTGGGTGCATAGTATTCACCTATTTCAAGTAATTAATTAGCAGAGACGCAAAGAGAAATTATCAAAGGTAAGAATCTATTTGTTTCCCCTCAGCTGACCATTTTTCATCTAGAAGGCGACAAGCAACATAAGCAACTTTTTGAGGGTTGCGCCTGTGGACTCCATTTATCCCCCAACAACGGACAGTGAAATCATTTTCGTAACCTAAGACGAGTGCTAGCTCGTTGTAAGTTAATTGCCACTTTTTCTTAAATTCTATTGGGTGCATAAATGTAAATACCTCACTATTTTTAATCGACTAATCAACAAAGTTTTCCGGTTTTGTGACTCACGAGAAATATTTATCTAACGAGCGCTAATAAATCTGAGCAAGCTATCAGGATAAAACCAGTCTGGAACTGTGACGCGCTTCGATTCAATTAGATTTCCATCGTCATCATAAAGACCACTAATTTCAGCATGGTTTAGAGGTACGCGACCGTTCTTTGACTTGCGCTTGATTTGGATAGTTTCGCTTTGCCTTAAATCATTAAAACCCTCAGCATTACCACTTGCTGCATTAGTAAAAGCATGAGAAATACAAACTAGATATTCGGCAGCCTTGCGAACGTCAGTAAGTGAATGTCTCACAAATTTTTTGACTGATTCTTTACAATCATCTTGCAGAGAAAGCTGTGTCAATTCATCCCAAAGTGTTTGAATAGGGGTGTCGTTTTCTGTGCGGTCGCTCCAACGTTGAACAGCTTCATCCATTGCCTCACCAATAGCTAAATAATCGTTGCGTTCGCCGATTAATTCTGGCTCTAAAGGTATCAACAACTTCCAAGCTTTAGCTCTGTTCTTATGTCCATGAGCGTCAACAATTGATGTGATGTTCCAATCAAAAATCGCCTTCCTACACATAACAATTGATGCAGCAAAACTGCTTTTACCACTACCTTGGCCTCCTAGTACCCAAACTGGTTTTGTTGATTCGATGACATCCCATAGCCAGCCGCCCTCATGATTTTTCAAGAGTTGAACTAATTCTTGGGCGCTCGTGCCTTGTGGAGCCTTAACTTTTTCACTACTGGGATTGATGTTTTCTGCGTCCGCCTTGCGCTTGTCTCTTCTGTTTTCAGCAATGGATTTGTCAGCTACAGAATCAGCGACCACGAACTGTTTTTTAGTATTGCTAAACTGCAAATCTTCAAGCTCGGACTGACGCTGATACTGTTGCTGCAATTCCTCTAAGGAGATATATCGTTCTTGGACTAACAAATTATCAGCGCGTCTATCAATGTCCTTCTTATGCTTGTCTTTAATGCGCTCTGATTCATGTGATTGTAAATCGCGCTCAGTCCTTGTAACTAAGCCTTGACGCTTAATAGCTGTCTTAAAATATTCCAGACGTTGAAAACTTGACTCGTTATCAATCTCATCTTTGGCAGCCCAGCAGTAATAACCCATCCAGACGAAAGCAGGCGCGACTAATAACCACAGACTTGGATTATCTGATGGAGCCAAATCGTTAGTAATGAAAGCACCGTCAGGGAGAGACACAACATCATTAAACTGTCGTGACTTCCATACTTCTGTGAGCAATCTGTACTTGAAACGGCAGTATTTATTATCAAGTGCCGATTGTGATTGTGTGGGTTTGCCAAAGTACTTCATTGTCCGTTTATTGGCGGTAGTAGGACAAAATCGCACTTCAGTAAACTGATAAGGGTGCGGTGTCTGCCCGTAGTAATAAGCGCTTGCTAGCCCCAGAAGTAAAGCTGTGACAGCACCAATTTTCAGTAGGGGTTGAGCCTTCATGACTTGGATTTATGGATGCCGTAAACAACACTACCTGCCACTAATGCACCCACCAAAAACACAATAGTTTTGTCTGATTCTGGCAGACGGTTAAAATCTTCTACAGTTGCTTTGATGTTGTCATAAGTCTTGTGTGAGTTCTGCATTGTGGTGTAAAAATCACCGATAGCAGTCCACAAAATGAAGCATCCGAATATCGTTTGAAAGAGAAATTTTATCGCCTTGTCCATGTCCGTAAAAACCCATCCTTCAGGAGACTTGTTTACGGTGAACTCCAATAAATCACGATTAACTATTTGATTAATTCCCAACACAATAGCGACCGCAGGCATTAGCCCCGCCGAGCCTGTAGCTATTACTAAATACTTAGCCAAACAATAAGAAGTAACACCCCAGCCGCAAGACTCAATACCTTTGAGAACAGCGCGACTACGATTAAGCTTTTCAATTTCTTTGGCTTTGAATCTTTTAATAGCTTCTTGTTCATCCTGGGTAAATGCAGTATCAGGAAAGTCTTGATAATCGAGTGATTGTTCGGTGTCCCCGTCTTGCAGTTCGGTGTTAAGTTCATCTAACATTGTTCTTATGACAAATTTGAACTTCCCCTACTAATCGCTAACTTAGTAGGGGATTTTTAAATGTTGACTACTCGAAAATCGTAGAAACAGCAGTGCGGAACGCTTGGACTAATTTGTTAGTCGTGAATGACTTACGAGGCACTAAATCAAGGTCTGAGTTTTCGCCATAAGTCAATAGATGTTTTGCTTTTTCCGTCTCATAAGTTCTGTCAGCGTCTAATTGTGCCTTCACGGGTCGGGCTAACTGCGATTTAGCAGCCGCTAAATGGTCAACCTTACTCATGTGATAGTCGATGTAAGCTTTGAGCTTAACTAGGTCGATGCTTTCTCTGTAGCGCTGATTCTCTAGTGTGCGGTCGCTGGCCAGTTTCAATCCGATTTCTGAGCGCTCATGACCGTACTTTAAATTTGCGATCGTTAAATCAGCATTAGCTTTGTCCAGAGCAATACCAGACGCGCCAGCTTGTTTGTAAATCTCTACTAGCCCTTTGTTGTACTCCTCAGTACCCTTAATGAATGCTGACAGGTTATCTGTGATGTAGGGCATGATGGTTAAGATGCGCTCACCTTCGTTGCCCATTTCCCCTACTTTGGTCAGCGCTGCATCATCGCCATTGATGCAACCCATGATTAAGCTATCAGCAACCCCTAGCTTCTCAGCCCTCGCCTTCAGCTTTTTACCATGCTTGCCGACCAAATTCTTGATATGCTTCACGTTTTTGACTCCTGTATGTGCAACATTCCGTCATAAACCATTGAGAGAGGGGAGCCGCGAGTGCAATTAGTAACGGTATCCCCACAAGCCCAATTAACAAATGTTTGTAAGTGAGATTGCCTCTTGGCTTAATCGATAATTCCGGCGAAAGATAACGCGAGGTCTGCAAACTGGCTTTTGTAGTCCAGGGCGGTCGCCTCCATCGCTTGCTTGATCTGGGTCAGTTCACTGCCAGCAACATCATCCATTTCTGCCAATGTCTGCCTGATTTCGTCAGCTTTGCGTCGGATTTTTGATACTTCTTGATTCTTGAATTCCCTTGCAAAGTGGACGAGGGCGTTAAAAATCGCCTCGTTCAACTCTTTTCTGGATGCGAAGGTGGAAGCAATAGACACTGTAATCTGTTTCACATCCGCCGCTTTGAGTTCAATTCCTGCGCCCTGTGCAATGTCTGCAACGAGGGCTTGCTTTTCCTGCTCAGTCAGCACAATCTGATTCTCTGGTTCGGTAACTGCAAGCTGATTAGATTCAACTTCAGGCTGTGCATCTTCTACGCCTACTAGAAAAGTTTCTTCAACGGGTTCATCAGTTACAGATAATTGGCTTGTCGATTTGACTTTGAGATAGTCAACGGCTTGGCTCAATTGCTCTTTGGTGGGATTGTCAAGGTCATCGCACTCGACAGCGATCGCTGCCGTTGTGTAATCGTCCTTAGTGAATCCTTGATAACCCTGTTTGTACAAACGAGCGCGGACGTTATTAGTAAATTTGTCAGACATGATGATTGCTCCTTAAAGGGCTAGTGTTAAAACTTCGATGGTTGCGGATTTCATCGTTTGCTTACGCTTGTTGATTGCCCATTTAGCAGCAACAAACGCGACAAGGGCCAAATCTTTGCTGTGATAGTTGCCATGAGCGCTGTAAGACAGACCGACTTGACTAAACCAGTAGTAACGGGTGCTTGGTGGTACGTCGTCAAGATTGATTTTTAGATAGTTTGCCAAAGCAGATAGTGCTTCAATACCGCTGTAGCCGCCTTCGGACGAATAAAAATGCTTGAATGCTTGCCAACGCTCCTCAAATCCCTCCCTGGTTGGACTTAACGCACCATAGCGCCGTTTAAGTCCCGC
>NZ_JACJSH010000096.1:0-17426 GCF_014698055.1 Nostoc sp. FACHB-133
TTCAAAAATTTCATTAGGGTCAAGGTAATCTTTGCTCTGACGGGCACGGTACTCGCTCAAAGTAATATTCTTAGCCTTGGCAACAGCCGAATTGTGGGCACTATCCAAAGCTTGTGCTGCCGCTTTAAGACTTTCAAGGGATTGAGGATCTGAATCACTGCCCACATATATAAATGTATTGCCCATTTCGGTGAGAAGCGATCGCAAATCATCACGCAGATTATTGAGAGAATAGTGGCGGTTAGCCATAATTTGGCAGTAAGCCTCAAGCGCCCAATCTTTCTCTGCACCCCGCTTGCCTGTTTGACGGTCAATCCGCAACAGAAAAGCGGTCATTTCATTGGTTTGGAGCAAGCGCTCTTTAATCTTGGTAGCATTTGTATCCTTGTAACCAAAGGGAGGACGCGGGGCCACCCAAATATGAAACGGAACTTTCGGGCGATACCGGTACAGTTGTTGGGCACACTCAGTAGCGGTTTGGGAAACGCCGTGAAACACACCAAATACTAAGTCAAAATGATACTCCGAAATATCGACACCAGTACCGAGACTGGGAGAGGTGAACAAGGCATCAAAGTTTTTGACGGCGTTGGTGATATCTTTGATGAAAGCGACATTTTCATCACTGCCAGAATTGTCAGAGTGAACCGACCAAATACGATATTTTTTTTGTGTATGTGATTTTTCGGAGTTAGATTCTTCGTAGTTGATAGTAAAGGATTTGTCGAGTTTTTTGATGAAACGCTTACTGTCACTAGCAACCATGACTTTCTCACCAAGCATCAGCGCTGCCGAGATTTGGGCGACTATGGCGCTAGAATTATCCCCCTCGTACCAATAAATTGTGCGTGAACCGTTTCGCCACTCGTTTTTAATAATGTACGGGACTTCACCGAGTGGTCGCATTGCAAGAAAGAAGTTTACCGTTAAATCGTCCATGTGTGCATCAGCGATGACGACCAGTGGCGCATTGTATACTATATATTCCAGTACCTCCAAAATGGCGGCGCGATGTTGTTTGCAAGTATTACTGTGCAGCAGGTGGGTAAGGTATTGGCAAGCTTCATCAATAAATATGCAGCCATAGGTGAGAGACTGAGTATTGAGTTTATGCAAGCTGTCAATAGTAATACTAAGGGCTTGGGCCTGGGCTAAACCTGTGTAACCCAAGTCTGAATACATCGCCGTCCGCAAGCGTTCGGCAAGATTTTTCAGCAAGTTAACCCGATGTCCATTGTTGAGGAACCGTGCGTCGGGGTTTTGGTCACGCCACCAGCGCATAAGTTCAGTTTTACCAGTGCCCATGTCGCTCCAGAGTACGACTAGTCCTGATTTTGGGAAATTGAAGGTAGGAGATTTCTTCGATTTGTCTGAATCAACTCCGCCAGAATCCGTAGACTCCTTCTTTGGAGGATGTCCTTTTATAGATGGCGTGAAAAGTTGTTCCTTTTCAAGCTCATAAAGCTCAGGCAGATTGCATTTTTCTTCAAGTTCAGGAATGCACAAAGCCTCAGAGAGATACTTGACATTAACGGTGACATCTGGTCTGTATTTGCTAAGTCCCCATTTTTTAGCCCGATACGAGCGCTGGTAATCGGCAAGTGATTTGGCATCATCTATAATTGCAGTTAGCAGAGCATTGGCATCTTCACTACGACTAACTACAAAATCATCAACACCTTTTTCTGGCCCCGGCAGTAATGCAACTTCACATTCAGAACCTGCCGATTCGATTGCTTTTGCAGTGCGAACAGTGGCTTGGTAAACTGACCACCTGGTTTTAGAAGAAGTTTCGTAGTCAAAAAGAATTATGAACTTGCGTCCCGCCTGAGCCATTGGTACTAAGTCAGGATGCAACCGTTCATCAAAATCTTGTTTGCCCACGCGCCCGTTCCAAATTCCAGGGAGTGCGATCGCTACAAACCCCAGACTCAGCAAGCAAGCAGCCTTTTTTTCCCCTTCGCATAAGATAATCGGAATCTCTGGGTGTTGCTTTATCCACTCCCAAAATATTAGTGGATTGAGTTTATCCAACAGGCGCAGCGCTAAAAGTGAATGATAGCGCTTAATTAAATAACGCTTTGCAACTTTGTCCCAGATGGGGTTAGTGACATCGAAGTAGGTAACACGGTTGGGAGTTTTGGGTGGCGACTCGTATTTGACGGGTTTCCCTTTTTGCCAATCAATGCGCGGGAAGTTGGGCTTAATCCGCCCCCACTCCATCGGTTGCCAGTTCTTGAATGGGTCAAGTGATTGAATCCACGTCCCACCTAACAGCAAATGCTGATACAGCTTTAAGTATCCATCGGTGACTCGCCCCGCATTCTTACGTGGGATTTTATCAGATATGAACAGGAAATCATAAACTGATTCTCCCTCTACATGGAAAAAGTTGCGCTTAATCAACGCCGGATGAATGGCGCTACCAGCTAACAACTCATGGTATTCCGCTGCCGTGAGGTTGTTGGGATATTCAGTTGTCGCTACGTTCATCGGTTCTCTCCAAGGAATTTTTTGGGGAGAACTCTTTCAAGCTGCGAAACTCTTGCTCTAGCCTGGATATTCCGAAAATTTTCCTTCGTCACAGCACAAAATTGCCATGCGAAAGCTGCACTCGACCCCATGCGCTCTACTACTGCGCTCTTGGGGCGTTCTTTATTTATCACAATATTTTCCCCTGATAACTCGGTTTACAAGCTTCAGAGGGGGTTGTTGCGCTGCTAAGGGTTTTTAACTACGAAATTCGGGTTTTTTCTTAATCAAACTTAATATCTCGCCCCTTTGAGGAATTTCAACAGCAAAAACTGCCACATGAAAAGCACCAGTTTCGTGTGGTTTCTCGTATAATACAAGAAGCAGCGTGGACTTAATCTCTTTTGACCAGTTAGTGGAATCAAGTCGCCAAACTTTAACTACCACCGCTTTGGTTTTTGTGAGATAACCCCGCTCTGGAGTTATTTAGTTTTTTGCTCCTTGGACAAAGCGTTACTTCTTAAGTACGTTTTGTCCTTTAAATTTTGTGTTCCTGTATATTTACCTCCATCTTTTGTTCGTTCTGATCTTACAATGCCCTCTGTGTTTAACGTTGTTTTGATTTTTGCTTTTGACCTCCACGTTTTTTAAGGATTTTTTTAGGGGTAATCGAGGGTTGGTAGCACCTCTGTGTAGGGTAGATTACCCTGCAATATTATGAAAAGCTTTTGCTTAAGATGCGACCGCTAAATTTGGCAAAGCATTGGATACACGCACCAATCCTTGTGGATCAGTTAAGATATACTTTTTAATTACTGGCTGGAGAGTAAAACTAATTTCTTTAGTAACTGGATTTTTACTGCTTTCAATCAATGATTGTTTTTCCAGATTTTCTAGCGCTTTAATCAACTCTAAAGTTGACACAGACGCTTTCTGTCTCTGCCTGATATCACTTAATAACTTGGCAAAGCTAATAAATTCTGTAGTTGAAACTATCTCCTCTGCTGTGTAAATCAGAATTTTTCGCTCAATTTCTGTCAATACGTGACCAAAAACATGATTAAGCATTGCTTCAAACTTACTACTGACAAGAGTTGTTGGGTTTTGAAAAAATACTTGTGTACTGCCAGAAAAAAAGTGATTAATTCTCTCAATTACTGCCTCTAGTTCCGAAGGATTACCACGATAAGTTTGAATTAATTGATGGCACTTTTCTGTGTCAGTCAATCCTTTTTCAGACAAAAACTGCATTGCCGCATCTTCATCTAAACCTTCAATTCTAAAAAATCGAAGAGGTCGCTTCGCTACTATCAGATCATTCAGCTCATCAAACAGAATTCGATTAGTCAAGAGCAAACAGCTTTGATGCTGTTCTTCTACTAAACGGCGAAAAAATAGTCTGTAATCTAGTCGTTGCTCTAAATTTTTTGTCTGAAATAACGCTTCAGATTCATCTAGCACAACCAAGCAACGGCGTGATTGCATCTGCTTCAGCAACATTGTAATCATTGCTTGAGTATACTTAGGTGAGCTTGAGGGTGTTTCTAAAGGCTCAATTATATCTAACAGTTCGGTTACTAAATCCTGAAGTAGTGGTGCATGAGCAACTGATTTCCAAATCAAATAATCAAATCTAGGTTGAGATTCTGCACTAATTTCCGCTAGAAGTTTTGCCGCTAATGCAGTCTTACCGATTCCTGCTACTCCTACCAAGGATATACATCGCTGTTTAGCTATTAATTCTTTTAAAAGAGTTAGTTCCTTTACTCGTCCGTAAAAACTAGACACATCAGGTAGTTGTCCTCCCAAAACTTGTATTAAGTCGTTGGCAGGGAAGTTCGGCTCCTCTTTTGACGCAGATTGAGCATAATATTCTTCCGTAACTTGTTCCAAAAAATCACGCAGATTCTTTTTGCCAACCCGTTCGCCATTTCCAATAGTTTCAGAAAGCATATCCCACAATCGACGGGCTATGCCACCTTTTAAGTAGTTAGGACTGTAAGATGAGTTACTTGCTATTTCTTCATAGTCATTGTCATCCCACGCTCCCTTTATAACAAGGATTTCAGCCTCGGATAGATATCTACCTTTCTTGGCAAATACTAACTTATTTACTACAGCTAGGGCTAGTTCAAAAGTAACTTTCACCGTAAAAAGTACTTTTGGTGGCTCCTGTCCTGTTTGCTTAAGGGAGGAGTGAGTAGGAGCCTGGAATTGCGATTCAGTACTAAAAACTGTAACCTTGTTAATCATTTTTACACAGTAAATGCCCATTTTGGGCATTTTTATAGATTAGGCTTAGTTTTAAGAGGAGATTGCATTGTATCAATCATATTTGATTTTTCATTTTATAGTTAATTTTTTTCAAAAAAGTACTATAGAAATTTCTAATGTCGGTTACTTACAATAGGAATTACTTTCGTAGACACATCTGGGATGGAGTACGGCAAGAGAAAAGAGGAAGATTAGCACTTACACTTAAGGCTATTTACTGAAATTGGCTATTGAATTTTCATTTCAGCTAAACAGTGAGTCTTCCAGTAATTGTTGTTTGGTGTGATATTTATTACTTCTCTTTCTAAGCAATGCAGGTATTTAATGGTAGTATACATTGATGTTTAAAATGAGGCTGCCTAAAATTTTCAATTTATATGTTGTTCCATTGCGACAGCAAGAGGTAGTGTGAGTAAATTTCTATGCATTACGTTATACATACTAAAATATGGGTTACTGTATCAACCCTCTTTGCAAACAACGTCAAAATCCTGATGACGTTAATCACTGTCTCTTATGTGGGACTTCATTGCTAATTAACGACCGCATTTGTCTAGTTAAGCCATTAAGAGAGCTTACCGAAAACCCATTTAGCTATATGGAAGTTTTTGAAGTGGACGATGCCGGCACTCAATGGAATCCTGAGCGTAAGCGGCGAGTCATGAAAGTTTTAAAATGGAACACACCTCAGTTAGTTGATCTTATTGAGCGGGAATCTCTCACCTTACGGCTTATTGAACACCCATGTATTCCTAAAAGTACTATAGATGACTTTTTCACTTTTATTCCGAATAATAGCTCTCTAACATTGCATTGTTTAATCATGGATAAATTTGAAGGAGAAAATTTAGAACAATGGTTAGAGTCTAATGGGCGAATTTCACAATCCGTAGCATTACAATGGCTTCGACAGTTAGTTGAAATCCTTGATGAAGTACACCGTACAGAAATTTTTCATAGAGATATTAAACCTTCTAATATAATTCTTCAGTCAAGTGGACAACTTGCATTAATTGATTTTGGTGTAGCACGGCGAGTGACTGATACCTACTTGGCAAAAGTCAGTGGAAGTGGGGGATCTAGCACAGGTAGGGGAGGACGATACGAAATTACATCTGTCAGTACTCCTCGTTACTCTCCATTGGAGCAAATAAATGGTCAAGCAGTACCTCAATCAGACTTCTATGCTCTGGGTCGGACTTTTGTGCAATTAGTGACTGGCATTCAATTGATGGATCTTCCAACAGATAAAAAGACAGGAAATCTAATTTGGAGAGAGCAAACACCGCAGATTGACAAGCCCTTTGCTGATTTTCTTGATGAATTAATGGCTCCTTTTCCAGGGCAGCGTCCGCAAACAACTAGAGTTATTTTGCAGAGGTTAGAAAAACTACCTCAGCAAATTAAAAATTATAGATTAGCTAATTCTAAAATATTTAAATTTAGCAAATATACATTAATAGGTTTATTAAGTATTTTTGGTATCTTTTTATCTATACCTCTAGCAGCTAATTATTTATTAGCTCAAGGAGAGAGGGCTGAGGCAGCAAATGATTCTCAGAGCGCACAAGAGTTTTTTGATTCAGCTATAAAAATTAAACCTCAAGTCAAAAATTATATTTCCCAATTTTATTTTGATAAAGCATCTCGTAGTACTCAAAAGTTGCAAGATGCTAAAAAATATTATGAGTTATCGATAAACTATAATAATCAAGATGTAGACGCTCACAATAATTTAGCTTTTGTTTGCCAGCTATTAAATGAATTTGATTGTGTAACTATTAATTATGAAAAAGCTTTGAAGTTAAAGCCTGATAGTTGGGAAGGACACTATGGCTTAGGAACCTTTTATGATGATCAAGGAAAAAAAGGCTTGGCAGAGAAGCAGTATGAGTTGTCTATAAAAATTAATAGTCAAGCAATTCCAGTTATCAATAACCTCTCCAGATTAAAAATTTTAAAAGGTAACTATAATGCGGCGATTACTCTGGCACTACAAGGTCTACAAAAGACTAAAGAACCAAAATTACAAGCTGCATTGTATAAAAATTTAGGATGGGCGAAATTACAGCAAAGGCAGTTAGGTGAAGCAAAGGAATATTTAGAAAAGGCAGAAAAGTTGGATGGTCAAAGAGCAGATATTTACTGTTTACTGGCACAAACTCAAGAAGCTTTGGGTGATAACGATAATTCCTGGCTTAACTGGGAAGCCTGCTTGATACTTGAGTCTAAACAGCCAGAAGTTTTTCGTTGGCGTAAGGATGTATTACACAGAATTAGGCTCAAGCCTTCTTCTCGCTAGAGCAGGGTAAGCCCATTTTAACAGGAGTTAAACATTTTTGAGGCAGAAACAAGCCTCAAAGCTATACAGGGTAAGTAAAATACACCAAAGGCTCAAAAAAGCTTGAAACCTAGATATATCAAGTAACTAGCCAAAACGATGTCAAAGTATCTCTGTATATGCGCTTGAGGGTTTTTGTGGCTACTTCCTATCTAAGTCCCCTTAAAGCTAGCAACCAAACTTTATACTTATTTATTCTCTACTTACATTAAAATGCCAATTGTAAGTACCTATTGTGTCTTGTTGTAATGCTGACCAGCCAAACTAAAAGAGTCTTTGCAGTCCGCCGATTTACAACTTTCGTATCAATATCAACACTAATCCTTTTGGCTACTAACAGTGGATGGGGACAGGAACGAATATTACAAAAGAATTTGTGCAATGAACCAAGTGGTCGAGTTTATAGCACGGGTGATCGCTCCCTGAGATCGGGAAAATATTTGTGTCTGGGAGAGCGGATCAATCCTCAAAACGGAAGTGTAGTCAAAGTTCTTTGCTTCTCAAATCGAAAATTTCTGTATTTGAAGCAGACTACTATTTTTAATACACAAATATGTGCGCCACCACCTAACGAAGCTGTACAGTGTTCAGTATTAAATATAGTCCATTGTCCACATGACTATAAAGGGCCAGATAATGAAAAAAATTTGCCGATTGTAACTAGTCCTTACGGCAGTTCAATTATAAATAATAGACCAGAAATCTCTTGGCGCTCAGTAGTAGATGCTGATAGCTATACGGTAGTAGTAAAAGGCAATGGTGTCGAGTGGGAGAAAGATGTAAAAGACATTACAACCCTACCATATCCTCAAGAGCAAAAAGAATTACAGTATGGGAATACGTATACAATCACTATAATTAGTAACCGTGGCGATCAACCTTTGAATTATAGCCCCTTAGTAGTCCATCTTTTACCTTTTGACGATGTTCAGCAAATTACAGGTGAAGTCAAACAAATCAAAAACCTGGGATTGCCACCTGATGAAGCTGCTTTCTGGGATATGGATGCTATATATATGTCAAAGCTTCTTTTAGATGAATCAATTAAGACGTTAAAAGCACGAGTTATGGCAGGTAGTAAAAATCCAAGTATCTACAGACTACTAGGCGATCGTTATTTAGGAGCCTTGTTAATAGATGAAGCGGAACAGAACTACACGATAGCAGCTAAATTAGCAAATAATAGTGGTAAAACATCTGAATTAGAAAAGGTACAAGCAGGGTTGAAATTGGTGAAATGGTTGAAAAGTAGTTAACTTACTCATGAAATTATAGCCAGCCGCCAATAAGTAAAAATGCTGCCCAATGGAAAGGGTGTTGGTATTGAGGGTTTGATATCATTTGTAATTGTGCAAGACGTAGTGCTTCGGCTTTGGTTAAACCATCTTTCAATCCTTGATAAAATATTTTCAGAAGTAAAGCACTGGAATTAGCATCTACTTGCCAGAGAGTAGCTATGGTGCTTCTGGCTCCAGCTTGTGCTGCCACTCCAGCAATTCCTAATGCGGATCTTTTATTACCTTTGGCTGTTTGGCAAGCACTTAAAACTAATAACTCAATTCCTTCTTGATTAGACTGGGTTTTTTCTTTGAGCAAAGTATTAAATTCGGAAACAGTAATTGGTTTATCCCAAGCGAAAATCATTGTTCTGTCAGCAACAGAACTAAATTGAGCGTGAGTGGTTAGATGAACTATTGAAAAATCATCTGTACTCAATTCTTTATCTAGCATTGGACTAAGAAATTCTTCATTTAACAATACTTTTGAAGAAGGAATTTCTTTTTTTACATTTGCTATTTCTATTTCTACCCCTGGCAATGCTTTGAGCCCTTTGGGAGCATTGGGAGCGTAAAAACTAGGACTTACCTTACTGAGTCCAGCAATGAAAGCCCTTAATTGTTTGGGAGGTAAAATCTTAGGTGGTTGCACTCTCGATCCCAAAGTTCCTGTAATACCGTAGTGTTCAATCAGATAATTTTTACCATCATGAAGCAAGCCCATCGGTAAACTTTGAAAAGATGCATCTAAAGTAAATACTAGCATTCCTGATGCTGGTAAATATTTGATAGGTGCAATAATTAATCTATAAAGGGCTTGACAATGAGCAATAATAACATTTTCACTAGTGTAAGCAAGATTTTTGTCTTGTAAAGTGTTTACAAGATTGTTAATATGTTCTTTAATTAGTTGAGGATCAATAGAGTGATGATGAAGAGGTTGTTTAGGAGATTGAGAGATGACTTCTATGCTATCCAATAAGTCAATTACATGAATAATTGTTGGTTTAATATCTAAATCTTGAATTTGATTCAAAGAAATAAGATTAAGCTTGCCACACTGAAGATAATTTTCTAGCTCTGTTATTTTAAATTCTTCATGTAGTTGTATTACTTCTCGTATATTAGTAGAAGAATTTTCTAGTAGCAATTTTAGGTAGTTCCGGTAAACTGGTTCTACTTTTTCATAGAAAAAGAATTGTGTATCGGGATTGCTAGTTAAAAGATTAGTACGAACTTGCGTTAGGTTATCAATAGCTGCTTGGTACATCTTGGAAGCAGGTTTATGCTTTCCCTGTTTTCGATATAAATCACCCAACTGTTGCTGCCATTGGTATGCGACATCCCATGCTCGAATTGATTGAGCAAACCCTAAAGCTTGCCTAAAGTATGGTTCTGATTTATCTGGTTTTAATTTGCCTAGTATTCCCCAACAGAAGGATTGTAGAAGTTGATTGTTGATACTTTGGGCAGTTTGTAAGGCAGATTCAGCATATTGTATAGCTACAGGTTGTAAACTTTTATTATAAGTTTTATTTAGACTATCAGAGAAGTTAAGCTTGGCATAGACAGATTGATTAATAGGCAATTCCTCGAAAGAGGAAGAGTTTTTCATGATTAAATCTATTAAAGGTTGAATTTGTTGATTAATATTAATTTTAGTATTTTTAAACCTCTGACTTGTCTGTGACTGTGTTAATAGCCATCCATCAAAATCTAACAATAATCTCAAACTTTGGAGTTGAGCCTGCACTTTTACAATAGTAGAAGCATTTGCCAGATTATTTATTTGTTGGTAATACTCAAGTGACAAGAGTGCATTTTGCTGAACCTTAGCAACAGCTTCTTTTTTATAAACTAGTTCTTCTATCCATTTTGATTGTGAGCGTGAACGCTCATACATTGACTGTTTAGTATTTCCCAGAGATAATAAAATTAAACTAACATCTTGATTTGGCGTTATCTGTTTGACGAATGATAACGTTTTTTTTAAAACTACTTCTGATTCATCTAAGCTACCGAGTAAACGTAAAATATCTCCCAAGTTTTGTAATGCTAACAAATTAACTGGAGTAGGTTTTATTCGATTAATTGCTGTATTGAGAGACTCTTTGCTTTTTTTATTAAAAGAAGAAAAAATTGGATAATAATTCAATTTATCTATTTTTAAAGCTTCTAAAAGTATGTCACAGGCGTTAAGGTATAAGCCTAATCCTTGTAAAGCAAGATTCTGATTAATTAAATTCCCAACAACACCTTCATCATAATCGAGTTGACCATATATTTTAGTAGCCTCTTTCCAAGCCTCCAGCGCCTCCAAATACTTACCTTGGTTTAATAGCTCATGCCCCTTTTCAGTCCAAAATTCTGCCTGCTGAGTGATTTTGTTGACATTTTGAGCCATGAGCCGAGATGGTTTGCCAGTTGCCACAAGGAAACCTACAACACTGCAAAATAAATATCTACGTCTAGTAATTTTCACTTATTGCTCTGGTTTATGGAAATAATTTTGATGTAGAATTTGTAGCAAAGCAAGAATTTTTAGGCAACTGTGAAGCAACAGCAGCAACCTGATTGCTAGATGCTAATAAATTGACTTCTCCTGATGGTTCTATCAACACCGATTGTGCTTCTACAATTGGTTGGTTTTCATTATTTGGTAAGCTTTGTTTGCCTAAATTGTTATAAGTTGAGACTATAGCAGCAGAATTAGCGTGCCATCCATTACTGTTAAATACTTGACTTTGATAAGTACGTGGGGCACTACCTGTTCCGATAATTACAAACTTACTAGCTGTGTTGCTGGAATTTCCTTGGCAAGCTGAAGTAATTTCAGAAGGTAATTGAATTGTTTCTGCTAATATTTTAGGAGGGATAAGATTATTATTTAAAATGTTAAATTGAACATTGCCATTAATTCCTAATTCGGAACTAGCTGTAAAATTACTGTCACGAGAGGCAAAAAATCCTTGAGTATTAATTTGAATGTTACCACCACGCCCCTTATAAGCATTAGCTGTGATCCGGCTGTTTGCCAAAACATTTATAATATCTGCATTGGTAGTAATGTTGCCTCCATTACCGTTGCCACCTGCTGTTGCAGAAATAAAGGTATTGTCAGATAGATTCAAAACTTTAGTTTGCAAATTGATGTTACCACCTTGACCATTTTTAGTTGAAGCAGTTATCCCTGCTTTATTATCTAAGTTAATAGAATTTGCAATAATTCTTACTATCCCAGCATTTTTTGTACTATCATTCCTAACTTCAACTTGAGCATTATTTTCTAAACTTAAGTTTCCTGTTTTGATAAAAATGTTTCCAGATAAAGCATCAGACGGTTGCTTGAGATTGTATATGTAGCTTACAAAAGGGTCGCTAGTACCTACAGAAGAGCTTATTCTACTAGGGTTCAAAGAAGGATTAATTGAACTTGAACCATTAATATTAACAGATTCAAGGGCATTAATATTTACAGTACCAGAATTACCAGTTTTAAGTCCTGATGCTGCAATTACACCTCCGTTTTCAACAATCAATCGTCTTGTATTAATACTTAGATCACCAGCATCGCCAGCAGAAACGGACAGAGAGGTTATATTGCTTGCCGAAAAAGTAGGAATAGGTGGTGTTCCGTAAGCTAGCAACACGAAGTTAGGATGCCCACCTGAAATTTTTAAAAGCTCAGAAGCATTTACAGTTACTTTACCTCCTCTGCCATCACCAAAAGTCAAAGATTGTAAGCTTCCTCCATCTTCAATTAATAATTCTTTGGTTGACAATTTTACATCACCTGCGTTACCTGAACCGTAAGTTACAGTCCCCAAAACAGAAGCAACTCCAGAACTTTCATTAACTGCAACACTACGAATTACTATTTTTTCTGAAGCATCTATAGTTAAATTTCCACTATTACCATTACCAAAACTTAGAGGAGTAATTATTTCTGATTCTTGAGCAATCATTTTTGATGCTGAAATGATAATATCTCCTCCTCTGCCAGAATTAGTTGAAGTAATAATACCTCGATTAATTCTTGTAGCACTGAGAAAAGCTTGCATATTAAAAGATGTTATCCCTGTTAAATCTAAAGTATCAGTTGCCGTTATACGTATAGCTCCTGAATTAAAAACTCCCTGATTTGCAATCAAAGCTAATGAGCCATCTGTAAAATTTATATTTTTACCTTGTACAGAAATATATCCTGGCATAAAACCACTAGCATCTAACAAAGATTGCTTAATAAAACTAATGTTTTTAAAGTTATTTATTTCTTTATAATCTAAACTTAAGCCTGAATCATTAAAAGTGAAATTCACTATACCAGCGTCAACAGCACCTATTTCAACTTGTCCAGAAGGAGCAGTTACTAGCCCACCATCAAATAAAACATCACCTCCTATTAGAGCTAAAGTTTTACTAGGTTGTGAACGCAGACCATTTTGACTTTCTCCTGCTCCTAATAAGGTAATTGAAGCAGCCACCTGATTCCCATATATAACCTGGCTGTGTCCACTACCCTGTACATTAATTGATCCTGATGAATTACCACCATACTCTAACCCTATAGGAACATTCACGCTTAATAGTGGAGTCTTCTCAGGAGCTTTAGCGCTAAATTGAATGTCATTAGGAAAATGGATGCTGTTGGCAGTACTTGCTATAAAAGAACCACCAATAATTAGATGTGCATT
This sequence comes from Nostoc sp. FACHB-133, assembly GCF_014698055.1. Classification (NCBI taxonomy): domain Bacteria; kingdom Bacillati; phylum Cyanobacteriota; class Cyanophyceae; order Nostocales; family Nostocaceae; genus Nostoc; species Nostoc sp. FACHB-133. The sequence goes on from NZ_JACJSH010000096.1 coordinate 13,059, forward strand.
GAGACCAAATAAAATCCCATTGGGATTAAGAAAGAATAAATTTGCACTACCATTAGTCTTAATTAATCCATCAATTTTCGAGGCTGAACTACCTGTTACACGAGTAATAATGTTTTTAATATTTATAGGATTATTGAAAAAAGCAGTGTCTCCAGTAAGAACAGAAAATTGATCAAAACTGTGGTATAAATTGCTTCCTGCCTGACTTCCTCCTTCGATTATATTGTTCGTTCCTTGAGGGGTAACAAGCGAAGGAACAGGTAATGTTTTGTCTGGAATTATTTGGGCGAAAACACAAGAAATAGGTAAAGAAAAAGGATTAGATATCAAAATAGATACCATTAAGGCGCGGATAGAAAAAATATTCATAATCAAGTTTAAAATCTATTAAACACAATGATGAAAAGGTAGCATATAAAGCTACTAATTATATGATAATATTTATTTTAGTAATTAAAAATATAATTTTATGTATCTACCTGATGGCCCAAAAACCTCACCTTTATTACAGAGTATTCAGTTTTTACTTCGCCCATTAGAAACTTTAGATGCTTGGTCTGAGGACTACGGTAGTGTTTTTAGACTTAGAGGGAACGAGCTTCCTGCTCTTATTTACTTTAGCAGTCCAGAAGCCATTCAAAAAATTTTTACATCCTCTCCAGAGGATCTTAGTTCTATTCAGAATAGTGATTTTGTGAAACTATTATTAGGAGAAAATTCTATTATTTTTCTTGACAATGAACGCCATCGACATCAAAGACGAATGTTGTTGCCTCCTTTTCACACAGAACGAATGCGCCTGTATAGTCAGGTTATTTGTGAGATTACTGAAGAAGTAATAAGCCAGTTAGCTACCGGAAAGTTTTTTGTAGTTCACTCAGTCATGAAGGAAATTTCTTTGCGTGTCATCCTTCATGTTGTGTTTGGATTGCAAACAGGTGAATATTACAATAAACTGCGACAGATGCTTAACTCGCTGTTTGAAATTTTCGATAATCCTTTGAGTTCTATTTTTATGCTATTGTTCTCTAGATTTCAAAACAATTGCGGAATCTGGAGTCCACAGGCAAATTTAATGCATCAAATAGAGCAGTTAGATCAAGTGATGTATACTCTGATTGCTGAACGGACAAGACAAACTAATTCTCCCTCTAAAGACATTCTGAGTATGCTTATGGAGGCACAGGACGAGTTTGGTAAATCAATGACAAACATTGAGCTTCGTGATTCTTTATTAACATTAATATTCGCTGGATACGAAACTACTGCATCTGCTATTTCTTGGGCATTATACTGGAGTCACTACTTGCCAGAGGTTCAAAAAAACCTTTTATCTGAACTTAACTGTTTCACCTTTACTAAAGATAAGAGCGAAATTTCTCGGCTACCTTATCTCAGTGCAGTTTGCTCTGAAACATTGCGTCTTTATCCAATTGCCTTAAATGCCTTTACACGGGTTGTACAAAAGCCTATAGAGATTGAAGGTTATCAGCTTGAACCTCAAACAATTGTGAATGTTTCAATTTACTTGGCTCATCAAAGAAAAGAAGTATATCCAGAACCCAAACGTTTTAATCCCGAACGCTTTTTGGAGCGTCAATTTTCTCCTTACGAATACTTGCCTTTTGGTGGCGGCAATCGCCGATGTGTTGGCGCAGCTTTAGCGCAGCTTGAGATTAAACTTGTATTGGCAACTATACTGTCACGTTTGAAATTAAGATTAATTACGACCTGTCCTATTAAGCCTATTCGACGTGGAATTCTTATGGTACCTCCTAGTAATTTTGAAATGGTAGTAACTGGAGTGCGCTAATAGAATCTAAATTTATTTCTTTATGAATATTTCTATTTATGCATTCAACTAAATCAAGATGTAACCTTTTAAGGTATTTAAAATAGCTATGAAGGTTACTGTTGTGTTTTCTTCCAGATGGAGAAGTAAATCAATAGGTTTGATTAAAAATAGTGACTTTAGCCAAGATTAATTCTAGATAACTTAAGGTATGTGGGTAGATTAAGCTTAAAAATTATTGTATTGCAAATAAAAATACAGTCCATTTTCCTGCCATGTTTGATTTGGCTGGTCAACAGATACAACAGGAATGCCGTAGTCAAGACGAGCGCTAAAGTTAGCATTCTGCGACCATCGCAATCCCAGTCCAATGGAAGCAAGAATATTAGGGCTGTTGGTGTTAGCAATTGTGCTTCCTGAATTATTCCAGACTATACCAAAATCAGTAAATGGTATAAGTTGCAATATTCCATTTATCTTAGATATGCGAAGTATAGGAACTTGTACCTCAGCCGAAGCAAAAATACCATTATCAGCCAGCAGTAAATCTTGACGATAGCCACGTACACTTTCAATTCCGCCCAGACTAAACTGTTCTAGAGGTAAAAGGGATCTAGTTGCTAATTGAGTATTGAAACCAAATAATAGTAAGGTGTCAGGAGCTAGTAATCGTAACCACTGAGCTTGCCCTTGCCAAGAAAAAAAACGACTATCAGGAGCATCTTGATTAACTGTGGCATTAAATACATCTAGCCCCAAGTTAAATTGCGATCGCACTGCAAAGACTTGAGTACTGCCACGAGTAATCCATTCTTGAAAAAATCGTAATGCGGATACTCTGGTCTTTCCTTGGTCGTTAGATCCTAATTGAGGAAAAGGAATTTGTTCTCCTAGTGGAGCATAATTGGCTTCGCTTTCTCGTCGAGAGGCAGTTAAACCCAAAGTCAATTCTTCAGTAGGGGATTGAAACATTGGTTGGCGGAATGTTAGTTCATAATATCGGGAAGCAGATTTGATATTTAAGGTATCGAAAGGATGTTCGATAACACTGCTGTTGCCAGTTCCATAGTTAAAAGAGAGAGTTCCATTTTTGGAATTGAGAGGCAGTGTGTAACTGCCATAAAAAAAGTTGCTAGCATCAGTATTGCTGTAACCGAGGCTTAAATTATCTCCCAGTCCCAGTAAGTTAGCTTCATTTACTTGTATTCGGCGTTGGAAACTTCCAATGCTAGGGGATCGTGTATTGTCAAGAATCATTTGGGCATTAAAAGTTCTCGCCTCAACAACTTCTACAACTAACTTAATCTGCCCAGGAATATTCCCCGGTTGTAAATTAGCAGATAAGTTTTGAATCAAAGGATTGAATTTTAGCAGCTGCAATGACTTTAGCAAACGCTTTTGATTGAGAGGCCCGTTATTTCCTGCTGCTATACGACTACGTATATAACTCTTGTTTAATCGTCGTGTACCTTCGATTTCAATATCCCTGAGCTTAGTTTCAACTATTTGAATTTTAACGATACCAGACCAGATTTTTTGAGGTGGAATATAGGCACCACATGAAATGTAGTCTTTGTCAATATATAGGTCAGTAATTTTCTGTCGTGCCTGATACAAATCATCGAGTGTAATCGGGCGATTGATGAATTCTTTAAGAACTTTATCTAACTCTTGTTGACTAAAAACTGTGCCACCAAGAACTTCAAATCGTTTCACAGTGAAAGTTTCTTTAGTTGTGTCAGGAAACTGTTCTTCAAGATTAGGACTTAAGTTAGAGGGTGGAAGTATTTGTTGAGGTAAAGGCGATTGCTGTGGTTGTGGCGTTGGCAGAGGAGCGGACGAAGGTGGTTGGATATCTCTAGGGATAACTTGAGGGATTATAGGAGGGCGTGCTGGAACCTCTGCTTTTAATGGTTTGTAAACTATACTATTAAGCAATATAAACAGTCCCAGAGCAGAAATTTTTCTAGGTAAGTTAGCGGTCATTAATTTGGAACATCAATCGGGAACTTATCAAAATAGGATACACTCGTTAGTTGCTAGAATTCAGCATAAAAAAATTATTATTTGTGTGGTTGTTTCAAGTAGTTTTTAAAACACTAGACGAAGAATGATTCTCATGCCAAGCTGTGGAGCTTTGTTTGCTTTAGTGGTACACTTTTTATTTCTTAGCAAGCTGAAAATTCATTCTTTCTTTCAGAAAAAGTAGTATTTTATACTATTACTTTTTCAAAACGAAAAATCAAGGGTTTTGACTATTTCGCAGTGAGAGAATGAATAGTTACATATAAACTCTCATGAGAGAAAAGCTTTTTTCCAGTGAAGATCGCGATTATAATATTGAACTTAAGGTGTAGGGCATCAGTGAAAGAAAAGATAGGAAAAAGTGCATTTGGTCAATCAGCTAAAATACTCAAAAGCATTTTAACAATAATGATAATCGTAGCTGGGTGGGAAAAGAGGCGAAGGTCAGACGGGAGCAATGCGGTTTTGTCAGATCCAGTAAAAAACAAGCGATCGCAAAAATAAAATCTAAGTAAGAAGTAACTTTATTTACTAAATATGTGCTGGTAGCC
>NZ_JACJSH010000097.1:0-17417 GCF_014698055.1 Nostoc sp. FACHB-133
GGCTACCAGCACATATTTAGTAAATAAAGTTACTTCTTACTTAGATTTTATTTTTGCGATCGCTTGTTTTTTACTGGATCTGACAAAACCGCATTGCTCCCTTGTACTATCGGCATCGCAATACTGATGCCAAATAAGGCATTGAAACCTGCAATAACGACTGGTGCGGATAATACAACTGTAAATTCTGGAAATAACGCTAATACAGCCACTAAGACCAGAAAAACAATCGGTGTCGCAATACCTGCTGCCGGGAGCAATGCGATTTTGTGAGGTGCTTAAAATTAAGGTTCTAAATCACCTATTTAAGGGTGCGATCGCAGCCAAATAACTGTTTTTATTGAGAATATAGCTCTGTAACTGAGAATTAAAGTGGGATCTAACAAAATCGCATCGCTCCCCCTGCTGCCTTTGCCGCTTCTACAATTAAATTTTTATACTCTTCAACAGTAATATCGCCCCGATAAAGATCCAAGGAGTATGAAATCGCTGTGACTATAACTTGGGTAAGAATAGCGGTTCCTGTAGCAGTGATCCCCAACTTAGCAATTGTTCCTGAATTGCTGACAATAGAATCTACGGCATTGTAAACCCGAATATAAAACTGCTCCCCAACAGTCATAACCTTGGCTCCGCGACGCAGATTATCAACACCCACTTCCCACAGGATGTTGTCAGCACCATTTGAGCCACCTTGAGAGCGTGGAATGATATGGCTACCATGTTTATCGCTCAAGAATTCACGAATAGTCCGTTCGTTAGCTCCTAGCTTTGATGTTCCAGGAATTTTCTCAAAAAGCTTCATTACATCTGCGTCAGAGCGAGGTAAATCTCCTACTCTTAGACCAGCACGATACCTGAATCTATTGGCAATCTTGGGCATTTCTACGGCTAATTCCGCCGCAGTCGAAGGCAGCTTTTGCAATGCTTCAGCTATGGACAGACTCGAAGTACTCACACCAATAGCAGTTGTTTCAAATGCTTTACTGATATTTTGTACTGTTTGAAAACCTTGCTGTGCTGTTGCAGGTAAATCAGTAATTGCATTAATACTTGAGGTGGTAATTTCTATAGTAGTATTCTTGATTCCATCAACAACCTCTTGTATCCCATTTGCTGTATTAGTTGCTGCTTCTTGCGCTTTATCTTTGAGCGTATCCGCCAAATTTCGTGCTTGGTTGATGAAATCCATGTTTTAGTAAACTGTTGTTTTGATAATTTAGTATTTAGTTCAGCTTCTCTCGTCAAACATAAGAACCCCATCAGCATTAATCATGAACTTTCAGAGGAATATTTAAAGAGATAGTAAAGAATTTATAAATTTAGATGTTAGCTTAAAAATTGAGTTCTAGTGTAATCTATTTTATTAACCATTTAGAAAAAATTTTTTTTGATACAGCAATCAGCATTATATAAGCCAGTTTTTAGGTTTGGTATTATATGCTTGAATTGAACAAAAAAAGCGCTCGTTGCTCATCAAAGGGTTCAATGTGCTTGAAATGCAAAAACTGTGAATAGATGTAAGATAAAGCTTTTTCAGTAATTAAGCGTTTAGTAGAAATACATGGTAACTAGCAGCTTATCCAACGTATGGCTAGAGACAAGCTCCGTATAGCTAAATTTTAGCTATCATAAACGATAGATAGTTTTACAAAAACTAAAGCATGAGCTTTTTACTTCAATGCTTAGTAGACAGAATGTTTTAAGTAGTTTATCCTATTTTCTTACTATTTTGCTTTACAGTACATTTAATATTTTATAAAATTACTCTATTTACGTTTTTATAATTTAATGATATATATTGTATCAATAAACTATAAATAATTTAGTACTATGTCTATTTCAAACCCAAGTAATATAGCGTCTGCTATTCAAGTTGGAAGTATAGCTTCAAAGACTTTACAAAAAATAGCTCCTATTGTTTCAGAAGCTTTTATTGAATCAATAGAGGTAGAACAAAAACAAAAGTACAAGTCTAGCAAAGATTAATTTTTATAACCCTAAGCTCCACCTATGTCGCGTAAAGCACATCCAGGTAATATGTTGAATTTATTTGCAGAAATTCAACATCATCTTCATAATGGTACTATTCACCACGAATTAAGCCTAATTGCAAAACATACAAGAGACAAAGAAATTTTAAATATTTGTCAAAAGGTATCAGATTGTTTAGAAATAGAAATAAATACTAGTTTCCATCAAAATAATATAGAGCAGCATTTTAACTCTGTAAAAGCTCTGATTAATCATTTTCAAAAAATAAATGATATCTACAATAAAATTTTAGAAAAAGTATCGGAATGCGATCCAAAATGGATAGAGGCTTTATTCAAAGCTACTGAGTCTCAAATAGTTTCATTGTCTAACTACTATGCTCTCCTTGATAGAATGCCAGATATTACTGATATTAATGGTGAGCCTGTAAAGCCAGGGGATCTTGTGGCTATTAAATGTAAAGATGAAAAGGAGAGAAATTACGAACATTACGGAATCATTGTACCTAGTCAAAAAGGTTTTAGAGTAGCACACTTTTTTACAGGTGCAACCATTAAAGCTCAAAATAGTCTTGTCGAAAAGTGATTTGGTTACGTTCATGAAACAGCCTACTCTCCAGATTGGATTATTAAAGAGCATTTACCAGAAGTAATCCCTTACAGCCATTTAGAAGGACGTATTAAACAGTCTAGAAATCAAGAAAGAAGAGTTTGGAATAAACTAAGCTATAACTGCGAACATTGGGCAAGGCAGATGTTTAATGGAGAAGCAAAATGTACCCAATTAGAAGATATGAAAAAGAATGAAGAAGCAGCACTCATCTGCTAGAATTTTGCCGTTTAATAAGTTACAGCTTCTGACTTTTCATGGTATATAGAAAAGACCATTCTGAGAGTTTTTCAAGCCCTGATTTTTTCGTTAAATATTTTCATTAAGTTAAGGATATTGAGAATTAACCTGCAAAAAAAGTCACGCTTTTTCGAGGCTTAAGGACTTGCTGTGAAAAGTCAGATACTTCACTCTGGACCCTTGACAACATATAGTCCAAACTTATATATTTTTTCAGCTTAATTTTAATGTTTAAAATTATTTCTTACGACTTGTTAAACTCTAATTGCCCTACATAATTAAATTTACCTTGACTTTCAGTAGAGGTAAATAACCGCATTTCATAGGAACCGGAGGCAGGAAGTTTACACGTAACTTGATCGCCTTGTACCGCGTGACCACAAGATTGGGAGTTGCCTCCACCTTTTGAGTTATAACTGGCTAATAACCAAACATTCTTCGGATTTGCCAATACTAATTTTGCCTCATCACCTACATTCGTCTGCGATCGCACAGGGCTGACAAGTTGCAAGCCATCAGCAAAAAACTTTGGTTTCATCATCGGCTGGCGCAAAAACTCACCAAGCGGTAATGGATTTGATAACAACTGCCAAGCAGGATCTTTCGGAAAATGGCTGATCACCATAACTTCTGGTGGGGGCATTAAGTATTCAGTATGGTAGTTTTTTGTAAAACCTGATGAGCGATCAACATAACCGCTATCCCAAGTAGCATCAATTAAGTACCATTGTCCTTTTACTCTTGCTGCATTCCATGCGTGACCTTGACCGCTAAGGTCGCTGGTTTGAGTCCGTGCATCTCCTACGACATAAATGATTTCTTCTCCAGCTGCTTTACCCAATGCTTCTAATAATTTTGCATAGCCGGCACATACAGACTTACGAGTTCTAAATACAGTTTCGGCATCTTGTGGTGGATATTGCCCTGCAAAATAAGATTCAGCATCGTATGCAATTCGATCTGCAACGTAATCATGGAGAGCTTTAATTCGCTGTACTGGATCTGATTCTTTACTAACAATATACTGAGCAACTGATGCGATACTTGTCTCTACACTGCTGGGCATATTAGCAACTGCGGGATGTATTCCCATACCTTGCCACGCCCAACCATTGGTATTATTAGCAGGCTGTGGTTTGGCAGTATCTTCCTGTTTTAAATTTTCAAAAGGATCTCGGTCGGTTTGGAGTTGTGGTTGGACTTTACTACTGCCGTCATCGTAACGCTCAAAAGGATTTTTATTGAAGCTGAGATACATTCCTCCCAAACCATTTGCCAGCTTGAATAAATTCTGTCGAATTAACTGTGCAGGTTGCCCTTGCAAGTCACCCAGCATCCAGTCGCCTCGCGTTGAGAGAGCTACAAAACTCAAACGCGGTTGCCATACTAATAAAGCAGCGATCGCCACAAAGTTGATTACAAGGGTTCTGAGCGTCAGGCGATCGCCCCAAGTCAAAATGCGCTCTTTGCTCCGACTGCCCTTGCTTTGTGCCCGTAGTTCCCAGAGCATAGGTAAGATGGGAAAGAGAAACACCCCTGCTAGTACGGCTAAAGAAGTAGAACGGTTATTGTAAGCAGCTAGGGAAGATCCTAACCAAACACCTAGAACAGGTGTGAGGTAGATAATAGCGATCGCAGTCCACTTGATTAATCTACCAATAAGTTGGAAGAGAATAGCCATATAGATTTATGTTCCAGAGAGTAACTAAATTAGAAAGATTTATACCTGGCTTATACCCAGCCTAAATCTTCTAAAGCTTGACTAACCTGCTCCCGTAACTGCCACTGCCATTCTCGTTGAGTAGTACTTTCGGTATCTTCCAATATTTTCCAGTAGCCCGAAGCCAACATTAGCGACCAGAATGGTTTACCATTGTCGTCGCGTTCAGGTGGCACATAGCTTAAGTAATTTGCAACCAGTTCTGCGATTCTGGCGTATTGGAGATTTGCACCACCAAAATGTTCATATCCAGCTGCCTTTGCTAATCCAGTTGCAGTAATAATTTGTGCAGGTGCGTAATAATGCGCTCTTAGCATAGCTTTATGACTATTCGTTATTTCGCAACTAATAGCGATAAAAGCTTTTTTGTAATCCTCTACTGACGGAAACTGAATAGCTAAAACTTCTTGAATTACATAGCTTTTGAACCTGTCTATGTCCGTAAAATAGCGATAACTAAGACGATTTGCAGCCTCTTCTATTTCCTGATCTGCATCAATTATCAGGGCAACTGGTTGACTTTTCCCGGATTGCAAGCCATTGGGCCATGCTAAATCAAGTACTGTACTCACTGTTCCTGTCGAATCAGCAATTTCGTACATTAATTCACCCATCGGTAATCCCTGCTCTTGCACCCATACATTACATTCTTCCAGAACCCGTTCCTCAGCCAGTGGTACAACCACAGTAGAGCTTTCAGCTTCTTCTTCTAAAATAGAATCTGTCGCTTTTGGTTCTGGAATATCCCCGGTGAGTAAGCTATTCAAAAATTTATTAGCAGCTTGAGCTAAAAGCTCACGACGTGCGGTTAAGAAATCACGGTAGTTTTCAATTTGCCACAAACTGCGTTCCATCGGTATCCAGTGCGTTGCGATCGCACCCGGTTGGGTTTGCTCGAATGCCTCGAAATACTCCGAGGGATGTCGGTTTGAGACTTTAAGGTTGGTTTCTTGGGTTAGAAATGTCAGGTTAGCGATCGCGTTAACTTCGGATTTGGGATATCGAGCTTTGGAAAGTAGCGATTTCGGAAAAATATGATGGACTTGCAAATAGCAATGTTTACCGAGAAGATGTTTGGATAGTTCGATGCCACTATCCCAATCTTGTGCTTGATGCACACGAGTGAGCATATAAACTAATGGATAAAATCTTGCTCCCATACCCCAACCTTGAAAGTCAATAGCTTTGATTTCCAAGTCTCCGCGATTTTGCCGTAGGTTGGCGATAAGTTGGTCTAGCGGATTATCTTCAGATTCCAATATGTGTAAATCTTGTGCTAGAACGCTCTCAGTTGAGCCTGCGTACCGTCCCCACAATAAAGTATGTACATACCAGTAAAGTAACTTGTCGCGCTCTGTGTGATCTCTAAGATGTCCGCCACGTGCAACAAGGTAACGCACCATGACAGGAAAGGCGTAAATACCACCGAGTACCCGATTGTGGTCGAGTCCCAAACGCCCAGAAATGAGGTTGAGCAGGGTATCAATAGCTTTTTCTGCCTTGTATAGCCCGTCTTGAAATGTCGCAGTCTTAACATCTTTGAGTGCGGAAAACATTGCCTCTCCGGTAATAACTGCATTAATGCACCTCAGCAACCACTCCAAACGAAAGTCAAAACCTGCTTTATTCCATTTTGCCAGACGTGCTTTGAGTTCACTACGAGCATCCGGCCATTGGGCGCAAACTTTTGCTAGTGCCAAATCACCTTTGGATAGTTTAGTTCCCCCACTATTAACAGTGTTAAAAATCTCTACAACAACATCAACTGTTTTGTCTTCACCAGTGACTTCTTCAATATGCAAATTGATATTTTTAATGCCTTCTAATTTATTTAAAGCATTAATGTAAGTAGTCAAATTCAGACTAAGTTCTGGAATTTTGAGCAAATGCCCAATGAAAACTCCTACTCCTTGCTGCATCAATTCAGTCACATTTACCCATAAAGGGTTATCCTTCATTTTGACGGGAGCGTAAAATTCAAATATTTCATCTTCCAAGTTGAAATACAAACCAGTAAAAGCTTGCACATTGCCATCAAAAAACTGAGGTGGTTTACCCCGCACAATTCCATAGAAGGAGGTAATGCGCTGTTGCCCATCTAGCAGCAGTTTAACTGTGCCTGTGGAAAGCTTACCATCGCCACGAGCATGGTCAATTGCTTGTTCGGTTTTAGTTTCCCACACTAATAAGCTACCAATGGGATGTCTGCGATATAGCGAATTCATCAACCCGCGCACTTGGTCACGATTCCACACGTAACCCCGTTGGAACTCTGGTAAGGCAATACTGCCCATGTCGATTTGGTCGAGGATAGTTGTAATATTCATAAATTGTTTTGTATAGAAAAACTTGCAATGTTCATGCTGCTTGTGCAAAAGATTTTGCAAAACCAAACATACTAAATAGCCAGTGATGCCACTCTTGATAAGTGATAAATACCTTTAAAGCTAACTCCAAATCAACATCTAAATCTCTATTTTGAATGTCGATAATTGTTTGATAAGTCAAATCTAAGTAAATCCTGTCTTGTTTGCTAAACAAAATAAAACTACCATTAGAAGAATTATTCAGTTGAGCTACTCGTTCTTTACCTACTTTCCCTCTAACTTGCGTTATGCGCTCATCACGGAATAAACCAAAGCGGTCATTAGGATGCAAACTTACTAGCTCATTGAAATTAGCAATTCGACTGGTAAAAGATGTGGTGCTTGGATCGAGTTGAAGAAACCCCATCACATAATTTTTATTACCAGTCTCAACCACAATATGTTCTGGTAAAACTCGCTTTCCCAACCGATATTGAGTTAGTCTCATTGGCTTTATATGGTTAAAAGCTTCAGCAATAGTTTTTAGTTTACCCATGTCATCATAATCAGAAATGATAGGAAGATTACTATACTGCTGCTCAAGTTCAGCCTTCTTTCTAGTTAAATATTCAATAATGTTATCTGAATTATGTAGTTGAAGCTTGGGAGGCTCAGGGAGAAACTGCTGATATAACTTTGCCAAATCTACCAATCTTGGTTCCTGTATTGCTTGAACCAAATAAAGAAATCCTTCGGTTAATTTTTGCTGTTGCTGCTGTAGAATTCTTAGCTGTTGTTCTAATTGTTCTTTACTATCAGGTTTGTGCAGATTTTCTTTGACAGATGGTAGAGGAATTTGACGAACCCTGTAGTTGTAATAGTCTGCTGCTCGGTTCAATACCCCTCGAATTGGCTTTTGTCCAAGAATATCTTCCAAATCTTCAGAGCTAAATAATAGTTCTAGAGGAATATCAAGTGCCTGAAGCTTCACCCGCAGAATCGCTTCAAGTTCTGTTTCATCTGGCTGACGTAAATAAATCTGGTACTGGGAGACTCTACCAATAATTGAGTTATCAAAGCTAGCTTGAAACTGTTCCCATCGATCTGGAAACATATTGAGAATAATTAAACTATTAGGAACGTGAGTAAAAATTTCCTTGATAGCTTCCCCAAAATTCAGTAAGATTTCTCGGTTATGTGAAAGCCCCAATCCTTCTAGCTGATCAAAGACGATGATTAAGGGTTCATCCAAGATAGATAGTTTAGCCAAAACTGAAATTGCTTCTAAAGAAAAAGCTTCTTGGCTGAGGTCTTCACCCCAATTTGGCAAACCCACCAATTCTGCCTCTTCCCCAGATAAAATATTGGCAGCTAACCAACGGGTAGCGATATCTTTCCGTCGTGGGTCGGTATAACTACAATACTTAACAATTCCCTTGAGGATTGCAAGAGCAAAACCCCCAGAAGAATAATGACCTGCCCACCATTCACAGATCCGTTTTTCAATGTGCTGCCAGTAATCTCGCTTACGTCCAGTTCCTTCGGCTCCAAGACCATCTAAATTTTTATCTTGTAGAGCTTTGATAATTTCTTGGTCTTTTTGAGATGTAACTCGGAAACTGAGAATTTTATAAAAGCTATTGATAATCAGGTAGTCCAATTGAGTAGCAGAACCAACCGACTGTACCAGGGACTCCAAAATACGGCTGTAGATGTGATGCAGCACTGCTTTGGGATGGTTCGGTTGACGGATAAATAATAGTCGATTACTGGCTAGTCGCTCATTGGCTAGCCTCATCATCAAGTGGGTTTTACCAGTCCCCGGCTCTCCAATAACTACGACTCCTTTACTCTGACGATTGGAATCTAGTTTAATGTCAGCCAAAATTGACTCAAGAGTAAGATATTCTTGGCGGTAAGTGGCAAAATAATCAGGGTGAGTCTGAAACGGAGTATCAACCCGACTTGCACTAAATGGATTAGGCTTTTGTTTTAATTGCTCAATCATCATCTGACGATAAAGCTGGTAAGTAAACTGAGCATCATACCGAGCAGCATGAGCCATATCTCGAATAAAGTAGCGGTTATTTACCTGCAAATTAAAATGCTTACTCAGGTGTTCTAGGGAATGGCTTTCTAGCTCTGGCCAAACACTTTTTGCTTTTTCCCAAGTACACTCAAATTCTAGTTTGGGGCAAAAAAGACCAACTCGGCGAAAACTGGACTGAAGTATCTCAATATCATGCAAGGCATAGTGGCAGACTATTTTCTTCCCTTGGACAAGGGACAGAAACTCTGTAAGCAGAGTTTTGAGACTTTTAAGGTTAGGCAGATTCTTGTTGTGATTGGGATAATCACTAGAAAACCCTTCATAGATCAACCGTCCTTGACTATCCACTATCGCCAATTCACTTAATTCCGGTTTCCCCTCAGTGTCTAAAACTACAAAGTCCATATAACCCTGACTACGAGTAAGCTATAGCAAAATTAACACAGGTATTTTAAAAGGGGTATAATTTGTATCACTTAAATAAGTAAGATCGGAAAATATCAGTAGATAACCTGACAAGTATCAATGTCTTTCAGTGACAACTCTCGCCGCTAACTGCAAGCAGTGTAGCGGGAGCATCTCAAATTCACAAATGAGACTTGCTGCTTCATAGGCTGGGTATCCCCTAAGCCTCCACAGCCAGGAATCGGTAGTCCAACCGACCCACGCTTTAAAAGATTTAGTGCGCTGTTCCAGTCGCGGTCAATGACCAATCCACAAGAACAACTATGAACACGGACGGACATTGTTTTCTCGACTCTTTCGCCGCAACTCGAACAATTAATACTCGTGCCTCTAGGGTCAACTCCAAGTGTCAGCTTGCCGCGTTTTACCGCTACTGCTTGCATGATTTCCAGGAATGCACCCCACGCAACATCTAGTATCGACTTGGCTAATCGTGTCCTAGCCAATCCCCTAATGTTTAGGTTCTCAAAAACAATCAAATCATAGGAATTAACCAACCAATGAGCGACATGATAATGAAACTCTTTCCTTTGTCTTGCAACGTGCAAATGAGTTTTTGCAACTTTGTTGGATTGCTTACTGTGATTCTTAGACCCCTTGGTTTTACGAGCAAGTTGGTGTTGCTGACGGGCTAATTTAGATTGCGCCTTACGGTAATACTGTGGCACTTCAATACTTTGTCCATCAGCAGTAGTTAAAAACTTTTCCAGCCCGACATCTATGCCAGTATTCGTTTTAATTTCGTCAATCGGTAGCAATTCAGGTACAGTTTTATCTTCAAGAGAAAAACTGACATACCACCCATCAGCTTTACTTAAAATTGTCGCTTGCTTAATCTCAAAACCATCTGGTATTGGTCGATGCAAGATAACTTCAATCTCACCAATCTTGGACAGCTTGAGAGTATTGCCTACCAGATGTGCGCCAGCCTTGGGTGAATTAACACGAGGGAATGTAAATGAACTTATATTACCTCGCTTTTTAAAACGTGGTTTACCTCCTCTCTTACCTTTTTTATCAGGTATTAACCACCGCTTCCATGCCTTGTCCAACCGTATTAAATTTTGTTGTTGGCAATCGGCATAAATGCTTTTGTAGTCGGGGAATAGTTCTTTGGTTTGCTTGAGTAACGAAGCTTGTGTATAGTAATCCGGTTTCTCTGGTATCTCACCAATTGGCTCAGAAACTAAGCTACATCGGTCAATTTGTGACCTTGTACGTTTTAACCAGTCCAGTCTTTCCCCTAGCGCGTAGTTCCAATGACGACGCAGTAACTCGCCCCAGATTTCAAGAACGACAATCTGTTCGGGAGTGGGATTGAGTTTGTACTGGTAAGTTAGTAGCATATAGTCATAATACCATTTGGTGGCATGACTTACAATATAGGACACAGAGCAGTTTATAGCCTAAATATTCATTTAGTGCTTGTAACGAAATACCGGAGAAAAGTTATCAATCAAGCAATGCTCAAGCGACTGCAAGAGATATTCGAGAGTACTTGCGCTAAGTGGAGAAGTAAGGTTACAGAGTACAACGCAGAATCAGACCATGTTCACTTGGTTATCAGTTATCCGCCGGATGTGGAAGTAAGCAAGCTCGTAAACAACCTCAAAACCGTTTCTAGTCGTTTAATTCGCAAGGAGTTTAATGAACACGTTAACCAGTTCTATAACAAGCCAGTATTTTGGACAGGTGCGTACTTTGTTGCTTCGTGCGGTGGTGTCACCCTTGAGCAACTTAAATCTTATGTTGAAAAGCAAAGTAGTCCTGATTGCTGATTTCGGGGGGATTGACCCCCACTCAATCAGCCCGGACTACCCCCGTCACCGCCAATTGGAGTACCAATGTGGCGGGAGTAGCCCGGAGGTTTAGATGGTCGCAGTCAGTATTGATGCGATGAAAATTTTCCACAGCGATCGCAATCTTACTTTGATCAAGGTAAGCTAACTGTAATTTGATTTTTTAACGTTGACCCAAAAGTATGCTGGCTGGTGCTGCTTTAAGAAAAACAGGTGAGGGCTGGGAGTTTGCGTCCGAAGCTGCTTTAGAAGATTTTATTTGGGAGAATCTACAGCGATTATTAAGTTTTACACCTCTCAAACGGCAGTATGTGGCTAAGGGCGAATTCTGCGATATCTTAGCTTTGAATGAGAGCAAACAGTTAGTTATTTTAGAACTAAAAAACGCTGAAGATAGATATATTATCCAGCAGCTAACCCGTTATTATGATAATTTGTTAGATGATCGACCTTTTGCTGAACAAATAGACTATCACCAACCAGTTAAACTGATAGCTGCCGCACCTTCATTTCACAGACATAATCTGATTGATTGCAAGTATAATCTGCTCAAAATTGATTTATTGCAGATTCAAGTATTCAAAGACAATCAACAGTTCCAGTTATGTTTGCAAGACATCAGCACTAATCAAACTTGGTCAATTCCTATTTCCTATCAAGAGTTGAGTTTCAGCAGTACAAAACATGGCATTTCAGAAACACCACAATTGCTTTTAGATTGGCTCGGTGCTTGTTCAGCAGAGGAACAGCAAGCAATTCTTAAGCTTCGAGAGAAAATTTTGAGCTTTGATGAGCGAATCAAGGAAAAAATTGAGGGTAGAAATAATATCAGGTATGGCAAGGGTAAATCGAAACCTGTGGCTGAACTTTGCTATCAAAGGGCATCTCATAAACCAGTTTTATTTTTGTGGTTGCCAACTCCCAACTCTCGGCAAAAAGAAGTAATTGGTCGGTTACGGCTATGGTTAGAAGGTGAAATAGTTACTCATCTAGGTCATGTACCAGAAGGTTTTGGGCGAATGAAACTCCAATCCGAATGGGATGCCATACCACGAGAAAAACGTCCTGGAAATTTATATTGGAGTCTTTCTCATAAATCATTTATGCCTGTCCCAATTTCTCAAGGTTACAACGATGTTTCTAACTCTTTAGAATCACTAGCAGATTTAGCACTAACCAAATGGCTTACTAGAATTTAGTTGATTTACAAATCAATATGAACAGGATTTCAGTACTTACTAATTAATGATTACTGTTATCTTTTTAATAATCAGCACTCTATTTTTACAACTAATACTAGATCACACATAAACAAAGGTGAGACAATTGGACTGCAACGATAACTGCTAAAACCCAAAGTAATGAATGATGTGCCTAAAATTAAAGATGAAGTTTGCCGCACAGCACTGATAATGGCAACTAAACGTGCAATAGAAGCTGACAGACCAGACCACCTGTTTGACGATCCTTTAGCTGCACAGTTAGCCGGAGAGACAGGGCAAGCTTGGCGGGAGAAATGGGAACAGGAGGATAGCGATAATCCTCTTGGTAGTACACTTCGCATTCAGTTTGTTGCAGTCCGCACTCGCTTTTTTGATGACTTCATTTTGTCTGTGTTGCCCGAAGTTAAACAGTTAGTCTTTCTAGGAGTCGGGTTAGACACAAGGGCATTTCGGCTTCCCTTCCCACCCCAAACTCGGTTGTACGAGTTAGATTTACCGGAATTAATCCAGTACCGAGAAGCAATCCTACAAGATAAACCTGCCAATTGCCTTCGTCAGGCGATCGCAGGTGACTTAACGCAACCTTGGTCACATCTGCTTTTACAACAGAGCTTTGACATCAATATACCCACACTTTGGCTAATGGAAGGGCTGTTGATGTACTTGAATGAAGCAGAAGTTAATGAGTTACTCAAAACAATTAGCCAGTTGAGTACAGATGGCAGTCACTTGGGGGCTGATTTGGTCAGTGTCAAGTCCTGGCAGGTTGGGACTAAACATCAGAATGGCTTGATTAGCAAGCATTGGCGTTTCGGTACAGACGAACCAGAAAACTTGTTTGCTGCTCACGGCTGGAATGTTTCAGTAATTCAACCAGGAGAAATCAGAGCAAATTACGGACGATATGCTGTCAAATTGACCCCACGCGAAATTAAAGGTGTGCGGCGTTCTTTTTTGGTTACAGCGAGGAAAGAATCGATAACTTTATAGCTTTTGGTATGCTTGCCCCTGGATCGCTCCAGAAAGTGTATGTATCGTCTAACTAGTATTGAGGAAATCTTAGGTAAATTCCAGATCATCTATAAAAACAAATTCGCACTCAATTGGTGAGAGCCAAACATAACTAATTGTGTTATCCTACACCTCGGCTTCAACCGTAAACAGGTGGGGCGATCAGCTACGCTCTTGCGGTTATGCTATCGCTTGTGCGTTTTCCTCTCTACAAACATAAAAGCTTGTAAAAACTGAAGTTCAGAGATTTTGGCAATTTGGCATAACTTGTCTTCTGAATTACTGTTTAAATGAGAGATCAACAGAACAGACACAAACCGCCAGTTGTTGACCCAATGCTATACAATAACTCAGCAGCCAATTCACAGTATTTGGTCATCGCTTCACCACAACTGGCTAGAAATGTACTAGAAAATAAATAGTAAATCTGCTCCCGGCGTACTCGCCTACCGTAGGCAATCACTTGGGATTTCCTTTTGCATCGCTTGGGGTTTACTCTCTACGAGACGCTCTGCGCGTTCGCTTGAATGAACCGCGATCACATAAAAAATCAAGCTGCCTTGTGCCCTGAATCTTTAGAGATGCTCCAATTTTCAACTGTTGGTTTGTACAGCCAATGATTGAGTTTCTTGCTATCTACATAGTCTTTTAATCCAGGATCAACCCAAATATGAAGCTTATCGAGGCATCCTAACTCAGTTGCAGCAGTTTCTATATATTCCCATTGCTTAATAAAACATTCTGCCCATGAGTTTTTAGTCATAACAGCCTCCGCAAAATCCAGTCCTGCTGCCATCATTCTTTTCCCATTGCTACCACGGGCATTAATTGGTTCCCAAAATATCACCTCTGGATTGATACGCACCATTTTTTCCAAATGCCTTTTAAAATCATCTAAAGCCATATTGGGAGGCGTGGGAGCAACTGCAACATACAACCGACACCCAGATTTGTAACCTTCGAGCATTGCCTCATAGCGCAAACTTGGTGAAGGTGCATGAGGTTCAATTTGCCGACTTAAATCGTCATTTAAGTAAGGCAGACTCATTCCAACTATTACATCAGGATGCTTAAGGATGTCGATATCTTTTACCCATAAAGGGCTACGAGTCAAAATTCTCACTCTTTTGTTATATTTTAACAAAATCTCAACAGCACTACGGGTAATACTTGCAGTTTGCTTGTTTTGATATGGATCAGTACCTGAGCAGAGCAAAACTACACCTTGACCTGCTGGTGTCTCTCGCCAAACCTTCTTACGGCTCAGTATTTTCTCTAGCTTTTCGGGGATGTCTTGACGCACAAATAGATACTGCCCCCAGTCCATTTGCGGGTCATCAACTCCTTTGTTTTTTAGTTGTGATTGCCTTGCTCGGATGGCTGGAGTTGAGGGTACATAACAGAAGGTACAACCATGCAAACAACCTGATGCAATGTTAATTACGTAGTCACACAGTCCCTTTTTATTAAGTTGACTTTGTTGAAGTGGATTAACTACTTTTTCGGTTCCTTTAACAACTACCATATAATACACTCACTTTGATATTCATACAATTTAACTAACAAAAAAAATAGTAACATCACAATTAATTCATTATTTTTACAAAAATTATATCATTTTTTAGATATAAAAATATTTAGATATATAATTGTAAGATTAACCCAAGTCTAATTTACTAGAAAAAAGTAAGTCGATGAATAAGCAAATCTTTGGTGGTAATTGGACAGAAGAAAAATTAAATAGAATTCGTAAATATCTTCCTGCTTATACAACTATATTAAAAGAATACAACTTTAAATACGCTTATATTGATGCATTTGCTGGGACTGGATACAGAACTCTTAAAGATACAGAAGAACAAAATCAGTTGTT
Source organism: Nostoc sp. FACHB-133 (assembly GCF_014698055.1). Lineage (NCBI taxonomy): Bacteria > Bacillati > Cyanobacteriota > Cyanophyceae > Nostocales > Nostocaceae > Nostoc > Nostoc sp. FACHB-133. The sequence continues at coordinate 15,292 of NZ_JACJSH010000097.1, forward strand.
ACTGCCCGAACTTATAGACCAAGAATCACAGCAATTTATGGATGGTTCAGCGCGCATAGCACTTCAAGTAGAACCAAGATTTAATAAATATATATTTATAGAGAAAGATATTAACAAGATTCCCGATCTAGAGCAACTAAAAGTAGAATTTTTAGACAAAAATCAAGATATTAAAATAGTTAATGATGATGCAAATAGTTATTTAAAAACATTATGTGATAAAAATTGGCGGGCTAATCGTGCTGTACTATTTTTAGATCCATTTGGAATGCAAATACCTTGGTCAACAATCGAAGCGATCGCTCACACTGAAGCCATTGACCTTTGGTATTTATTTCCTTTGGGAGTTGCAATAAATAGGCTACTGACAAGAGATGGGAATATCAAAGAATCTTTAAAGAAAAGACTTGACGAAACATTTGGAACTACAGACTGGTTTGACAGTTTTTACACAACGACAGGACAACTAAGTTTATTCGAGAACAGTCCTCAAAAAGAAAAAACTGTAGATTGCGAGGCAATAGGTAAGTATTTTGTAAAAAGATTAAAAACTATATTTGCCGGAGTTGCAGAAAATCCACTTGTATTACGTAACTCGCGTAATAGTCCACTGTACTTGCTTTGTTTTGCATCTGCTAATCCCAAAGGGTCAAAAACAGCGATTAAAATTGCACAACATATCTTAAAAGCATGAAGGTAAAAGAACTAATTTTCGTTTTAGCAATCGCTTGTATTAGTTTTCAACTAGTGGACAACTTGAAGTTACGCCCCCATGTTCAAAGGTTCTGGCAATTTAGCCTAACAACTCTCTGAATCGCCGTTTAAATAAAATATAGAACAGTCATAAATCGCCTCATTTGACCCAATACTGTTAAGAAGTAGGAAAGCTACGCTTCTCTGGGAATGCGATCGCTTGTGCATCTTCCTCTAAGAATAAGGGAAGCAATCTCTAAATATTTAAAATTAAATATTAGTTATTATTTCTATACATTGCTTTTGTAAATTTATTAACTCCAATGAATTTGATTCTAAAGTTGTAAATACAACGCTTGGCTGATTAGCTTTTGTTATCAGAGTAATTATTTTTTCTTCAGCATTTATTTTTCTCAAAATATGGTGAGTTAAATCACTTTTAGATTTGTTATATGTTTGAATTTCTATTTTTTGTACTTTCAGCAATGGATATGCGAATAGACCTTTTATGAGATTTACCATATTCACAGGATTATAACTATTTATAACCGTATTAATGCCATACTTATTAAAACCCAAATATGAATCTCGTGTTTGTTGATAAAAATCCTTATATATACTAACCTTGGTAGCTTCTATTAAAGCTGTTTTAACATTGTTTATATCATCAGTTAAATAATGGCAAATTGCTAATCCTAAGTAAGTATAAAAAAGTCGCTCACCTTTTTCAAGACAAGTAGCCTTAGTAAAACTATCCCTAGCATCATTAATAATAAAGGACTTTTGTTCATCAGAAGAGCTAGAATTACAAGCCTGAATAAGTGTTTTCCAAGCAGTATTAAATTCCATCTGCGTTAAAAGATCAACTTTACTTTCAAAAGATTCTATTAGTTTTAAAGATTTAGCTATTCTTATGGAAATGCCAACAACTCCTTTAGAAGCTCCGAAAAATGCCATTAAAGAAATAGGTTCACTCATATAAATAATTCTCTAGTTTGTTGCAATGTTTACTTAATTATCTGGGGTGCGATCGCCTCTACTGTTAGTTTTTCCTTACGAATGAGCGATCGCTATCCTCTTAATTCATGTACACGTTGCCATTCCTGTTGTGTAACCTTGTAATTTGTAGCGTTTGGCTGACGAATCACCATCAAGGTCTTTAGCACAGAGTCAAGCTTGAGGTCTTCGCGTAGCAGTGGCTTGTCTAACAACTTGCTGGTAAAGCGGATTTTGGAGTAGGTTTTATTCATGGCGCGACTAGTGTCAATCCAATAGCCGATATCAGTAGGGTTTTCGATATTCTTAGAGGATTCGATAATTTCGGCGATCGCATAAGTAAGCCGTGGGAAAAATTTATAAGTATGTAACAAAAAATTAAGCAGAAGAATTGGAGTTAAATCTTATACGCTGTGTACTATATTTTCCCTTCTCTG
>NZ_JACJSH010000098.1:0-17040 GCF_014698055.1 Nostoc sp. FACHB-133
CGGAGTGCTGATACGGATCGCCGCGCCCCTGCTAGCCCAGCGCGTGCTAGTTCCTCAATCATTTCCAGATGTACTTGGGTTGCTTCCGGATCATCCGCCAGTACCTGTTCTGCTGCTCTAACCTGAAGTAAAATACCCGTGAACGATTGAGCTAGTGTATCATGAATTTCTCGCGCCATCCGGTTGCGTTCTTCCAGAATGGAGGCTTGCTGGGCGCGTTTGCGTTCGCGCAGTGCAGCGTTTCGCTGTTCGCTAATGTCAAGAATTATTCCTAACATCTGCACAGGCTGTCCATCTGTGTCATAAACGCCTCGACCTCGGCCTACCAACCAATGAATACTGCCATCTGGATGAATGACTCGATATTCAACTTCAAAATCAGTATGAGTTGCTAGAGCTGTTGTAATAGCTTGTTCAACCCGATAAATGTCTTCTGGATAAACGCGATCGCGCCATACCTGATAGCTGCTCTCAACCTCACCGGGAACTAACCCCAGCAATCGAGCATAATTGTCGTTCCAATCTATTTTGTTCTCTATGATATTCCAGTTGCAACTACCGATGTGCGTGAAGTCCATCGTCAGCCTGCGTTGCTCTTCACTTTGTCGCAAGGCATTCTCCACTCGTCGGCGCTCTTCAATCTCCTGCGAAAGGAGCAAAGTCCGCTCAGTAATTTGCTGTTCTAACGTTTGGTTGTAGTCGGCTAGCAGTTTCTGGGCTTGTTTGCGTTCAGTGATATCTTGAAAGGCTACAATCGCGTAAACCACATTGCCATGTTCGTCAAAGACTGGAGTGCCCCAAACCTCAACTGGAATTGTTGCGTTATTTTGGCGAATTTCCATGTCATCAACGGTCGTGCGTTCGCCGCTCAACGCACGGATGGCTGGCAGTTTTTCAGTGGGATAGATTCGATCCGTTCCCGTCACATAAAACTGATAAGCCTCTGAGATTTGCTCCGGCGGCACAGCAGGATCGATCCCTTTACCCATGAGTTGAATGCCCCGTTGATTGGCGTAATAAGGGCGACCCTCTGCATTGACGATGCCAATTCCTACCGGAACTGCTTCTAGAAATTGAGTCATCCTGCTTTCGCTCTCACGTAGCTTTGCATAGAGTTTGGCATTTTCAATTGCGATCGCTGCCTGGGTAGAAAGTAGGCTGAGAATTTGCGATTGCTCCGGTGTAAATGCCCCAGTTGCCAACTGATTTTCTAAATACAACACACCGATGAGCTTGCTTTGATTGAGCAGCGGTAAACAAAAGACTGATTGAGTCTGGTGGTGTTGAATATAGGAATCATTGATAAAATTACCTTCACGAGTAGCATCATTGAGAATGACCGACTCATGAGTCCGAATCACATAATGAATAATCGATTCAGGTAAACGATTTGCGATCGGAGTCGATTGCAGTACTTGGGTTGCACAGACCTGTACACCCTCAGTGATTTCACAGGTCGCTTCGATCGTCCATTCTCCTGCGTTTTCTAAAAGCAGACATCCGGTTTGCGCTCCAGCATTTTCAATGAGGATCTGCATTAAGGTATGGAGCAGTTGTTCCAGTTCAATCTCACTGGAAATCGCTTGGGATGCTTTCATTATTGTTGCTAAATCGAGAGCAACATGAGAGGTATTAGAGGTAGTTCCAGCAGTAGTGTGGATTGACATGGTCACACTTGTTGATTGAGGAAAAAACTGAGGATAATCAGCCTCCAAATTCCTGACCTTTGCCGTTGCGCCCCACCGTTCATAGCAGTAGTGAGCTTCCTTCATATATATCTGGGCAAATTTTTCCAAACCTCGCGCCAGATAATGTTTAGCAGCTAATTCGTAAACTAAGGCTTCTTCCTGAATATATCCGTTTTCTCTAGCTCCAGCGATCGCTTGTTCGTATAATTTTTCTGCCTCAAGCAACTGACCTAAAACTCGCGCTTTTTCTGCCTCGACTAAATGATATTTATGCAGAAAATTCATCGGCGCATAACGCGCCCATTTATGCATTTTTTCCTGGTTGCTGCTCACGTTTAGGAAAAATACTTTTTGTTCTGAATCAGGAACAGATGAATAAATTGCTAGTCGTACCAAAGAGTCGTAAAAGCAGAGCAGTGGCATCGTTACTTGCCCTGGCGCACCTTTGAGATACCTCTGGGCCGCATTTGCACTCTCTAACGCTTGAGTAAACTGCCCAAATAGATAGCAGAGGATCAGCTTGTTGATATAGAAATATTGAAATCCCAGAGAATCATTATTTGCTAAATAGCGGTTCAATCCCTCTTGCTCATTGTAAGCAACGCCTTGTAAACAGCAGGGGTCATTAACCTGTCTTTGTAAGTTAAGCACTGCCTGCCAAAAGATTTGATGGTAATTTAAGCAAGTTTCCTGCTTCAATTGGGCGATCGCATGGCTGTAATTCTCCATCTCCTGTTCTAATTCTGTCAGTTCTAATCCACTGAAATATAAATACTCACATTTTTGGTAAGCTGCTAAACCTGCAAATCCGAAATCTCCGGTTTCTACTCCGCTAGAGTAACTTTCCTGCAATAGGGATGCAATCTCCCTAAAATGAGACTTTCCAAAGCTGATGCCTTCCGCAACAATTAGAAAGGTTTTACTTTTAAGTTCTTTCGCATTCAGCCGTTCCACAAGGTTGAGGGCGAGTTGACCTAACTGATGAGCTTTCTCTACATCCTGAGTTGCTGCGGTGATCACGACTCCATAACAAGAATAGGCAACCGCAGAAGTGGGTGCATTGCCATATTGAATCGATAACTTGACTTGCTCACATGCCATCAGCCAAAACAGTGCAGGTGCAGCCTGAAAGGCAGGAGAAGCGATATTTGAAATAATCCGCATGGCTGCCAATCTACTGGCATCTGTCATTAATGGTAAATGCACCAAATCTTGAATATTCCTTCCTTGCAGAACTTCTTCTGTTTCTGAAAGTGCTTGTTGAATCTGCAATTCTGTGGGCAATTCTGGCAGGTTCAGCCCTAGTTTTGCCAACACTTGCAACCCGACTTTAATTGCGTCTAACTTGTGAGTTTGTGCTACATAGGTTTTGATTGTGACCTCATGAACTTTCACTTCATCTAAAATGGTTCTGGCTTCTTGCAGAACAATAGCAACCCATTGCTCCATCGCCAGAAAGTCACCGGATAGATAGGCAGTTTCTGCTGCTTCTTCATGGAGAACCAAACTGAGGTCATACTGCTGTTGCCAATTGTCGGTTGCGAGTAACTCGATGCCTGCGATCGCATATTTCAAAGCTGCACTATAGGCAGTAGCCGCTTTGGCTTTTTGGGCTGCCATTAAGTTGAGTCTGGCAAAGCTGTTTCGTTCCTGCCCAGAGACGACGAGATCAATCGCTAAATTGAGATGATCGACAATTTCAAACAGCCGCTCTGATAACTCCTCTGGCAACGTTTTTTCCAGCAGATTGCGACCGATTTGCAGATGAACCACCTGTTTGTGCGATTCATCGATTAGGGCATAAGCAGCTTGCTGGACGCGATCGTGCAAGAACTTATACTCTTGAATTAATAAGTTTTCATCTAATTCAGATAGTGGTTGAATTAATCCAACTTGTATGGCTGCTAGTAAATCTTGAAAAACCGTTTCAGGTGGTTGATCACAAATAATCGCTAACGTATTTAAATTAAATTCAGCACCGATACAAGCTGCTAACTGGAGAATCTGCTGTGTGTTGTCTGGTAATTTATTTAACTGGAGCAGTAGCAACTCCACTACATTATCGGTAATATCCTGGGCTTGAATATCAGCTATGTTCCATTGCCAGCATAAGTGTTGTGCATCAAATGTCAGCAGATTTTCGCTATACAGCATTCTCAAAAATTCATTGACAAAGAACGGATTGCCCTCAGTTTTACGCAAAACTAACTGGGCTAAGGGACAAACGATGTCTGCATTCCGATGCAGCGTCTCGGCAATCAACTGATTCAACGGTTCAAGCGTTAAGGGTGCTAAGATAATTTCCTGAAGTACTACCCCTTTTTTTCGCAGTCTTTCTAGCATTAATGCTAATGGATGCGTTGGCTTCACTTCATTATCTCGATAAGCTCCAATCAAAAATAGTGATTGGGCTTGCTCATCCAGCAGCATCAACTCAATTAAATTCAGTGTTGCTGAGTCTATCCATTGCAAATCATCTAAGAAGATCACCAGGGGATGGTTTTTTGAACAAAACACCCGCACAAATTGCCCAAAAATCCGATGAAAGCGATTTTGAGCTTCAGTTGCTCCAACTTCTGGTACAGGGGGCTGCTTGCCGATAATTAATTCAACTTCGGGGATGATATCAATGATGATTTGTGCGTTGTTTCCCAAAGCTGTAAGTAAGAGCGATCGCCAATGTTGCACTTCCTCGTCTGGCTCACTAAGTAATTGCCGTACCAATTTTTGCAGGGCAGATGCGATCGCACTGTAGGGAATATTGCGCTGAAATTGATCGAATTTACCCCAGATAAAATAGCCACGCTTTTGGGTGATTGGTTTATAGATTTCCTGCACTAACGCAGATTTCCCAATGCCAGCATAACCAGATACCAACATCATTTCAACTTGGAATTTTGAGTTGCCCGTTTGTTGGGTTTGTGAAGTTGTTTCTGAATTGTTTGGTAAAGCAGCAACAGGATTTGACTCTGGACATGCTACGCGAACAAACGCCGCCAGTAACATTGCAACTTCCTTATCCCGCCCATACAGTTTTTGAGGAATTTGAAAGCGATCGCAAACGTCTTGAAGCGCCAGTTGAATGCTAGAGATTTGACCGATTTCTGCTAATTGTTCAGCACAGATTTCTAAATCCGCTTTGATGCCCCAGGCACTTTGATAGCGATTTTCAGCATTTTTTGCCATCAGTTTGAGAATGATATCTGAAACGGGCTTGGGAATCGTTGTATTTATTTCATGAGGCGGAATAGGATGTTTGGCAATATGACAATGAACTAGCTCCAGCACGTCTCTGTTGGAAAATGGTAGTTGTCCGGTGAGCAGTTCGTAAAATGTCACGCCCAGCGAGTAGAAATCAGTTCGATAATCGAGCAAACGGTTCATGCGTCCTGTTTGCTCTGGAGATAAATATGCGAGTGTTCCTTCCAACACATGAGGACTTTTGAAAGTCGGATTCGTGAGATTAAATTGGGTGGCAATTCCAAAGTCAATAATTTTGACAATGCCAGTATCCAGATTGAGGACTATGTTTCCAGGGTTGATATCTTTATGAATGACATTGGCTGCATGGATTTTGCCTAGAATGTCGGTGAGGGCGATCGCAAGACGTAAAAAAGTGGATAAAGGCATGGGGCAGAACATATCTGGACGCTTGTGCATCCATTGCTCTAGGGACTCTCCCCCAAAATCTTCTAAGAGAATCACCAGAGTGCGTTGATAGTCCTGTTGGCTGTATGCTTTGATAACTCCTTCTAATTTTAGGGAGCGGGTAATTTTATATTCCTGTCTGTAGCGAGTCAATTCTTGGGGAGAAGGATAATCAAGCTTCAGCATTTTGACGACGATCCCTACTCCATCGTCTCTGATGCCCCGATAAACTAGAGAGTTAGAACTTTCATATATCTTGTTTTGAATGGCAATACCAGGTAGAGCAATCATAGAGCAACTCTTGAGAGGATAATCTGGCAATACCTCAAACTATACAGCAATTCTTATTCTGAGAATAATTACTTGCTGTTTGCTCCCATCGAGAATAAGTTTGATGAACAATACCTTTGCCAAAAAAAGAGTATGAAGAGGGAGGGCTGATGTAGTAGAGTTATGGTCTTCCAAAACGACAACCCAAAAGCTATATACAGCCAATGTTCGACATACTAGCATTGTTGCAATGCCTACTACCACAGATAAAAGTGACAACGATGCGACAAATGAGTCAAATCATCATGGCGATGCTAGCCATGAGCGGTCGAGTCACGATGTTAGGAATATCAAGGTGGGGAGGCATCGGTGGTAGCTATCGGACAGTGCTGAGATTTTTTCATACAGTCATCCCGTGGGCAACGGTGTTTTGGGTATTTTTTCGACGGCATCTGTTTTGTCCAGATGATGTTTATCTGCTGGCAAGAGACGAAGTAGTAATCAGTAAATCGGGCGCATATACTTATGGATTAGATAAATTCTTCTCTAGCTTATTAAGCAAGCCGATAACAGGGCTATCAATATTACATTATCATTAATAAGTGTTAAACAAAGACACTCATTTCCGATTCAGATAGAACAGGTGACAAAGAGCGATATAGAAAAAAATAGTGTATCGCCCAGCCGAGAAATCCAATATCAACAAAAGCGTGGACGTGGACGATCAAAAGGTAGTAAGAACAAGAATAAAACGGCGGTAAATTTGACATCTGAATTGCTACGAATACAGAAGATGATCCAGAATCTATTTCAGATCATCTCTGGCTTTATCCCTCTGGCTTATTTAGTATTAGATGGTCATTTTGGTAATAATAATGCCTTACAGATGGCACGCAGAGTGAACCTGCACATCATTTCCAAGTTACGCCATGATTCAGCCTTATATCTACCTTACCAAAATCCTGACCCCAATCGCCGTTGCCGTTGTAAATACGGAGACAAGCTAGACTGGCGTAATATTTCTGAGGAATATTTGCGTCAAAGTAGTATTGACGAAGATATCCTTGCCCGAACTTATCAATGCACTCTCCAACACATTGAATTTGCCCAGTCTCTGAATGTAGTTATTTTGGTGAAAACCAATCTCAAAACTAATACACGCAGTCACGTAATTCTATTTTCTAGTGACCTAAGTTTGTCTTATGAAAAAATCATCGACTATTATAAACTTCGCTTTCAAATCGAATTTAATTTTCGTGATGACAAACAGTTTTGGGGATTGGAAGATTTTATGAATCTGGGTCAAACTGCGGTGACTAATGCTGCTAATATTTCTTTTTTCATGGTCAATTTATCCCATTATCTTCTAGTTCAGTTTCGTCAAAATAATCCTGGTGCAGGCATTGTTGATCTGAAGGCTTACTGTCGTGGCTTTCGATATGTTCGTGAAATGTTAAAAATGCTTCCCGAAATGCCTGAGCCTATTTTATTAACCCAGATTTTTGCCAAGCTTACCTCTCTTGGTCGTATTCATAATGCTTCTACAGCCATTGAACCCTCGTAATTTGGCTAAGGTATTGAATTTTGCCATCATTTTTGTGCAAATTCATTGTAAGGTGCAGGCATCTTACCTAGTAGTTGCCACTAGGATTTAATTGTTGCAGATGGCTTGTAATCATATAGCCATTTATGAAAATCATCATTAACGCTCATTGTCTGTTCCCGTTGCCCGTTTGATGCCACACTGTTAGATTCGTAGTAGCGCATCTCACCCAAAGCACTACGAGCTTGAATAATTTTTGTGCGCTCTATACGACGCTGTTCGTAGCTAGTTAAGGCTTCTTGGAGATTAGCTGATTGAGAAAAACACTCTCGCAATTCATAAGCATCTTCAAAAGTAGTATTCGCTCCCTGTCCCATAGCTGGAGCCATTGGATGGGCAGCATCGCCTAAGAGTGTAACTCTGCCTTGACTCCAGTGAGTTAACGGTGGGCGATCGCAAATCGGCCCCTCCCAAATTTGCTCGGCTGGTGTTGCTTGTACTACCACCCGAAAGGATTCATCCCAATCAGCCAATTCATGGAGAATACGAGATTTGACTTCATCGGCGCTGTGGCAAAGAGAGTATTCAGGAGAGAACTTACGACTAATCCAACTTATATAGCCGCCGCCCACATTCAGAAGGTACATGAACTGTTGATTGCCTTTGACGAACACTAATTCATAGTCATTAAATAGCTCATGGTGATACTTGATGACGGCACGCCAACACATACTACCAATATAATTAGGTTTACCCTCGCCAAATAAAATTTCTCTAATTACAGAGTTAACACCATCAGCACCAATCAGTAAATCTGCATATACCGATTTTTTGCCATCAAAACTAATTTTTACACCGTTTTCATCTTGCTCAAAACCGATACAGCGATGATTAAGATGAATTATCTCAGATGGTAGTCTAGATGCTAACACTTGCTGTAGATTATACCACCAAATAGTCAATAACGGCTGTCCATATTTCTCTTGGTATTTGGTTGCATTAACCCGGATTGTTTCTCCCCGAATATTTTTTAAAACCGTGTGGTGAACCTCACACCCTGAAACTTTAAGGGTTTCGACAATTCCCGGTGCGATCGCATCTAAAGAATTCAAGCCATTGGGAGCTAGTCCTAGCCCAGTTCCAGCCGGACGAAACTCTTGAGCTTTTTCGTATATTTGAACGTCTATCCCTTGGCTTCTCAGCGCGATGGCAGCAGCTAAACCGCCTGGGCCAGCACCAACAATGGCAACTTTTTCTACTATAGGTTGGGATAATTTCTCAGTTGGGTTTATATTCATAATGTGAGGTTAACTGTCTGAGCTACAAAAAGTAATAATAGACTGTGGTGGAAGTTGCCTACTTTTGAGACTTGTTTCTTCAGCCCCAAGTTTTTCCTATTACCTCTTTACTCTTGCCCGCCAATGCCAATCAATTCTAAAATCAAAGCGGACTGCGAGATCAAATTCAATAAACATCTGAATAAACTATTAGTATCATCATTCAACATGAAAGAAAAGTTTTTAGCTTCAATGACTTCAAACTCTCTTACCCAGAAATTGCAAATATTTGCTTCCGAAGAAGTAGAATTATCGCTAAATATCAATAATATCTCCTACTCAGTAAAACTAGAACCTCGCGTTACTTTACTGGATGCACTCCGAGAGAAGCTGGGTTTGATGGGCACTAAAAAAGCTTGCGATCATGGTGAATGTGGTGCATGTACAATTCTAGTCAATGGTCGCCGAATTAACTCCTGTATGACTCTAGCAGTAATGCATATCGACGCTGAAATTACCACAATTGAGGGATTAGCACAAGATGGCAAACTCCACCCCATGCAAACAGCCTTTATCACCCATGATGCTTTTCAATGTGGTTACTGCACATCAGGTCAAATTGTATCAGCCGTAGGGATGATATTAGAAGAACCACCAAAATCTGAGGCAGAAATTCGAGAAAAAATGAGTGGAAACCTTTGCCGTTGTGGAGCATATCCAAATATTATTGCGGCGATTCGGGATGTGCTAGAGGAAATGGAAAATGCAGCCATTTAGTTATGCTAAAGTTACTTCACAAGATGCTGCGATCGCTACAGTTGTACAAAACGAAACTGCTGCATTTATGGCTGGTGGCACAGATTTACTGGGATTAATGAAAGATGGAGTCCAAACAGCGAATATATTAATTGATATTAATAGTTTGCCCTTAACAGATATTATATCTCTTGCGAATGTAACTCGTATTGGTGCAATCTCTCGTATGAGTGATGTGGCTTTTCATCCCAAAATTCAGGAATGTTATCCAGTAATTAGCCAAGCATTGTTACAAAGTGCTTCACCGCAACTACGAAATATGGCAACAGTGGGTGGTAATTTACTACAACGAGTCCGTTGTAGCTACTTTCGCGATCCGGTTTTTCCTTGTAATAAGCGCACCCCAGGTTTAGGTTGTGCCGCAATTACAGGCTACAATCGAATGCACGCTATTTTCGGAGCAAGTGAACATTGTATTGCCGTTCATCCTTCCGATTTAGCTGTAGCATTAACGGCATTAGATGCGATGATTTACATCCAAGGGGTAGAAAAAGAACGTCAAATTTCAATTCATGATTTTTATCTCTTACCAGGTGATACACCAGAAAAAGAAACTTTATTACAGCCTGGAGAATTAATCGTTGCTATTGAAGTTCCAAATTCTGTATATAAGTCCTATTATTTAAAAGTTAGAGATCGGGCTTCCTACCAATTTGCTCTCGTTTCCGTAGCTATTGCCGTAGAGTTAGAACAGGACATAATTCAATCAGCACGAATCGCTTTTGGTGGGGTAGCACCCAAACCTTGGCGTGCAAGGGATGCTGAGGAATTTCTTAAGGGTAAAGCAATTAATGAAGCTACCTTGAAAGCCGCAGGAGAAGCAGCTGTTAAAGAAGCAAAACCGCAAACACATAATGAATTCAAAATTGAATTAGTCAAAGGCGCTTTGGTACGTGCGCTTTCAGTTGTGACAGAAAAATTATGAATAAAATTATCGGTAAATCACTTGATCGCGTTGATGGCAAACTCAAAGTTACCGGAGAAGCACCCTATACAGCCGATGTTGCTATAGAAAATTTAACTTATGGAGTGATTTTTCAAAGTGCGATCGCCAACGGTAAAATTATCCAAATAGACACATCCGCCGCCACCATCGTTCCTGGTGTAATAGATATCATTACTTACCAACAAACTCCATCTCTGATAAAAATCCCCTTCTTTTCGCCTCCACAACCTCAGCCAACCGAAAAAGACGATAATATTTACTACGATGGTCAACATTTGGGGATTGTAATTGCCCAAACTTTAGAACAAGCCGAAACCGCCGCCTCCTTAGTTAAAATTATCTACGAAGAAGCACCGCCTACAGTCACAGTGCCAGATACAGAGATATTTGAACCCGAATCAATATTTTTTGGCATTATGCCAGGTAAAATCACTAGAGGGGATGTTGAAGCTGCAAAAGCTCAAGCGGATGTTCTGGTGGAGCAAATTTATACCACACCAATGGAACATCATAATCCCCTTGAACCTTCTGCAACGATCGCAATCTGGGAAGGAGATAATTTAACGCTGTATGAAACTACTCAAGGCATTTCAGCAACCCAAACAGCGATCGCATCTGTTCTGAATATTCCTCAAGAAAATGTCCGTGTGATCTCCAAATATTTAGGCGGAGGATTTGGTTGTAAGGCATTGTTGCGATCGCATACTATTTTAGCTGCGATCGCATCTCGTCAAGTAAAACGCCCTGTAAAAGTTGTGCTAACGCGATCGCAAATGTACACTGCTTGCGGACACAGATCCCAAACTCAGCAGCAGCTAACGCTAGGTGCAACCAAGGAAGGTAAACTAACCGTTATTAATCACATTGGCACATGCTTAACATCGCTATTTGATGACTTTGTAGAACCAGTTGGTGCAGCAACAACAATGATGTATGCCTGTCCAAATCTGGAAATAAAATACCGTATAGCACGTATCAACGCTGCCACACCAACCTTTATGCGTGGGCCAGGAGAAGCAACAGGGATGTTTGCCCTAGAGTCAGCAATGGATGAACTAGCATACACCTTAAATATTGACCCAATTGAACTAAGACTAAAAAATCATGCAGATATCGATCCCCACAAAGGATTACCCTGGTCAAGTAAATTCCTAAAAGAATGTTACCAAAAGGGGGGAGAAATTTTTGGTTGGTTCCAACGCAACCCAATTCCCCGTTCCATGCGAGATGGTTATTTCCTAATTGGTTGGGGAATGGCTAGTGCGACATTCCCCACTAATGTTGGAACTGCATCTGTCAAAGTAGAAATTTTTGCCAGTGGAGAGGTGCGGTTACAAAGTGGAACCCAAGATATTGGTACAGGTACTTATACAGTGATGACGCAGGTAGCTGCTGAGGTATTAGGCTTACCAGTGCAGTTTGAACTAGGTGATAGCAATTTTCCGAAAGCGCCCATTACGGGTAACTCAATTACAGTTGCTAGTGTTTCCCCTGCGGTGTATAAAGCTGCGATCGCTGCACGGGATAGAATCATCCAAATGGCGAGCAAAGATCCAAATTCTCCACTTTATCAATCTCAAGCAGAAGATATTACCGTCGAGTCAGGGCAGATATTTTTAAAACACGATCATTCCAAAAGAGACAGCTACACCGATATTCTGCGCCGTCACGAATTAGAAAGTTTAGAAGTCACAGAGCAAGCCTCACTTAGCCCAGAGGGTAAGCAATACGCCAAACACTCATTTGGTGCAATCTTTGTGGAAGTAGCAGTCGATGAAGTCTTGGGAGAAATCAAAGTTAGACGTTGCGTAGGGGTTTATGATGCAGGACGAATTCTCAACTTCAAGACAGCTCGAAGTCAGGTTCTCGGCGGGATTACATGGGGAATCAGTATGGCGCTGATGGAGAAAACTGTAATGGATACAAATCAGGGCAGAATAGTTAATGCTAACCTTTCTGATTACCTGATTCCCGTTCATGCAGATATCCCAAATATGGAAGTACAATTTATTGAGGAAAACGATCCTTATGTGAATACTCTAGGGACAAAAAGCTTGGGTGAACTTCCGATTGTTGGGGTAGCAGCAGCTATATCTAATGCAGTGTATCATGCCACAGGTAAGCGGATTCGTGACCTACCAATTACACCAGACAAGTTGTCTGAATCCGGGATTGATTAGAATTTCTAGATTATCAGATGATTAAATTGAAGAAGGCTAACTGAATCTTGAATCCTGACTCCTAATTTCTGTTTTGATAAATCAATAAAAAATATTTTGTGCCAAAAGTCATGGTCAAATTCATGACTTTTTTCATTAGTCCTTTTGTCAAAGATTTATATAATAGTCGTATTCAAACAAAGTTATATTGCGATATTAAACCCTAAAATAAAATATTTATCCCATTATATTTAGATATGTTTACCGGATGATCTAAAAATACTGAGTATTAGTTAATAGAGATAAAATAGAGCTATTAACTATGCCTTTTACACCCTATATTTTAGTCTGGACTTTTCTATTTAGTTTACTAAGTCCGAATTCCCAAATACAGATAAATAAATTATCACAGACACTGCTGACTACTTATAAAACACAACAGTTATTTTCAGAGATTACCAAATCTAATACTCCCAGTACGCCTGTACCTTATAGAGGCGGTGGACGTAGATATTTAATTGAACCTTTCCCTTTCAAAAATATTCATCTTCTTGTTTAATCTGACTTTTCACAGTATCTAAAAAAATCAGAGGGTTTTGGTGTAGTAAGACTTCTGTCTTTCCCTACACCCAAACCTGTAACCCTATTTCAGCCTTTCTTTTTCGCTAATTAGTCCCAAAAATATCATCAATAAGTACTTCTTACGAAACTAAATACTGTTTAATTTCAGTTTTTTGACGACGTAAAACAGTGATTGCTTGCTGCTGAATTTGTCGAACTCGTTCTCTACTAACATTCAATTTCTCTCCAATCTGAGCTAAAGTTAGTTCTTGATCGTTCTCTAACCCAAAACGCAAAATTAATACTTCACGTTGCGTCGGTTTGAGTGATTCTAATAAACTATTAATGTCTTGGCGTAAAAGTTCTTTGGTGATATGTTCGTCTGGAGATATGCCCTCATCTGGTAAAAGTTGGCTCAGTTCTGTGTCTTGATTATCTCCAATCTTTATATCTAGAGAAATTGGCTGCTTTGAACTGCTGAGAAAATCCCTAATCTGGCTTGGTTGTAAGTCTAAAGTTTCAGCAATTTCTACAACACTGGCTGGACGACCCAGCGTCTGAAATAATTCTCGCTGTATTTTCTTAATTTTGTTCAGTTGTTCGGTGATATGAATTGGCAAGCGTACAGTACGGGATTTCTCTGCGATTGCCCGTGTGATTGACTGCGTAATCCACCAGTATACGTAGGTGGAAAGCTTATAGCCGCGATTGGGGTCAAATTTTTCTACACCCCTTTGTAAACCTATTGCTCCTTCTTGCAGCAAATCTAAGAATTCCAGATTGCGCTTCTGATATTTTTTGGCAATCGAAACCACTAGACGCAAGTTTGCTGTCACCATTTTTTGTTTGGCTCGTTGCCCAAGATTTTGTATTTGAGCTATTTCCAATTCACTTTTGTCAATATCAACAGCTAATTCGACCATTGTTGGCTCCCGATCTAGTTGTTGGGTGAGTTCATTTTTTCTTTGCTCAATTGCCATGATTTGCTGTACCTGCCTGCCATAAGCAATTTCTTGGTCTGCGGTTAGCATTGGATAACGACCAATCTCTTGCAAATAGATACGAACCATGTCTGGACTCAGGCTGGACATACAACTTAACTTTTTTTGATATTTAGACGAACCTAAAAGTATAGATCAAATCGCTGAATTAATTTTCCTGATTTAAACAGCTAAAAATATTAAGCTGAGATTGCAATAGATGAATTCAATCTAGAACGCAATCATCTGTAATGGTATCCAGTGAGCGCTTACTATACCTCCATTCCAAAGTTCTACCTCTGGTAAGTTTTGTCATTAAACTTAACTTGTTGAGAATTAATTATGGCATTACCCAAGCTATTTTGAGAGTTCCTGACTTAACTGGAAAAGTCAGGTAGGGTATGGGGACTAATAGTGTTTCCCGTACACCTCATGCCCTGTTCGGTAAAAAACTATTTGGGAACAGTAGTCGCGTTGAGTTCACCCCTTTTCTCTTTTCCCAAGATTGTTTGTACCTTGTGTCACCTGAGCTTCTTCTTGCTTGCTGGAGTTAACCATTTTCATCAAGTGCTGATTTAGATAACTTTGCGCCGAGATATAAAGACTTTCCCAAATCTCTTGATTGCGGCTGATTTTAGTTCCGACTGTATTTCCTGCTGTTTTCTCCGACACCAAGTATTTACAGAAGTAGTTATTCCACAAGTATTGGAGAAAATCTTCAGCGAATTCATTAAACGGCAGAATCCATCGCTGCCCCCCGCGTTAGCTTCTAAGACTTCTAGCTCTAGTTCAGTTTTGTTCTTGACAGGTTTAGCAATATTAGCTGACAGAACGATTCCACTGTGGCGAGAGAAGAATTTTTCGGGTTCGGTTGTCAGGGAGTCGAAGACTTGTCTGTAGGTCGCGCTTTTACGGTTCGCGGATGTTCGGTTCTAGCGGCAGGTCTATAGGGAACGAGTCTACATAGGCGGTGGCGATGATGCAATTGGGGTTGGCTTGAATATAGTTATCTATCTTGATGTTCCAAGTCTTGGGCATACAATATGTGCAATGTCAGGGGAATTTCTATGTTAACCAAAACTAGTATCTGATATCGCGTTTTGAGGTAATACCAAGTACCGTTGTATGCCAACCCAAAAATGTGCTGTCAGGGCTAGGGAAAGGGGTGCATGGTAAGGGATTTAAAACCTTTCTCCCCGCCCCGAATGGCACTAAGAAAAGGGAAAATCGTTGAGGCAGCAGGGGGGCTCCAGGAGCGGAGGAGCAGGGGAGAAAGAAGAAATTTTAGGCATACGAACAGAAGAAATAGAAATTTCCCTCTGCACCCCTGCTCCTGGAGCCCCCCTGCTGCCTACTATTCAGCTTAACTTAGTGCCATTTCTCCCCGCCCCTTATCCTCTGAGGGAACCCCAACTTCCCCTGAAAATAGCCAAGTAAAAATACTCAGTCCTCGATCGCCTCAACACCAAGTTGCTTCAGTCGCTCAAGGTTATCCTTCATGGTCTTGATCGCTTCTGGAGAGTGCCCCTGCCAATCCATGACCTCGCCCATGACCCGCAGCGGCTCCCGCGAGCGGTATGACTTCGTTGGATTACCTGGGAATTTCTTGTCCGTCACATTGGGGTCATCCTCGATCGGGCCGAGGGGTTCCACGATGTAGATTCTGCCGCGTCCTTCGCCGAGAGCTAGTTCAGCCCCCCAGGTTGCCGCATCCAAAGTGGCAGCCAGATAAACGTAGGTCGCCTTCTTCCTCTGACCGTAGTTAGAGTGATAACCGGGTTCGATTAGGTCTCCTGGCTTCAGGTCTGCCCTTGTGCCATGAAAAAGAGTCCACTCCGTAACCGCTCCCGTGACCCGCAACGGCTCGCGGGAGCGGTATGACATCGACAGATGCTTCGGAGACTTCTGCTCAGTGAGTTCGGGGGCATTTTCAATCTGACCGAGCGGCTCTACGATGTAGACTCTGCCGTGACCTGAGCCGATCGCTAGCTCTGCCCCCCAGATAGCCGCATCCAGGTTGGGGGTTAGGTAGACATAGGTTGCCATCCTATCCCGCTCACCCACATCCGGGGAATTGCAGGACTCGATCAGGTCTCCTAGCTTCAGATCTGCCTTTGTACCGTGGTAGAACTGCTGCGAACTCAGATCGTTGATAGCTGACATCGGCTTCCTCCTTTTACTATTCGACTGCATTGAAATCACGGGATAGTTATAACTCTCCCTGACGACTAATAGACATCTCCAAAATAGTAACATTCTGTAGTAAAAGAGCATTAAATAGCTTTTTTGACATAGAAACATGAGCGACATACTGAATCATATTGAAGAGAATCCTAAAAAAACAAAGCGGTTAATTGGTCTGGAGTATGAACAGTTACAAAAATTAATTCAAAATGCGGAATGATTACACTATGAAAAACAAGAGATATTAGAATCCAAAAAAGTGAGAATTATTGCTGGTGGTGGAGGCCGTAAACCAAAATTATCGCTCAAATAAAAAATAATTTTAACTTTGGTTTATCTCAGATATTTGACTACATTTGAGCTTCTTGGTATCCAGTTTGGTGTGAGTGAGTCCACTGCGAATAATACATTTAACTATTGGTTACCAATACTCAGAGAATTGCTACCATCGAGTTTAATCGAATAAGTAAAAAAAACGAATCTGACTTGATGATAGTTAAAGAAATACTTACGGATTATGAATTAATTGGAGATAGCTACTAACAAGTGAGGGAAAGACCTGGGGGATAATAAAGAACAGGAAAAATATTACTCTGGCAAGACAAGTAAACATACATTTAAAAGTCAGATAATTATCTTGCCAGATGCAAAGGATATCGTTGATGTTGTAGCTGGCGAACCTGAACCAAAAAGCGATATAACTTTGTTTCCTTGAAAACCGCTATAACTTTGACCCAAAACAAAAATTTAAGGGAGATTTAGGATATCGTGGAGAAGATTTAATTGACACCCCAATTAAAACACTAAGAAATGGAAAGTTAACAATTGACCAAAAAAAAGAGAATAAGGAGTTTTCATCCAAACGAGTAAGTAAGCCGTGGGAAAAATTTATAAGTATGTAACAAAAAATTAAGCAGAAGAATTGGAGTTAAATCTTATACGCTGTGTACTATATTTTCCCTTCTCTG
>NZ_JACJSH010000099.1:0-15785 GCF_014698055.1 Nostoc sp. FACHB-133
TAATCATGGAATTGAGCTTGTTGCAGATCAACCCGAACGCAATGAAATTGCTAGATTAAATTTAATCGCTGGACAGAAAGCAAAAGCTGCGATCGCCTATAGTGTGGCTCAAAATTATTTAGTCAGAGGTAGAGCATGGCTGGCAGACTCCAGTTGGCAAAATAACTATGAGCTGACCTTAGAGTTATATACAGAAACAACAGAAGTCGCGTATTTGTGTGGCGAGTTTGAGCGGGTAGAATCCTGGGCAGTGGTTGTTCTGCAAGTAGCCAAAACGGTTCTCGACATCGTGAAAGTTTACGAAGTCAAAATTCAAACTGACATCGCGCAGAACCAGCCATTAGAAGCAATCAACACTGGATTGCAAGTTTTGCAGCAACTGGGAATCAGTTTTCCTGAAACGCCAACTCAGTCAGACATTCAGCTTGAGCTAGACGCGATCACATCACTCATTGGCGAGAAGCCAATCGAGGACTTGCTCCATTTGCCGGAAATGACCGAACCGGACAAGTTGGCAGCGATGCGAATCTTATCAAGCATCACGATCGCTGCCTATGTTGCGGCTCCTGATTTGATGCCTCTGCTTGTGTCTAAACAAGTAAACTTATCAATTCAATCTGGTAATGCTGTTGTATCTCCCTTTGCCTATGCCTTTTACGGATTAATTCTTTGTGGAACGAGTGGGAACATTGAGATTGGGTACGAGTTTGGACAACTTGCGCTAAATCTATTGTCACACCTTAATGTTCATTCTCTCAGAGCTAGAACATTACTCATTGTGAATAACTTTATTATTCATTGGAAAGAGCATATTAGAAACACAACCCAGCCCTTGCTAGAAGCCTACCAAAGAGGTTTAGAAGTTGGAGATTTAGAGTTTGCTGCTTATTGTGCTCATTGTTATTGCTTCCAATCCTACGCAGTTGGAAAGGAACTCGTAGAAGTTGAGCGCGAGATGACGAAATATAGTGAAGCAATTCGTCAAATCAAACAGAAAACGGCGCTAACCTGGAACCAAATATACCAGCAGACGATCGCAAATTTGATGGGCTTTTCGGTCAACCCAACTTGTCTAGTTGGCGAATTCTACAATGAAGAAGATGGATTGCCACAACATGAAGTAACAAATGATGGAACGGCAACTTTTGATGTCTATTTCAATAAACTTTTCCTGTGCTACCTATTTTCTGAGTATGCTCAGGCAGTTAAAAACTCAACCATAGCAGAACGTTATTTAATCCGAATAACAGGCACACCTATTGGTCCTTTTTACTATCTGTATGATGCTCTGGCAAGACTCGCGATATACTTCGAAAGCGGCATTCAAGTGCAGGAGGAAATTCTCAAAAAAGTTACGGTTAGTCAGGAGAAAATGAAGCAATGGGCACAGTATGCGCCAATGAATTGTTTGCATAAATATCATCTGGTGCAAGCAGAGATTGCACGAGTTCTGAGTCAGTGGTTTGAAGCAGAGGAATTCTATGAACAAGCAATTCAAGGAGCCAGGGAAAATGAATATATCCAGGAAGAGGCGTTAGCTTATGAATTAGCCGCCAAACATTACTTATCTCGTGGTAGAGAAAAGTTTGCCCAACTCTACATGAAAGAAGCCCACTACTGCTATGAGCGATGGGGCGCAACGGCAAAGGTTAAAGATTTAGAAACTCGTTATCCTCAACTATTTCCTCAGTCATCCAACGTAGTTTCTACACCAGTCCGCACCACTGCTGGAGCTACCTCGAATACCACACATGTTGCTCTCGATTTAGCGACGGTGATGAAAGCAGCTCAAGCAATTTCAAGTGAAATTGAATTGGAGCAGTTGCTCAGTTCTCTAATGCAGATTTTAATTGAAAATGCTGGGGCCCAAACTGGATGCCTGCTTTTGGAAAACTCAGGAGAATGGGCGATCGAAGCGTCTGGTGAATTCAATGATGGTGAGAATATCTCTGCTACACAAGTGCTGCAATCTATCCCAACTGCAAATCATCTACCTGAATCAATTATTAATTATGTTATTCATACTCATGAATCTGTCATCTTAAATGATGCTACTTGTGAAGGTAATTTTATTAATGAGCCATATATTCAAGACAATCAAACTCAATCAATCTTATGTTTGCCTCTGCTCAATCAAGGTAAGCTAATAGGCTTGTTGTATCTAGAAAATAAATTAGCGGCTGGGGCATTTACACCAGAGCGATCGCAAGTTTTGTATCTGTTATCAACTCAAGCCGCCATTGCGATCGAAAATGCACGTCTGTATTCTAATTTAGAAACTAAAGTAAAGGAACGAACGCAAGAACTCTCACAAGCCCTCACCCATCTTAAATCTACCCAGGAAGAACTGATTCAATCAGAAAAAATGGCAGCACTGGGACAACTGGTGGCTGGGGTGGCTCATGAAATCAATACCCCGCTAGGAGCTATTCGCTCCTCAACAGAGAATATTGCCAATTTCTTAATTGAAAACCTAGAACAGTTACCCACATTTTTCCAACAGCTTACAAAACAGCGCCAGCAGGATTTCTTTGCTCTACTGCAAAAATCAACTCAACAAACAGCTTCCTTATCTAGTAAAGAAAAACGTCAATTCAAAAAAGATTTGAAGCGTCAACTAGAGTCCCAGTCAATTGACAATGCCGATAGCCTTGCCAATACCCTGGTAAATCTCGGTGTGTGCGACGATATTCAACCCTTTTTGCCATTGTTAAAAGCTCCAGATGTCCAAAAGTTTTTGAAAACCACTTATGATTTTGCTAGCGTTTGGAAAAGCACCAAAACCATTGCTACCGCAACAGATCGTGCCGCCAAAGTCGTATTTGCCTTGAAAACCTATGCTCATTACGACCATTCTGGGGAAAAAGTACAAGTAAATATCACTGAGGGAATTGAAACTGTAATAACCCTCTATCACAACCAACTCAAACATGGCGTGAAAGTGATTAGAAACTATAATGAAGTACCCCCGATTTTATGCTACCCTGATGAACTAAATCAAGTTTGGGTAAATTTGATTCACAATGCCTTGCAAGCGATGGACTACAAGGGAAGCTTGAGGATTAATGTGACGCGACAAGAGCCTTTTGTGCTGGTTAGCATTAGTGATAGTGGTAAGGGTATACCTCCTGAGATTATACCAAAAATCTTTGAGCCATTCTTTACCACTAAACCTGCTGGTGAAGGCAGTGGCTTAGGACTAAATATAGTCAAAAGAATTATGGAAAAACATCAAGGAGAAATTTCGGTGGAGTCGAGAGTTGGTGAAACCAGATTTACTGTGTCCTTACCTGTATATAAGTAAGGTTTTACAGAGATAGAGCCAGGACTTCCGTTATTGATAAAAATAAAAATCCTACGATGTGCATCAATCCCTGTTTTTTTAGGTATTCTTCGATAAATTTAACTTGAGGTGCTAGTTATGATTTCCATACCTCACATTACGGTTACTGCCAAAATCTACGAAAGCGCAAATTCTGTTGTTTATAGGGGCATCCGGGAACAGGATAATACAGGCATTATCCTCAAGGTGCTTAAGGAAGACTATCCCACCCCATCAGAAATCACACGCTACAAGCAGGAATATGAAATTACCCATTCCCTGAATCTCAGCGGAGTGGTTAAGGCTTACAATTTACAAGAATATCAAAGAACCCTAGTCATTATCCTAGAGGATTTTGGCGGGGAGTCCTTAGAGAAATTGATCCAGGAATCCCCAGGAGGGTATGACCCAATGCCCTTACCAGAATTTCTGGGCATTGCCCTCAAAATCACAGAAATTTTGAGTCAGATTCACGCCGCCAATATTATCCACAAAGACATTAACCCAGCAAACATCGTCAGCAATCTAGAAACAGGGGTTGTCAAAATCATTGACTTTGGCATTTCTACCCAATTAAGCCGCACTAATCCTAGTTTTAAAAATCCCAATATTTTAGAAGGCACTTTAGCCTATATGTCGCCGGAGCAAACGGGAAGGATGAATCGATTGCTGGATTATCGCACAGACTTTTACTCTCTCGGCGTAACCTTTTATAAATTGCTCACTGGGCAACTGCCTTTTGTGACTAATGATGTGCTGAAATTAGTGCATTGTCATATTGCTAAACAGCCTGTTTCACCCCATGAGGTGAATTCAAAGATTCCCGAAGTCATTTCAGGCATTGTCATGAAGTTGATGGCAAAAAATGCTGAGGAGCGATACCAAAGTGCCTGGGGAATCAAAGCTGATTTGTCGGAATGTTTAGCCCAATTACAAGCATCAGGAACTATCTCAGAATTTCCTCTGGGAACTCAAGATATTTCTGACAAGTTTCAAATCCCGCAGAAACTTTACGGACGTGAGGCGGAAGTTGAAACATTGCTGGCTGCATTTGAGCGAGTAGTAGCAGAAAGGAGTGGGAGAAAAGGAGAGAGGGAGACAAGTCAATATTCCCGAACTGAAATGATGCTAGTTGCAGGTTATTCCGGTATTGGTAAGTCAGCACTAGTGCAAGAAATTTATAAGCCCATTACCCAAAAGCGTGGCTATTTCATTTCCGGAAAATTTGGACAATTTCAGCGGAATATTCCTTATAGTGCTATAGTCAGCGCCTTTCAGGGATTGGTGCGGCAACTGCTCAGTGAAAGTGAAGTGCAACTGCAACAATGGCAAAACAAAATTTCAGAGGCTTTGGGGGTTAACGGTCAAGTCATTATTAATGTCATTCCTGAAGTCGAACTCATTATCGGCAAACAGCCATCCGTGCCAGAAGTCGGGTCAACCGAGTCGCAAAACCGTTTCAATATAGTCTTTCAAAAGTTTATAAGAGCGTTCTGTAGGAAAGAGCATCCTTTGGTCATCTTTCTGGACGATTTGCAGTGGGTAGATTCGGCGACTCTCAAATTAATTCAGTTGATGATGACGGATAGCGAGTCGCAATACC
Source organism: Nostoc sp. FACHB-133 (assembly GCF_014698055.1). NCBI lineage: Bacteria > Bacillati > Cyanobacteriota > Cyanophyceae > Nostocales > Nostocaceae > Nostoc > Nostoc sp. FACHB-133. Next base: position 4,926 of record NZ_JACJSH010000099.1, read on the forward strand.
TTTTTCTGATTGGAGCGTATCGAGATAACGAAGTTAACCCAAATCATTCATTGATGATGCTTGAGGGGCTAAGAAAAGAAGGGGTAGATATTAACCAGATTACGTTAGCACCTTTAAAACAAGAGCATATTAGTCACCTGCTGACTGATACACTATACACTGACACTAGCACGAGTTTACCCTTGGCTAAATTGCTGTTGCGTAAAACTGGTGGTAATCCTTTCTTTGTGAATGAGTTTCTCAAAACCCTGTATGCGGAAAACCTCATTACCTTTAACCTCCCTGAGAATTTGCAACTAGAGTTTAAGATAAATAATCCACAATCCAAGTCGCCGATTAACTTTCATGGAGAGTTTTCGGAGGAAAAACGCAAACGGTCGCTTCAAAATCCAAAATGGTATTGGGAACTGGATCAAATTGAAGCAAAAGACATCACCGACAATGTGGTGGAGTTGATGATTAGCAAGTTGAAAAAACTGCCAGATGCAACGCAGCAAGTTTTACGATTGGCAGCTTGTGTAGGCGCGGAATTTGACTTAAACACCCTTTCGATTCTTTGTGAAAAATCGCCTAGAGAAACTTTCGTAGACTTAGCAGAGGCACTTCATTCAGGGTTAATTTCGCCTATATCCGAGTTAGATGAAGAACTATTAATTCAAAATTATAAATTCCTGCACGACCGGGTACAACAAGCCGCTTATGCCTTGGTTGAGGAGTCGCAAAACCAAGCAATTCACTTACAAATTGGTAGTTTGCTATTATATAATACTAAGCCGGAAACGTTATTAGACAAGATATTTAAAATAGCCGATCATTTGAATATTGGCATTAAACTTGTTACTGAGCAAGAAAAACGAGATAAAATAGCCAAATTAAATTTGATGGCAGGTCAGAAAGCTTTAGCAGCTACAGCTTATGATGCTGCCAAAATATATTTAACTACAGCGATAGAATTGCTGCCGCTGAATAGTTGGCAACGTCAGTATGAAATCACTTTGGCTTTACATGAGTCAGCCGCAGAAGCAGCGTACCTCTGCGGTCACTTCAATGAGATGGAGAAATGGGCAACGGTTGTCCTGCAACAAGCAAAAACTATTCTAGACAAAGTGAAAGCTTATGAAGTTAAAATTCAAACTTGCATGGCGCAAAGCCAGCCGTTGAAAGCAATCAATACTGCGTTGCAAGTTTTGCAGCAACTGGGAATCAGTTTTCCCGAAAGGCCCAGTCAGTCGGATATGTACCTTGAACTAGACATAATCACATCCCTCTTGAGTGAGAAACCGATCAGCGACTTGATTCATTTGCCCCAAATGACCGGAGCAGACAAGTTGGCGGCGATGCGAATCTTATTAAGCATAACGATTGCCGCCCAAATTGCTGCTCCTGATTTAGTGCCTCTACTTGCATCTAAACAGGTCAACTTATCAATCCAATATGGCAATGCTTTTGTGTCTCCGTGTGCGTATGCTACCTTTGGGTTAATTCTTTGTGGGATGGTAAGAAACATCGAGTCGGGCTACCAGTTTGGACAGCTTGCTTTAAGGCTGTTGTCACAGCCGAATACCCATTCACTCAAAGCTCGGACATTGCTGTTCGTAAATCTCTTCATCATCCACTGGAAAGAACATATTAGAGAAATATTGCAGCCATTCCTAGAAGGCTATCAAAGTGGGCTAGAAACTGGAGATTTAGAGTTTGCCGCCTACTGCGCTCAAGCGTACTGCTCTCAATCCTTTGTCCTCGGAAAGGGACTCGTGGAGGTTGAACGCGAGATAAAAACATACAATGAAGCAATCCGTCAACTCAAACGGGAAGCAGTACTCAGCTGGCAGGAAATATTTCAGCAATCTGTCTCAAATTTGATAGGATGCTCAATCAATTCCTACCGTCTAGTTGGCGAATTCTACAATGAGGAGATTAGACTACCACAACACAAAGCAGTCAATGATGGAACCGCAATCTTTTTGGTACATTTCAACAAACTTTTCCTATGCTATCTATTTTCTGAGTATGCTCAGGCAGTTGAAAACTCGACCATAGCGGAAGGTTATTTGATCAGCGTCACACCGACACCTTTTGTTCCTTTGTACTACCTCTATGATTCTCTGGCAAGACTCGCAACATACCCCGAAAGCAGCACTCAAGCGCAGTCGGAAATCTTCACAAAAGTTGCCTTTAGCCAGGAGAAAATGAAACAATGGGCACATTACGCGCCCATGAATTATTTGCATAAATATAATCTAGTGCAAGCAGAGACGGCACAAGTTCTAGGTCAGTTGCTTGAGGCAGAAGAATTCTACGAACAAGCTATCCAAGGAGCCAGGGAAAATGGATATATCCAAGAAGAAGCATTAGCTTATGAATTAGCTGCCAAATTTTACCTATCTCGCGGTAGAGAAAAGATTGCTCAAACCTACATGAAGGAAGCACATTACTGCTATGAACGCTGGGGAGCAACTGCAAAGGTCAAAGATTTAGAAACTCGCTATCCGCAGTTCTTTCCTCAGCCGTCGGGCATGGCTCACATGCCAATCAACACAACTTATGGAACCACCTCTAGTAGTTCAGACAGCGCTTTAGATTTAGCTACGGTGATGAAAGCATCCCAAGCGATTTCTGGTGAAATTTTACTCGATAAATTACTCAGTTCCTTGATGAAGATTCTTATTGAGAATGCCGGGGCGCAAACAGGCTTTCTCATTTTGGACAAAGCAGGGAAATTGGTAATTGAAGCTTCTGGCGAGGTGCATTCTGACACTATATCTAGTAGCCGTAGCAGTATAAAGGTGTTACAGTCAATTCCCATTAATGACCGTCTACCTGCATCAATCATCAACTATGTCGTCCGTACCAAGGAAAATGTAGTTTTAAATGATGCAACTCGTGAAGGTAATTTTACACTTGACCCTTATATCAAAGAGCATCAAACAAAATCTATTTTGTGCGTGCCGCTTGTCAATCAAGGCCATTTGGGTGGCGTTGTCTATTTTGAGAATAATTTGATGGCAGATGCTTTTACCCCTGCTAGGTTAAAAGTTTTAAAACTCCTATCATCTCAAGCGGCGATTTCAATTGAAAATGCTCGTCTCTATACCGATTTAGAATCAGCCAACACCACCCTAGAAGCAAAAGTAGAAGAGCGCACGCTGGAATTACAGGAAAAAAATCTGCATCTGCAAAAAGCTGAAGATGCCGCACAATCTGCTAACCGTGCCAAGAGCGAATTTCTCGCCAACATGAGCCATGAACTAAGAACACCGCTCAACGGCATTTTGGGTTATACCCAAATCCTTAAACGAGACAAAAGTTTAATCGCTCTAGAAAAAGATAGTCTTGACATCATTTACCAGTGCGGCAACCACCTACTCAACCTAATTAATGACATTTTGGACCTATCTAAAATTGAAGCCCGGAAAATGGAACTTTACTCAAGTGATTTTCGTTTTCCGAAATTTCTCAAAGAAATTACTGAAATTTGCCACATTCGGGCGAAAGAAAAAGGAATTTTCTTGATTTACGAGCCTCTCACCCCACTGCCTATGGGTGTTAAAGGCGATGAGAAGCGGTTGCGACAAGTGTTGATTAATTTACTCAGTAATGCTGTCAAATTTACCGATATCGGCGGAGTAACTTTCAAAGTTGGGTATTATGACGGCAAAATGAGATTTCAGGTACAAGATACAGGCATTGGTATAGCAACTGAGCAATTAGAAAAAATATTTTTGCCCTTCCAGCAGGTGCTAGATCACAGTCGCAAAATTGAAGGAACAGGATTGGGACTGACAATTAGCCGTCAATTAGTTCAGATGATGGGCGGCGAATTGAAGGTGAAGAGTACTTTAGGAAAAGGAAGCGTTTTCTTCTTTGACTTAGATTTGCCGGAAGTTGAGCAACCGACTCATGTTAACCAAGGAGAACAACGTACAATTATTGGTTATAAAGGTGAAAGACGCAAAGTTTTGATAGCAGACGATAAGTTGGAAAATTGGTTGGTTCTAGTTGGTATGCTGCAACCTTTAGGATTTGAAATTGTGTCAGCAACGGATGGTCAGGATTGTTTAAATAAGGCGCGTGATTTAAAACCTGATGTTATTTTTATGGACTTGAAAATGCCGATAATGAGCGGCTTAGAAGCTACCCGTCAGATTCGGCAGTTGCAACCCAATGTCGTGGTGATTGCTACCTCAAGTAGTGTTTTTGATTTGGAGCAACAAAAAAGTTTTGAGGCAGGTTGCAATGATTTTCTCCCTAAACCCATAAAGTTAGAGGAGCTTTTAGAAAAGTTACAACTATATTTGAAACTAGAATGGATTTATCAGGAGAGTAATGCCGCTCAAGTAACTAACTCCCTTCCAACACATAGATTGGAAACAAAACCTCTGGTTGCACCGCCACCAGAAGAAATTGCTGTCCTGTTTGAGCTAGCAGTCATCGGCGACATCAGAGGTATTATGAAGCGAGCTGAACACCTGGAATTGAATGAAAATTTGATACCATTTGCCTCTCATCTGCGTCAATTAGCGAAAGGTTTTAAAGAGCTACAACTCCAGGAATTTATCAAACAATATAGGAGAGAGTAAATGACTGGAGTAGCCAATGAAAAAGGTATCATTTTAATAGTAGATGACACGCCTGCTAGTTTAGGAATACTATTTGAATTGTTATCTGACTCTGGCTTCAAAGTCTTGGTAGCTGAAAATGGCGAAAGTGCTCTTAACAAAGTCAAATATGCTCTTCCCGATCTCATTCTCTTAGACGTACTTATGCCTGGAATAGATGGGTTTGAAACTTGCCGCCGCTTGAGAACATCGCCACCAACTCAAGACATCCCAGTGATTTTTATGACCGCGCTTTCTGAAACGGTAGATAAGGTCAGAGGTTTAAGTTTCGGGGCGGTGGATTACATCACAAAGCCGCTAGATGCTGAAGAGGTTTTAGCCCGTGTCACGGTTCACCTGAGCCTACGATACATGACCAAGAGGCTAAAAGAGCAGAATGAGCGTTTGGAACAGGAAATTAAAGAACGTGATCGCGCGGAGTCAACTCTCAGGAAACTTACATTGGAGTTAGAAAGACGGGTGGAGGAGAGAACGGCTGCAATTTCCGATTCTAATCAACTGCTAGCCCAATCGAATCAAATGCTGCAACAGGAAATCGCAGAACGCCTGCAAGCAGAAGCCCAATTGGAGCGATCGCGTTCTTCACTGCAAACTAAAGCCAAATTGCTAGAACAAGCCTTGAGCGAACTCCAGCGCACTCAGTCCCAAATAATTCAATCTGAAAAAATGAGTGCCCTAGGACAACTGATTGCCGGGGTGGCTCATGAAGTGAATAACCCAGTGGGTGCAATTCGCTCATCTGTGGTGAATATTTCCGAATTCTTAACTGAAAACCTCAAAAAGTTACCCGAATTTTTTCAAGGACTCTCAAGAGAACGTCAGCATGATTTTTTTGCTCTTCTGCAAAAGTCAGCCCAACAAACCCCCTCCTTATCTAGCAAAGAAAAACGTCAATTTAAACGAGATTTGCAGCATCAACTAGAGTTGCAGTCGATTGAAAATGCTGATACCCTTGCCAGCACCCTGGTAAATATCGGCGTGTATGACAATATTCAACCCTTTTTGCCATTGTTACAGGATCCACAGAGCGAAAATATCTTAAAAACTGCTTATCAATTTGCTACAGTACAGAGAAGCACGATAACCATCGCCGCTGCCACAGAAAAAGCTACCAAAATCGTATCTGCCCTAAAAATCTATGCCCGCTATGACCATTCGGGGTTAAAAGTACAGGCAAATATCATTGAGGGAATTGAAACTGTATTAATACTTTATCAGAACCAAATTAAACACGGGGTGGAAGTCATTAAACACTATGGTGAGTCGCCCTCGATATGGTGCTATCCCGATGAACTCAACCAAGTTTGGACAAATCTCATCCACAATGCCCTGCAAGCGATGAACAACAACGGAACCTTAACGATTGATGTGACACAGCAAACCGCGAATTTGCTGGTCAGCATCACTGATAATGGCAAAGGTATCCCTCCTGAAATTATGCCGAGAATCTTTGAGCCATTCTTTACTACAAAACCTGCTGGGGAAGGCAGTGGTTTGGGATTAGATATCGTCAAGAATATTGTTGCAAAACATCAAGGAAAAATTGAAGTATCCTCGAAGCCTGGTAAAACTATATTTACCGTATTATTGCCCATCAATCTAAACGAGGAGACTAGCGATGTCTAAGTCAGCAATTTTATGTGTTGATGATGAGACAGTCGTATTAGAAAGTCTTGAGCTAGAACTCCGAAGAGCCTTTGATAATGTTTACCTGTATGAATTTGCTGAAAGTGCCGAAGAAGCCCTGGAACTCCTTCAGGAACTCATAGAGGATGGGATAGAAATCATAGTAATTATCTCTGATTGGTTAATGCCCGGTATGAAGGGAGATCAATTTCTGATCGTTATTCACAGAGAATACCCAAATATTATTACAATAATGCTAACAGGACAAGCTAATAAAGAAGCAATTGAACGAGCTATAACTCAAGCTAACTTATATGCTTATTTGCCAAAACCTTGGAATAATAAGAAACTCATTGAAACCATTAAGTCTGGCATAGCACAAAATGAGTGACTAAAACTTATGAGTAAACCTGTCATTATATGTGTTGATGACGAACAGACAATCCTTGATAGTCTGGAAGTAGAGCTGCAAAAAACACTAGGAGATGAATACCTCATTGAAACGGCCCAATCCAGTGAAGAAGCGCTACAGTTACTATCAGAATTGCTAGAAGAACAGTATGAAGTTCCTGTGGTCATTGTCGATTACCTCATGCCTAATATTAAAGGGGATGAATTATTAAAGCGTATTCATGCCATATCGCCCAAAACCCTGAAAATTATGCTGACAGGGCAACCTAGTCTGGAAGCAGTGGGTAATGCAATCAAGTATGCCAAATTATATCGTTACATTGCCAAACCTTGGGAAACTGAAGACCTAAGATTGACAGTAAAAGAAGCAGTTAATAGCTATCTTCAGGATAAAAAGTTAGCTCAACAAAATGTGCAACTACAGCAAATGAATCAGGAGCTAGCAAAATTAAATTGTGAGCAAGCTGTACTGATTACCAAACTTCAGGAGAACGAGAGCCGCTTGATACAGTTTTTGGAAGCAATGCCAGTGGGTGTGGGAGTGTTGGATGCAGAAGGCAAACCTTACTACATTAATCAGAAGGCAAAAAAGATATTTGGCAAAGAAGTCAAGTGGGATGCTACTACCGAGCAATTGTCAGAAATTTATCAAGTCTATAAAGCCGGCACTCATCAGGAGTACCCTATAGAGAACTTGCCTCTGGTGCAGGCATTAAGGGGCAGGAGTGCAACAGCTAATGACATAGAAATCCATATAAACGGCAAGATTATCAATTTAGAGACTCGGGCAACGCCTATCTATGATGTTAAAGGCAACATTGCCTATGCTATCGATGCCCTTGAGGACATCACGGAACGCAAACAGGCTGAAAAACTCTTAGCAGATTATAATCGAACTTTAGAGAAGCAGGTTGCTGAACGGACCTTGAAACTGCGGCAGCAGAAAGAACTTCTGCAAACGATTTTTGACCACATTCCGGTTATGGTGGTTCTTTATGATGCAAAAGGTCAGATTCAATTAGTCAACCGGGAATTAGAACGCGTCCTGGGTTGGTCTGATTCAGAATTAGAAGACCTTGACCGATTAGCAGAATACTATCTTGATCAGAAGTGTTGCCAGCAGGTTGTGGAACACGCGATCGCAGGGACTGGGAAATGGCAGGACTTCAAAATTAGGACTCAAGACGGTAGCTATGTAGAGACTTCCTGGGCAGGTATTGGGCTGAGTCACGGTATGAGTATCGGTATTGGGCAGGACATTACCGAACGGCTTGACGCCGCGCTACGCGATCGCGAATACGCAGAAGCAGCGTCTGTTTTGGAAGAACGCAACCGCATGGCACGGGAAATCCACGACATTCTAGCGCAATCTTTTACAGGCATTTTACTGCATATCCAAGCAGCGACACAAGTGCTAACGGATGATTTAGAAGCGACCCAGGCACATCTGAAAATGATTGATGAATTGGCACGAACCGGACTTGCCGAGGCTCGTCGATCAGTGGCAGCACTCCGTCCCCAGCTATTGGAGGAGGGCAATTTACATACTGCCCTTCATTGCCTTATGGCTCAAATGAGATCTAATACTGATACCTCTGTGATCTACGAAATAAAAGGCACAGCCTATTCCTTACCAGCCGAGGTTGAAAATAACTTACTACGAATTGGACAGGAAGCATTAACCAATGCCATAAAATACGCTGATGCTGGCGAAATTCGTATAGAGTTGGTGTACGATAATACACAATGTATTCTGCGCGTTAAAGACGATGGACGGGGTTTTGGGGTTGCTAGGATACCATCTGGCGGATTTGGATTGCTGGGAATGAGCGAGCGAGCAGAACACCTTGGAGCGCAACTGAGTATTCAGAGCGAACCTGGGCAAGGAACAGAAATTGTTGTCATTGTAAATCGAGAGTGAGAATATTAAAAATGCACTGGTTACAAACGCAACCTGTAGTAGCTCAATTTCTAATTCTGAATAATTATGAGCCAATCAACAAATATTCGGGTTTTGATTGTTGACGATCATTCCATTGTCAGGCAAGGATTGACAACTATTATTAACCGCGATCCAGAAATGACAGTGATCGCTCAAGTTGAAGATGGGCAGCAGGCGATCGCCGCGTTTCGAGAATACCAACCTGATGTTACACTAATGGATTTACGAATGCCCAAAATGGCAGGTGTTAAAGCCATTATAGCTATTTGTGCTGAATTTAAGCAGGCTCGGATCGCGGTACTCACAACCTACGATGGCGATGAAGATATCTATCGCGGTTTACAGGCGGGCGCTCAAGGCTATCTGCTTAAGGATTCTAAACTTGGCGAGCTTTTGAATGCGATTCGCGCCATTCATAATGGTCAGAAATACATTCCGCCAGAAGTGGGCGCAAAATTATTGCAGCGAATGAACAATCCAGAACTGAGTGAACGAGAGTTGGAAGTGCTGCGTTTGATGGCACAAGGAATGGGTAATCAAGAAATTGGGATTGATTTGATTATTGGTGAAAGTACTGTCAAATCGCATGTAAATCGGATTTTGAGCAAACTGGGCGTGAGCGATCGCACACAAGCCGTGATTACTGCTGTTAAGCGTGGGATTGTCAGTTTGTAAGCTGTACTAAAGTTGGTATCCAAATTCCAACTTTAGTTGTAGACAACCTTCCACTGCGAGATGGACGGGTTCATCCATCACTCGATTGTATAAAAATGTCAACCCAGAGTGGACTACAAAAGAGGGTCAATTGTTTATATTAAATCCATAGCAACGTTAGCGCAGTTGGGTTGTAAGGCAAAAGTATTGCTTAATACAAACCGAAACATGACCTACGGCCGTGATAATCGTTCTTTATTCGTTCTGCCTTCAACCCAGGATCATATTCAAGGTGCATTGAATGCTGCTGTAGTCTTCGTCATGTATGGAGATTATGAATGTTTTCAAAGTGCTAATGTCTATCGATTGATTAAAGTTGCCGGGCAGCAATTAAAGGTTTCGTTTGGAGAAAACAATTTAGGTTTTATCTTCCGTCATTTTCCTCAGGTACAGATTCATCCACATGCTCAACGAGCTGCGGAAGCTGCGGAAGCCGCTGCGGCTCAAGGGCAGTTTTGGCAAATGCATGAGCTATTGTTCATTCATCAACAAGAGTTAGAAAATGGCTATCTAGTAGAGTACGCCAATCGTTTAGGACTTGATATTTCTCAATTTTTGCAGGATTTATCCAGGGGAACTTATGCTGCTCGGATCAATGCAGATATCGAAGGTGGACTGCGAAGTGGAGTGGAGGCTGCACCCGCTTTGTTTATTAATGGAATTCGCTATCTTGATCGCTGGACTGTTGAGCAGATAATGGCAGCCATTGTTGCTGCAAATGATTAACGACAAGAATCAGAGATTTCAGCAATTTAGCAAGAATACAGAGGCGATCGCAATGATAGTTTTTACATGGAAAAAAGTTCAAAAATTGTTGCTGTGGTTATTTACATTAAGTGTTGTTGTTGGAATATCAATGCTTTCAACACCAGCCACCTCCAAGGAATTACCTCAAGCATCCAACTCTAAACCTGCGATCGTTCTCGTTCATGGGGCTTTTGCTGACGGTACATCATGGCAACATGTTATTCCATTGTTGGAGCAGGATGGCTACAGAGTGACTGCTGTACAGATTCCTCTCACCTCGCTTGCTGATGATGTGGCAACGACGAAGCGGGTGATTGACAATCAAAAAGGTTCTGTTGTAGTAGTTGGACATTCCTATGGTGGAAATGTGATTACGGGTGCAGCGGCTGGCAATCCACAGGTGAAAGCTCTGGTTTATGTTAATGCTTTCGCACCAGATGTCGGTGAAAAGACGAGTGATTTGAATAAAAAGTACGCAGCACCTCCGATTAGCACGGCGATCGTGTCTGATGCTGCAAACTTCCTCTATGTCGATCGCGGGAAGTTTCACGATTTTTTTGCCCAGGATGTATCGAAGGCTGAGGCGCGAGTGATGGCAGCAACCCAAAAGCCGATCGCCAGCGCAGCGTTTGAGCAATCAGTGAATGAAATCGCTTGGAAAACCATTCCTTCCTGGTTTCTCGTGACTCAAAGCGATCGGGCCATCAACCCTGAACTTCAACGATTTATGGCTAAACGGATTAATGCTAAGACAACCGAAGTTAACTCCAGTCATGTTCCTTTTATCTCTCATCCAAAAGA